>JADJVI010000018.1 GCA_016710645.1 Actinomycetales bacterium | reverse complement strand
CGATCGAAAGGCCACCTCTCGTGAGCATCGACATCGAACAGCTCAACCCAGGCCTGGAGGGGCTGGGCAGGCACGAGTACGGCTGGGCCGACACCGACAGGCCGGCGCGACCGCACGGCGCGGACTCTCCGAGGAGGTCGTGCGCAACATCTCGGCCCTGAAGGACGAGCCGCAGTGGATGCTCGACCTGCGGCTGCGCGCGCGGGTTGTTCGACCGCAAGCCGATGCCGACCTGGGGCAGCGACCTCACCGGGATTCACTTGACAACATCAAGTACTTCGTCCGGTCGACGGAGAAGCAGGCCACGACCTGGGACGAGCTCCCGGAGGACATCAAGAACACCTACGACCGGCTCGGCATCCCCGAGGCCGAGAAGCAGCGGCTGATCGCCGGCGTGGCGGCTCAGTATGAATGCTTGGCTCCAGGATTCGCGGGTCTGGACCGCCGGACGCGGCTCGTCCCGATCAAGGAAATCGCCCCAGGCGATGCAGTCTTCGCCCCTCGATGAGTCGACCGGGCGTTTCATTGTGGCCCCGGTCAAAGCCGCGGCCCAGACTGGCACCCGCCAGACCTACGCGGTCAAGGTCGGTACCCGCACCATCCGAGCAACCGACAACCACCCCTTCCTCGTGTTGGACGACCAGCGCAAACCCGGACGGCAGCGAGCCCGGTACCGCAGGGTGTGGAAGACGGTCGCGCAGTTGCGCCCTGGCGACCTTGTCGCCGTTCCGAGGGGGCTGCCCGAATTCGGGCGCTCACGCAGCTTTGACTCGACGTTCGGTCCTGCGACGAGCTCCGCTGACCTCATGTGGCTGCTCGGCTTCTTCCTCGGTGACGGCAACACGCAAAGTTCCGGACGCACCCACCGAGTGCAGTTTGCCGTCGTGACCGAGGATCAAGAGGTCCGGGATGAGATCACCCGAATCGTGGCGGAGCAGTTCGGCCTGCGCACGATTTCGGCGGACGACGTCCGTCTCGTGGTCAACTCCAAGGGCCTGGTGAACTGGCTGCGGTCCCATGGGTTCGCGGGCACCTCGCTGACCAAGTCGGTGCCGACCTGGATCCACGCCCTGCCCGGAGAACGAGCGGCTCGCCTTCCTCGGTGGGTGGGTCGACGCCGATGGCTACGTCTGGTCCCGCCCGGTCTGGATCGGTCTTGCTCACCAGCGGCCAGAACGACCTGTTGGAGGACGCTGCTGCCCTGGCGCTCACCTGCGGGCTGCGCGCCGGCGGTCCTACCGCTTCTCCAGTCCTCACCCGACCGACGAAGAACGCATGGTCGACGGTTACCGCCTGCACATCACCGGTGCCTTCGAGCGGTTGGACTGCCGTAACCCCAAGCGCACCAGCCGGTTCGGGCGTCGGGCGTACGTGCACTCGTCCACCACCGCCAAGGGCACGACCTTCCGCGGGCACTGGCCGGAACACCTCCGGTTCGCTCGGGTCAGCGACATCACGGCATACGGGGTCGAGCCGGTGTGGGACCTTGAGGTGGACGGGCCGCACAACTTCCTCGCCGAGGGCCTGGTCGTGCACAACTCCGAAGTGGTCTACCACCAGATCCGCGAGGATTTGGAGGAGAAGGGCGTCATCTTCGTCGACACCGACACGGGGCTGCGCGAGCTCGAGGAGCTCTTCAAGGAGTACTTCACGACCGTCATCCCGGCTGGCGACAACAAGTTCGCCTCGCTCAACACGGCGGTCTGGTCGGGTGGGTCGTTCATCTACGTGCCCAAGGGCGTCAGGTCGACATTCCGCTGCAGGCCTACTTCCGGATCAACACCGAGAACATGGGCCAGTTCGGTCGGACCCTCACCATCGCCGACGAGGGCCCGTACGCGCAATACGCGGAGGGGTGCACTGCCCCGCTCTGGAAATCCGACTCCTGCTGCACTCGGCGGTCGTGGAGATCATCGTCAAGAAGGACGCCCGAGTCCGCTACACGACGATCCAGAACTGGTCCAACAACGTCCTACAACCTCGTGACCAAGCGCGCCACCTGCGATGAGGGCGCGACGATGGAGTGGATCGACGGCAATATCGGCTCCAAGGTGACGATGAAATACCCCGCTGTCTACCTGCTGGGGCGCCACGCCAAGGGCGAGACTCTGTCGATCGCCTTCGCCGGCGAGGGCAGCACCAGGACGCCGGCGCCAAGATGGTCCACGCCGCGCCCGACACGTCCAGCTCGATCGTCTCCAAGTCGGTCGCACGGGGTGGTGGGCGCACGTCCTACCGCGGTCTCATCCAGATCAACGAAGGCGCCCATGGCGCCAAGTCGACGGTGCGCTGTGATGCCCTGCTCGTCGACACGATCAGCCGCTCGGACACCTACCCCTATGTCGACGTCCGCGAGGACGACGTCCAGATGGGCCACGAGGCGACCGTCTCCAAGGTGAGCGACGACCAGCTCTTCTACCTACAGTCCCGCGGCATGGCCGAGGACGAGGCGATGGCGATGATCGTCCGCGGCTTCGTCGAGCCGATCGCCCGCGAACTGCCCATGGAGTACGCCCTCGAACTCAACCGGCTCATCGAGCTGCAGATGGAAGGAGCGGTCGGCTGATGCCGCTGCTGGACACCCGTCTCGCCCGGCTGCCACGCGCCCCGGCGCGTCGGCGCATTCCCACGGTATGCCGTTCGTCCCCGAGCAGTCGCGGGCCGAGCGCCGCCGCTCATTCCTCGCGTCCGACTTCCCACGGCCGACCGGCCGTGAGGAGGAGTGGCGATTCACCCCGATGGCCCGGCTGGCCGGCCTGCTTGACGACGCGCCCTCCGAGCGGTCCTTGGAATGGGACATCACCGGGCCGGACGCCATGCGGGTCTCCCGGATGGAGCGCAGCGAGATGACCGGATGGGGCATCCCGGCTCCGGGCGATCTCGCGGCGGCGGTCGTCACCACTCAGGCGCCGGCGGTCACGGTCCTGGAGGTGCCGGCCGGTGTCGAGTTGACCGAGCCGGTCCGCATCCGTCGTACCGGCGCGGGAGGCCGGTCGCTCAGTCATGTCGTGCTCCGCGTCGGCGCCCAGGCGCGCGCGACTGTCGTGCTGGAGCAGCATGGCGACACGGCATACAGCGAGGTGCTCTCGGTCCTCGTCGGGGACGGCTCCGACCTCACCCTCGTGACCGTCCAGGAATGGGAGGCAACGGCCGTCCACCTGGGCGAGCACGACGTCGTCGTCGGTCGGGACGCGACGGTCCGGCACATCGCCGTGACGCTCGGCGGCTCGCTCGTTCGCCTGTCGACCAATGCCTCGTATGCCGGTCCCGGCGGCAGTTTCGAGGCGTACGGCGTCTACTTCGCCGACGCCGGCCAGCACCTCGAGCACCGACTCTTCGTCGACCACGCCGCCCCCATGTGCACCAGCCACGTGGAGTATCGCGGTGCGCTGCAAGGGATTCGGCTCGGTCGGTGTGGATTGGCGATGTCCTCATCCGCGCCTCCGCCGAAGGCACCCAGACCTACGAAATCAATCGCAACCTCGTGCTCACCGACGGGGCTCAGGCCGACTCGGTGCCCAACCTCGAAATCGAGACCGGGCAGATCCGGGGTGCCGGACATGCCTCTGCGACAGGCCGTTTCGACGACGAACAGCTCTTCTATCTGCAGGCCCGGGGGATCCCGGAGCAGGAAGCCAGGCGGCTGGTCGTGCGAGGGTTCTTTGCCGACATCATCGCCAAGATCCCGGTGGCCGAGATCCAAGGTCACCTCACCCAGGCCGTCGAGCGCGAGCTCGCCGCCACCGACACCTACGGCGTCCCGGCGCTGCAGGAGGACGGGCCGGCATGAGCGACACCTCCACGCACCCCCTCAACCGCTGCCGACCTGGCTGCGGCCGGCTACGAAGCCGTCTGCGAGCTGCACGACTTGCCGCTCGGACGTGCTGCAGCGGCTCTTGTCGGCGATCGTCAGGTGGCCCTGGTGCGCCTCAGTGACCGCGAGGTCTATGCGATCGACGACATCTGCAGCCATGGGGCGGTTTCGCTCTCCGAGGGCGATGTCGTCGGCTGCGAGTTGGAGTGCTGGATGCACGGCTCCCGGTTCAACCTGCGCACCGGCGTCCCGTCCTGCCCGCCCGCCACCACGCGCGTCCCCGTCTATGCCGTCCGCCTGGTCGGCGACACCGTCTACGTCACCGCTACCCCCACCCCCTGCCGAGGAGCTTCCCGCATGACCGTCTTGGAGATTCGCGACCTACAGGTGAGCGTCGCCACAGAGGAGGGCGCCAAGGAGATCCTGCGCGGCGTGGACCTCACGGTGCGTTCGGGGGAGACCCACGCGATCATGGGCCCCAATGGCTCGGGCAAGTCGACGCTCGCGTATTCCGTTGCCGGACACCCCAAGTACCTCGTCACCGGTGGCTCGGTCACCCTTGACGGTCAGGATGTCCTCGCGATGAGCGTCGACGAGCGGGCCCGCGCCGGGCTGTTCCTGGCCATGCAGTACCCCGTCGAGGTCCCCGGCGTCACGGTGAGCAATTTCCTGCGCACCGCCAAGAGCGCGATCGACGGGCAGGCGCCCAAGCTGCGCACCTGGGTCAAGGACGTCCGCGCCGCGATGGATGCGCTGAAGATGGATCCGACCTTCGCCGAGCGCAATGTCAACGAGGGCTTCTCCGGTGGTGAGAAGAAGCGCCACGAGGTGCTCCAGCTGGAGTTGCTGCGCCCCAAGATCGCGCTGCTGGACGAAACCGACTCCGGCCTGGACGTCGACGCCCTGCGGGTGGTCAGCGAAGGCGTCAACCGGGCCAAGGCGGCCAATGACATGGGCATCTTGCTCATCACCCACTACACCCGCATCTTGCGCTACATCGAGCCCGACTATGTCCACGTCTTCGTCGACGGCCGCATCGTGCAGCAGGGTGGGCCCGAGCTGGCCGACGAGCTCGAGGCCAACGGCTACGACCGCTACCTCGCGCAAGCCTGATCGGACCCCGTATGTCGGCACTGCCCTTCACCCCGGCCGAGTCGGCGCGCATCCGCGCCGACTTCGCCATCCTCACGCGCACCGTGCGTGGGGGTCGACCGCTGGTCTACCTCGACTCGGGGGCGACCTCGCACAAACCCCGCCAAGTGCTCGATGCCGAGCGGCACTTCTACGAGCACCTCAACGCAGCGGTACACCGGGGATCTCATCTGCTGTCCGAGGAGGGCACCGACGCCTACGAGGCAGCACGGCATACCGTCGCGCAGTTCATCGGGTCGCGCGACGAGGAGATCGTCTTCACTCGCAATGCGACCGAGGCGATCAACCTGGTCGCCTACGCGTTCTCCAACGGCGCCGCCGGCGGGGGAGGCGGTGCGGGGAGCGGTTCCGGCTCGGGCCTGGGGATGAGGTCCTCATCACGGAGATGGAGCACCACGCCAACCTCGTGCCCTGGCAAGAGGTATGCCGTCGCACCGGCGCCACCTTGCGCTGGGTCCCCGTCACCGCCGAGGGTCGGCTCGACCTGACCCACCTCGACGAGCTGCTCACCGAGCGCACCAAGGTCTTCGCCTTCACCCACGCCTCCAACGTGCTGGGCACGGTCAACCCGGTTCGCGAATTGGCTGACCGCGCTCATGCCGTCGGTGCCCTGGTCGTGCTCGACGCGTGTCAGTCGGTGCCGCACCTGCCGGTCGACGTCACCGAGCTGGGAGTCGATCTGCTGGCCTTCTCCGGCCACAAGATGCTCGGCCCGCTCGGGGTCGGCGTGCTGTGGGGACGGTCGGAGATCCTCGACGAGATGCCGGTCTTCCTCACCGGTGGATCGATGATCGAGACGGTCACCATGCAGGAGTCGACCTACGCTCCGGTGCCGCAGAAGTTCGAGGCGGGCGTGCCGGTGGCTGCCCAGGCCGTCGGACTCGCCGCCGCCTGCGATTACCTCACGGCCCTGGGGATGGATCGGGTCCACGCCCACGAACTCATGCTCGTGCGGCGGTTGCTCGACGGGCTGGCCACGCGTCCCTGGATCCGCGTGATCGGTCCGACCGATCTGCACGATCGTGGCTCGGTGGTCGCGTTCGTCGCCGACGGGGTCCACCCGCACGATGTCGGCCAGGTGCTCGACGATCAGGGCATCGCGGTTCGGGTGGGCCATCACTGCGCTTGGCCGTTGCATCGGGCTCTCGGGGTCACCGCAACCACCCGGGCGAGCTTCGCGGCATACAACACCGCCGCCGAGGTCGACATCCTGCTGGCCGCCCTCGACAGCGTGCCGGCAGTCTTCGGGCTGGAGGTGGCGTCCTGATGGACCTCTACCAACAACTCATCCTCGACCACGCCAAGGAGCGGCACGGGTCTGGGCTCCGGGAGCCTTTTGAGGCCCAGGTGCACCACGTCAACCCCACGTGCGGTGACGAGGTGACCCTGCGCGTCCACGTCGCCGATGGCGTCGTCCAGGACGTCTCCTATGACGCCCAGGGGTGTTCGATCTCGGTCGCGTCCACCTCGGTCCTGCATGACGAGGTGACCGGCTATCCGGTCGAGCAGGCCCTGCAGACCTACGAAGCCATGCGCGCCATGCTCACCTCGCGCGGGCGAGATAGCGGCGATGAAGAGGTCATCGGCGACGGGGTCGCCTTCTCCGGGGTCGCGAAATACCCCGCCCGGGTCAAATGCGCCCTGCTGGGCTGGTCGGCCTTCGCGGACGCTCTGGTCCACGCCGGAGTCGACATCACCCCACCCGCCGTCGCCGTGACCACGCCCGTCGGCGTCTCTGCCGTGGGATCCCTCCACCCGACCGACGACAAGGACCCCTCATGAGCACCGACGTCACCTCCACCAGCGGCTCGCCGGCCAATGTCGCCGACGTCGAAGAGGCCATGCGCGACGTGGTCGACCCCGAACTCGGGATCAACGTCGTCGACCTCGGCCTGGTCTACGGCATCACCGTCGACTCCCAGTCGCACGCGGTCATCGACATGACGCTGACGTCGGCGGCCTGTCCGCTCACCGACGTCATCGAGGACCAGACCGCACAGGCGCTGGAAGGGCTGGTCGTCTCGCACCGGATCAACTGGGTGTGGATGCCGCCGTGGGGCCCGGACAAGATCACCGACGACGGCCGCGAGCAGCTGCGCGCCCTCGGCTTCAACCTCTGACCTACCGGGAATCCACTTCTGACTGCGCCGGTGTCCAGCGGTCGACACGAGATCGCCATGGCGGATTTCCCGTCGTGGTGGGCGGAGTTCATGGCTGCGCATCCCGATGCCGTTCAGATCCGGGAGGGTGACACCGTCACCGCTCGCTGGGCCGATGGTGAGGTGTCCGCGACGTCGTTCCCACATGACCTCATCGGGCTGCTGCTCATTCGTCGCGGAGGGTATGCCGTCGGGCTGGCTTCCGGTCCGCGCCTGGTCACCTCGAAGGTGGGCCGGCGACATGTGCAGTCCCGCACGGCCGCCGGCGGATGGTCGCAACAGCGGTTCGCCCGCCGTCGCGCGGGTCAGGCCGCTGTTCTCGTCGATGCGGTGACTGAGCACGCCCGTCGGTTGCTGGTGCCAGGGCCGGAGGACAGTGGGCTGGAAGGTGAGTGGCACGGCATACCGGAGGCATTGGTCCTCGGAGGTGACCGGACGCTGTGGACGTCGGTGCTCGAAGCCCCCGTACTCGCCCGGCTGACCGGGCTGCCGCGCCGCGAGCTGCCCGACCTCAGCGACCCCGACGCTGCTGTCCTGCGGCGCGCGCTGTGGAGAGGCCGCGCGGTGTGGGTGCACGGCAGCGTGCCGGGGGAGTGACCCGTCCAACGCCCGGGCACGGCGCATCGGGAGCGCGCGACTGCCTAGGATGAACGCCATGAGCGACGACTTCCGCATCGAAGACATGACCGAGCAGGAGTGCTGGGCGACCCTGGACCGCGAGCGGTTCGGGCGTCTGGCGGTGGCCGTCCACGGCGAACCCGACATCTTTCCGGTCAACTTCATCGTCGACGGCAATGGTCTGCTCATGCGCACCGCCGCCGGCACCAAGCTGACCGAGCTCGTCATCAATGCCGCAGTCGCCGTCGAGTGCGACGGTCGTGAGGGCGACCAGGCCTGGTCGGTCATTCTCAAGGGATCAGCGCGCATGGTCGACTCGTTCTCCGAGACCTATGCCGACGACGAGAAGCACCTGGAGACCTGGCTGCCCTCGGACAAGCCGATCTACGTCGAGATCACCCCGCGCGAACTGTCCGGTCGGCGCTTCTTCCGGGGCTCGGCAGTCTGACCACAGTCCCTTCTGCACGATGACGGCGGCCCGGCTCCTGCAGGAGCCGGGCCGCCGTCGTTGCCCTCATTGACGCAGGAGTGGGTCACTCCACGCGGGCGACCCCGAAGGTGTTGCACTTGTTGATGTCACCGCTCTGGTAGCCGGTCAGGAACCAGCGCTGCCGAGCCTCGGAGGAACCATGGGTCCAGTTCTCCGGGGTGACCCGACCCTGGACGGCCTCCTGGATGCGGTCGTCACCGACCGCGGAGGCGGCCGAGAGGGCGGACTGGATGTCGGCCTGGGTGATCGGCTTGAGGAAGGTGACGCCGTTCTTGTCCTTGGTCTCGGTGGCGTGCTTGACCCAGGTGCCGGCCAGACAGTCAGCCATGAGCTCGACGCGCACGGCGCCGGACTGCGGGCCCTGCGGGTCCTGCTGGGCCTTGCCGAGCAGGCCCAGGACGTTCTGGATGTGGTGGCCGTATTCGTGCGCCACGACGTACTCCTTGGCCAGCTGTCCGCCGTCCGCGCCGAACCGCTTGGTCAGCTCGGCGAAGAAGGAGGCGTCGATGTAGACCTTATTGTCCAGCGGACAGTAGAAGGGACCGACCTGGTTGGAGGCGGTGCCACATCCGGACTGCGTCTGGCCGGAGTAGATGACCGTCTTGGCCTTGGGGTACTGCTTGCCGTACTGCGGCAGCAACTGGCCCCAGTAGGCCTGCACGCTGTTGACCGTGGCGATGATGAGGCACTCGTCGTTCCTGTTGGCGTCGGCACCGGTTTTGCAGTTGGCGAAATCGCCGCTGGCTGAGCCAGCAGCCCCGACCTGGCTGGTGTCGAACTGGCCACCTTGCGTGGTCGTGGAGTCCTGCGGCGCCGTGGTGTTGCCGCCACCGGTCAGGCCGCCGCCGAAGATGAGCATGAGGATGAGCATGATAAGCCCACCGATGCCGCCACCGACCTGGATGCCGCCGGGGAACCCCCCGCGACCTCCGCCACCGCCACCGAAGCCGCCGCTGCCGCCCGACTCGACCTGAGAGGTGTCCAGCGTGGCGTTCTCGTTGAAGGACATCGACCCTCCGCGTTCTTCAGGCAGCGCAGACTCGCCGCCATCTCCCCACACCCTAACGGTCCGTCGGGACTGTCCTGTTCCCGGTGAGCAGTGTTCGGTGGTGCGTGTCGGTGTCAGGTGAGGACGACGTCGTCCGCCCAGAAGGTCGTCAGGCGCACCCGCACGTCGAGTTGGTCGCCGATCGCGGGCGGAATGGTGCTCTGCGGCACGTGGACCAGACTCACCTGCATGTGTGGCGGCTCGACGAACCACAACGAGGTGCTGGCGCCAGTGGTGCTGGTCGGCAGCGAGAACGGTGACCGCACCCGACCGGCCGCCTCCAGGGCCCCCTCGGCCAGGACGATGGCCCGCTGCCGAAGGGAGGAGACGGCTGAGGGGGCTTCCATCGCCACGCCGTGAGCGGTGCCGCCCGAGACAACGACCAGGTGGCCGGCGCCCATCGAACGACCTCGGTACCCCGCGTGGCTGCCCGCCGCTACCGCCCGGACGTCCAGGACATCGGCCCGCACCGTGAGTGCGGCGGGTTCGCCCAACCACAGCGCGGTCCCGACCCGGGGCCGCAGAGCCACCCCGGGGTATGCCGTCCGCAACCGACCGAGCTCGTCGGGCGACACGTGCGAGAGGAACCAGGTCGACAGGGTTGGGAATCGGGTCAGCCAGGCGGAGACCTCGGCCTGGTGACCGGATCCCAGCGGCAGATGCAGGGTCCCTCCGACCAGGTGGCTGCCGACTGCGGTGACGAGGTCCGCGTAGTCCTCCACTCGGCAGCCGTGACGGTTCATCGAGGTGAGACCCTCGGCAACGAGCCGAGCACCGGGCGCTCGGGAGTGCAGGTCGAGCACATCGGCCACAGAGGTCACGGTGTGCACCAGGGCGGGTTCGGACAACACGGCCAGGTCGCCGTGCAGGGTGGGGCGGTAGGGCTCCAGGACGAGGACGTCGGCCGAGAAGGCCGCCAAGGCCGGTCCGGCCTCGCGATAGGTGCCGACAGCGATGAGAGCGACGCCGGCCTGGCCGGCCAACCGCTCGCACTCGCCGGTGAGCACCGGCGCGCCGAAGCCATAACCGTTGCCCTTGACCACGGGCACCAGGCCCGGATTGGCTGCCACGGTGCGGTCGAGGTGGGCTCGCCACCGGTCGCCATCGACGTGGAGGACGATGCTCACGAACGCCTCCGCATCATCCAGTCGAACCCGGCATACAGGGCCTTGTTGAGCGGGAGGTCCCATTCGCCGACGTACTCGACGGCCTCGCCGCCGGTGCCGACCTTGAACCGGATGAGCCCGAGGTGGGGGTCGTCGGACGCGACCGTGTCGGTGATGCCGCGCAGGTCGTAGACGGTTGCTCCGGCGGCGAGGGAGTCGCGCAGCATCCGCCACTGCAGCGCAGTGGAGCCCTGGACCTCGCGCTTGGCCGCCGTCGACGCGCCGTAGGAGTACCACGCGTGCTGCCCAACCCGCACCCAGATGGTCGATGCCACGAGGTCACCCTCATGGTGGGCCAGATAGAGCCGGATGCGGCCGGCGTCCTCAGCGAGCAGCTCGGTGAACATCCGCTGGAAATAGGACAGCGGGCGAGGGGTGAAGTGGTCGCGGGTGGCGGTCTCCAGGTAGACCTCGTGGAAGGCCGGTAGGTCGGCTGCGCTGCCGAGGGACACCTCGACGCCGGCCTTGTCGGCCTTCTTGATATTGCGGCGCCACAGCTGGTTCATCCCGGCCAGCAGGTCGGCCTCGCTCCGCCCGGCCAACGGGATCTGGAACACGAATTGTGGTTGCCCTGCGGCAAATCCCTCGGTGGCCGCGAGGTGGCGATATCCCAGCCGTTCCAACTGAGCCGCCAGCCGCAGGCCGGTGCCCTCATCGATATCGGCCGGCACCTGGGTGAGCGAGGTGACCGCCTCGGAGGCGATGGCTTCCTTCACCGTGTCGGCATGCCAGCGGCGGGTCGGCACCGGAGGTCCGAGCCGGATCGCGAAGGCACCAGCCTTGGCCACGTGAGCGCGTAGGGCAGCGAGCGCCGGCTCCACCAACTCGGCGTCGTCCCAATCGAGCACTGGACCTTCCGGGAGATAGGCCAGATATCGACGCAGCCGGGGCAACTGCCGATAAAGCACGAGAGCCGATCCCACCAGCCGATCGGGAGCGCCGACGGCATACCAGCCGATGCTTTCGGCTTTCCAGTCGTTCTTCAGCCGCCCCCACGCCGGCGTTTGCAGGAAGCTCGCCGCCGGCAGGCTGCGCAGGTGGGCGAGGTGTTCCTCGGGCGTGATGGTGCGGACGGCAACGGTGGGGCTCACGGTCGGCAACGCTACCTGTCGCGGCGGCAGTGGCAGAATGGACGCTCCGTCCCCCTGAAACCCCCGGCGCTGCGTCCGACACGCCCTGCACAGTTCGAGGTATGCCGTGATCGTCGCCACCGGGGTCGAGTTGCGCGTGGGCGCGCGGCTGCTGCTGGAGCCGGTGAGCTTCCGGATCAGCCCTGGCGACCGGATCGGCTTGGTCGGCCGCAATGGCGCCGGCAAGACGACGTTGACCAAGGTGCTCGCCGGCGACGGGTTGCCGACCGCCGGCACGGTCACCCGCACCGGCGCCGTGGGCTACCTCCCGCAGGATCCCCGCACCGGTGACCTCCAGGTACTGGCGCGCGACCGCATCCTCTCGGCCCGCGGCCTGGATCAGATGGTCCGCGACCTGCGCGCTGCCGAGGCGCGGATGGGCTCGGCCGACGAGCGGCTCCGCGAGCGTGCTATGCGCTCCTACGCTCGGCTGGACTCCGAGTTCACCACCATGGGTGGGTATGCCGCCGAGTCCGAGGCCGCGGCCATCGCCTCCTCGCTCGGCCTGCCAGACCGCGTGCTCGGACAACCGCTGGAGACCCTGTCAGGTGGACAGCGCCGCCGCGTCGAACTCGCGCGGATCCTCTTCTCCGGGGCCGACACGCTGCTGCTCGACGAGCCAACCAACCACCTGGACGCCGACTCCATCGTCTGGTTGCGCGATTACCTCAAGGCATACAAGGGTGGGCTCGTCGTCATCAGCCACGACGGGGCGCTGCTGGATGCCGTGGTCAACCGCGTCTTCCACCTCGACGCCAACCGGTCGGCGCTCGACGTCTATAACGTCGGCTGGAAGCCCTATCTCCTGCAGCGGGAGACCGACGAGCGGCGCCGCAAGCGGGAGCGGCTCAACGCCGAGAAGAAGGCGTCGGCGCTCATGGCGCAGGCCGACAAGATGCGCGCCAAGGCCACCAAGGCCACGGCCGCCCAGAACATGGCCCGCCGGGCCGAGCGGCTGCTGGCCGGCGTCGAGGGGGAGCGCGCCCACGACCGGGTGGCCAAGCTGCGCTTCCCCGACCCCGCGCCGTGCGGCAAGACCCCCCTCATGGCCTCGGGATTGTCACGGTCCTATGGCTCGCTGGAGATCTTCACCGACGTCGACCTGGCCATCGACCGCGGCTCGCGGGTCGTCGTCCTGGGCCTCAACGGTGCTGGCAAGACCACCCTGCTGCGCATCCTTGCCGGGGTCGACGCGCCGGACACCGGGCAGGTCGAGCCGGGTCACGGGCTCAAACTCGGCTACTACGCGCAGGAACACGAAAATCTCGACATCGAGCGCACCGTGTTGGCCAACATGAAGTCGGCGGCCCCCGATCTCGGTGAGACCGAGGTGCGCAAGACCCTCGGTTCGTTCTTGTTCACCGGGGATGACGTCGACAAGCCGGCCGGGGTGCTCTCTGGTGGCGAGAAGACGCGCCTGTCCCTCGCCATGCTCGTCGTCTCGGCCGCCAACGTCCTGCTGCTGGACGAGCCAACCAACAACCTCGACCCCGCCTCCCGTGCAGAGATCCTCGGCGCCTTGCGGACCTATCGCGGAGCGGTCGTGCTCGTGACCCACGACGAGGGTGCTGTCGATGCCCTCGAACCCGAGCGGGTGCTGTTGCTGCCCGATGGTGTCGAGGACCTCTGGGGACCGGACTACAAAGACCTCGTCGCCCTCGCGTGAGAGCCTGGGCGCGGAGGTGCGCCACATGAAGCGCGGGTATGCCGACTACGAGCCACTGACGCCCGGACGGCGGGCGGTCACGTCGATCGACCGCCTGCGCAGGGGACCATTCCGCACCGCTCAACTCAACCTCGTGGGCTGGAGCGCGCTGCTCGCGTCGTGCCTCGCGGCCTGGCTGCTGACCAGGTATGCCATGCAGCACCTCTCCGGGCCGGGCTGGCCGCCCTGGTGTGCTGCGGCGCTGCCTCTGGGGGCCGTCTTCGTCATCGACCGACGACGGGACAAAGCCTTGCGCGCCAAGCAGATTCGGGTACGTCTCGCCGAGCCGACGGACCTGGAGGCACTTCCGGCGATTGAGAAGTCCGGCGACGTCGCGTTCCGCGAGGTGGGGATGGACCTCGTCGCTGACTCCGAACCGCCCGACCAGACGGCATACCTGCCGGCTTGCGCGGCCCGGCGGCTGTGGGTGGCCTGCGACGCCCACGATGAGCCCATCGGCTTCGTCCGAGTCGAGTTGGTCGACGCCCTGCCGCACGTCGAGCAGGTGAGCGTGCTGCCCAGCCAGGCCGGACGGCATACCGGGGCGGTGTTGCTCGCTCACGCCGCCGACTGGGCGCGCGGTGCGGGCTATCCGCGGATGACCCTGCGGACCTTCACCGAGGTGCCGTGGAATGGCCCCTACTACGAGCGGCTGGGCTGGAGGGTGCTGCCCGAAGCCGACTACGGCCCGCAGCTGCAGGCCCTCGCCGAACACGAGCGTGCCTTCGGATTGACCCGGTGGCCCCGTCAGGCCATGGTGCTCGACTTGACGGGGCCGGGCGTCATCTACTGACGGGGGATCGCGGGGAGGCGGGTGAGCGCCTCGGCGACGGCGTCGCGGATCTCGGACTCCTCGTAGGAGTGGTCGGTCATCGACCCGTCGAGGTAGGCGCCATAGGCCGGCAGGTCGAGGTGACCGTGACCGGACAGGACCATGACGATGACCTTCTCCTGCCCCGACTCGGTGCAGGCCCGGGCCTCGGCGACGACCTCGGCGATGGCGTGGGTCGACTCAGGGGCCGGGATGATGCCCTCGCTGCGTGCGAAGAGAACCCCGGCGTCGAAGCACTCCTTCTGCTTGCGGGCGACGGCCTCCATGAGCCCCGACTCGTAGACGTGTGAGAGCAGCGGGCTCATCCCGTGGTAGCGCAACCCACCGGCGTGGATGGGGTCGGGGATGAAGTCGTGGCCGAGGGTGTGCATCTTCATCAGCGGGGTCATGCCGGCGGTGTCGCCGAAGTCGTAGGCATAGGTGCCCTGGGTGAGCGACGGGCAGGAGGCCGGCTCGACGCCGCGCAGCACGGGTGACATGCGGCCGGCGAGCTTCTCGCGCAAGAACGGGAAGGCCAGGCCCGCGAAGTTGGACCCGCCGCCGGTGCAGCCGATGATGAGGTCAGGGGTGACCTCGATCTTGGCGAACTGCTTGAGCGCCTCCTCGCCGATGATCGTCTGGTGCATGAGCACGTGGTTGAGCACCGAGCCGAGGGCGTAGTTGATCGTCGGGTCCTGCGCGGCGACCTCGACCGCCTCACTGATCGCGATGCCCAGCGAGCCGGGGGAGTCAGGGTGCTCGGCGAGGATGGCCCGGCCGGCGGCCGTGAGCTCGGACGGGGAGGCGTGGACGGTGCCGCCGAGGGTCTCGATCATCAGGCGGCGGTAGGGCTTGCCGTCGTAGGACGCCTTGACCTGCCAGACCTCACACTCCAGCCCGAACTGCGCGCACGCGAAGGCCAGCGAGGTGCCCCACTGCCCGGCGCCGGTCTCGGTGGTGAGCTTCTTGATGCCGGCCTTGGCGTTGTAGAAGGCCTGCGGCACAGAGGTATTGGGCTTGTGCGACCCGGCGGGGGAGACGCCTTCGTACTTGTAGTAGATGTGCGCCGGTGTGCCGAGCGCGGCCTCGAGTCGGTGCGCACGATAGAGCGGCGAGGGCCGCCACAGCCGGTAGACGTCGAGGACCTCCGGCGGGATGTCGATGTATTGCTCGGACGCCATCTCCTGGGCGATGAGGTCCATGGGGAACAGCGCCGCCAGGTCGTCCGGCCCAACCGGTTGCCCGGTGCCCGGGTGCAAGTAGGGCGGGGGCGGCGTGGGCAGGTCGTGGAGGATGTTGTACCAGCGGGTCGGCATCTCGTTCTCGCTGAGATGAATCTTGTGACGCTTGACCGTGCTCACCGCTGGCTCCTTCAGTCGGGGGTGTCCCGCCCATCCTGTCGTGCCCGTGCCGGAGTTCTCAATCCGGGGCAGGGACCGCCTCACAGACCGAGACGCCTCTGCCTCCGGACCCGACATGGATAACTGGATGCTTGGTTTCACATAATGGACGCCTATGCATTAAGGGGCGACGGGCAGGCAGACTGCCGCCATGCCAGTTCCCCTCGCGCTCGTCTCCCGGCGCCACGTCGACCTCATGAGGGTCGTCAGTGCGGGATGTCGCCGCGACATGCGGGGCTGAATCCGGCCTGACGGCCGCACGGCATACCTGCTGGGTCGTTGACCCGCGGTTGCCTCCCACCTAGCCCACCCCGTCCGCGCGCCCTGGCTCCGCGTCCTGCCGAGTCGGGTATGCCGTGCGCCGCACCGTCTCGCGCGCTGTCGCGCCTGCCCATGCTCCCCCTGCCCGCCAGGGCCTCTCCGACAGGACGTCCATGTCTGCTCCACCCACCCGCCCGGCTGCCCGGCGCGCCGATCGCGCGACCGGCGCCTGGGCTGACGGCGACCGCACCCCGTTGAACCCCAACGAGGTGTTCAAAGCTGCCGACGACGGGCTCAACGTCCGTGAGCGGATCGAAAACGACTACTCCCGCAACGGATTCCAGTCCATCGCGCCCGATGACCTGCACGGTCGGATGCGCTGGTGGGGGCTTTACACCCAGCGCCGCCCCGGTATCGATGGTGGGCGCACGGCGACCTTGGATCCGAGCGAGCTCGATGACGAGTTCTTTATGATGCGCGTCCGCTCCGACGGCGGGGCGCTGTCCGTCGGGCAACTGCGCGCCATCGCCCGGATCTCGACCGAGTTCGCGCGCGACACTGCCGACATCAGCGACCGGCAAAACATCCAACTGCACTGGGTGCGAGTGGAGGACGTGCCCGAGATCTGGCGGCGCCTCGAGGCCGTCGGACTGGGCAGCACCGAGGCATGCGGCGACACCCCGCGGGTCATCCTGGGCTCACCCGTCGCGGGAGTGGCGGCCGACGAGATCATCGACGGCACCCCGGCCATCGAGGAGATCCTGCGGCGGCACCTGGGGTCGCCGGAGTTCTCCAACCTGCCACGCAAGTTCAAGACGGCCATCTCGGGGTCACCGAGCCTGGACGTCGCGCACGAGGCCAACGACGTGTCCTTCGTCGGGGTCGACCACCCCGAGCACGGGCCGGGGTTCGACGTGTGGGTCGGCGGAGGCCTGTCGACCAATCCTCATTTCGCGCAGCGCCTGGGGGCCTGGGTGCCGCTGGACGAGGTGGCGGACGTGTGGGCTGGGGTCATTGGCATCTTCCGCGACCACGGCTATCGCCGCCTGCGCAACCGCGCCCGGTTGAAGTTCCTCGTCGCCGACTGGGGGGCAGCGACGTTCCGCGAGGTCCTGGAACGCGACTACCTCGGCCGAGCCCTTCTCGATGGCCCGGCTCCGGTCGAGGACCCCGCACACCGTCGCGACCATGTCGGCATCCACCCGCAGCGCGACGGGCGGGTCTGGGTCGGGGTGGCGCCGATCGGCGGTCGGGTGACCGGCACGATCCTCGCGCGGGTGGCGGATCTGGCCGCCGAGCATGGCTCGGACCGGATCCGCCTCACGGCCCATCAGAAGCTGCTCGTCCTCGACATCGACCCGGCTCGCGCCGCCAACCTGGCGGCCGAGCTCGCCGCGGTGGGCCTCCCAAGCGACCCCAGCGAATGGCGCCGCGGCGTGCTCGCCTGCACGGGTATCGAGTACTGCAAGCTCGCCTTGGTCGAGACCAAGGCCAGGGCCCGCGACACCGTCGAGGAGTTGGAGCGGAGACTGCCCCACCTCGACACCCCCGTGACGCTGCACGTCAATGGCTGCCCCAACTCGTGTGCTCGGTTCCAGGTGGCCGACATCGGCCTCAAGGGCCTGGTCATGAGTGACGCCGAGGGCCGCAGCGTCGAAGGTTTCCAGGTTCACCTGGGTGGCTCGTTGGGCGGCCAGGCTCAGTTGGCCCGCAAGACCCGCAACCTGCGGGTCGAGGCGAACGAGCTCACCGATTACGTCGAGCGCGTGACCGGCCGGTTCCTGGATCAGCGCTCTGGCGACGAGAGTTTCGCCGCCTGGGCGCACCGAGTCGACGAGGAGGAACTGCGATGAGTTCTGCTCACCGAGGTCGCGCCGCGACCCCAGCACACTGCCCGTTCTGCGGGGAGCAGGATGTCCGGCCTCACGAGGAGGCACCCACTGCCTGGGTATGCCGTGCTTGCGCCCGCGTCTTCACCCTCGGGTTGCTCCGGGTGGATCACTCGCTCGTGCCAGCCCACAGCCCTGCAGCAGGTGCCCGATGAGCGCCTTCGCCGCCGACGAACTGCGCCTGCTGGCTACCGCGGCCCAGTCCCGGTTCACCGTGGACTCCGATGCCTCTGGCGGTGATCCGGCCGGCTACGACGCTCGCGTGGAAGCGAGCCGTCGGGTGCTGGGCTGGGCGGCAGCGGCCTTCGGCTCCGACATCACCGTTGCCTCGTCGATGGGGGACGAGGTGCTCGTCCACCTGGTGGGAGAGACCATCCCCGGGGCTGAGGTGACCTTCATCGACACCGGGCTGCATTTCCCGGAGACCCTCGGGACCCGCGATGCGTATGCCGCCAATGGCACCATCGCGCTGCGCACCATCACGCCCTTGCTCACCGTTGCTGAGCAAGTGCAGCGCTTCGGCCCGGAGTTGTATGCCCGCGACCCCGACCAGTGCTGCGCTCTGCGCAAGGTCGAACCGCTGGAGCGGGGCCTGCAGGGCCGCAGCGCCTGGGTGACCGGGATGCGCCGGGTCGACGCGCCGACCCGCAGCGACATCGACCTCGTCGGCTGGGACGCCCGACGGGACATGGTCAAGCTCAACCCGCTGGCGGCGTGGACCGACGCGGATGTTGAGCGGTTCGTCGAGCAAGAGCAGGTGCTGCTCAATCCGTTACGACATGACGGATACGCCTCGATCGGGTGCTGGCCCTGCACCCGGCCCGTCGACATCGGAGAAGACCCCCGCGCAGGCCGATGGTCCGGCCGCGCCAAGACCGAATGTGGGTTGCACACATGAGCACCGTCATCGCCCCGCCAGAGCCGATCACCACCCGACCCGACCATGCCCCGGAAGGTGAGCGGACGGCATACCGGCTGGATCTGTTGGATCGCCTGGAGAGCGAGGCGATCCACATCCTGCGCGAGGTGGCCGGCCAGTTCGAGCGACCGGCGCTGCTCTTTTCCGGCGGCAAGGACTCAGTCGTCATGCTGGAACTGGCGGTCCGGGCGTTCTACCCGGCACCGCCCCCGTCCACGCTGCTGCACGTCGACACCGGGCACAACTTCCCCGAGGTGTTGGCCTTCCGCGACGAGACCGTGCAGCGCCTCGGTGCGCGACTGGTCGTCGCGTCGGTGCAGGACTACCTCGACGACGGCCGGCTGCGCGAACGGCCCGACGGCACCCGCAACCCGCTCCAGACCGTGCCCCTGCTCGACGCTATCGCCGCGGGTCGGTTCGACGCGGTGCTCGGCGGCGGGCGGCGCGACGAGGAGAAGGCGCGGGCCAAAGAGCGGATCTTCTCGATCCGCGACGCCTTCGGCGCGTGGGACCCCCGGCGGCAGCGACCCGAGTTGTGGGACCTCTACAACGGGCGGCACGCGCCGGGGGAGCACGTGCGGGTCTTCCCGCTGTCCAACTGGACCGAACTCGACGTCTGGCGCTACATCGAGCGTGAGCGCATTGCCCTGCCCGAGCTCTATTACGCGCACGAGCGCGAGGTCTTCGAGCGCGACGGAATGCTCGTAGCCGTCGGCCCGTGGAGCCAGCCGCGCCGCGGCGAAGCCGTCGAGGTGCGTCGAGTGCGTTATCGGACCGTCGGTGACATGAGCTGCACCGCTGCCGTGCCGTCCGACGCCGGGGATGCCGCCGCCGTCATCCGGGAGGTGGCCGGTTCGCGGCTGACCGAACGTGGGGCGACGCGGGCCGATGACCGGCTTTCCGAGGCCGCCATGGAGGACCGCAAGAAGGAGGGCTATTTCTGATGGACCACGACCTGTTGCGCCTCGCTACGGCTGGGAGCGTCGATGACGGCAAGTCGACCCTCGTCGGTCGGCTGCTGCACGACACCAAGTCGGTCCTGGCCGACCAGCTCGCCGCCGTCGAGCGGGCCAGCCGCGACCGCGGGCTGGACAGCGCCGACCTCGCGCTGCTGACCGACGGCCTGCGCGCCGAGCGGGAACAAGGGATCACCATCGATGTGGCCTATCGCTACTTCTCCACCACGCGGCGGTCGTTCGTGCTCGCGGACACGCCCGGGCACGTGGAATACACCCGCAACATGGTGACCGGAGCCTCCACCGCGGATTTGGCGCTGATCCTCGTCGACGCGCGACACGGGATCGTCGAGCAGACCCGGCGCCACCTGGCCGTGACCGGTCTGCTCGGCGTTCGCCACGTCGCCCTGGCGGTCAACAAGATGGACCTGGTGGGCTGGGACGAGCTGACGTTTGCCGGCATTCGTGACGAATTCCAACGGCTGGCAACGGGTTTCGGAGTTCAAGAGGTCACGGCCATCCCGCTCTCGGCGCTGACGGGTGACAACGTCGTCGACCGCTCCGCGCACACCCCCTGGTATGCCGGTCCGACCCTCCTGGAACACCTAGAGACCGTGCCCGTGGGCACCGACGTCACCACCGAGCCGGTGCGCCTGCCGGTGCAGGTCGTCATCCGGCCCCGCACTGCCACGCATCCGGACTACCGCGGGTATGCCGGGCGGCTCGCCTCCGGTGTGCTGCGCGTCGGTGACCCGGTCGTGGTGCTCCCCTCCGGACACCGCACGTCCGTCGTCGGAATCGAGGTGCCGGTGCCGGGTGGGCTTCCCGCTGACGTCGAGGCCGCGTTCGCGCCACAGTCGGTGACGGTGCGCCTGGCCGACGATCTCGACATCGCGCGTGGAGACCTCATTGCCGGTGCCAGCCGCCTTCCGCACGTGCGCACCGATCTTGAGGCCACGGTCGCCGTGTTGTCGCCAGAGCCGCTGCGCTCGGGCCAGCGGGTCGTGGTGCGAGTCGGCACGGCCGCCGTGCGGGGCGTGGTGACCGACATCGTCGACGAGCTGGACCTGGCCGGGCTGGAGCACCGGCCGGCCGGAACCACGTTGCCGCTCAACGCGATCGGCCGCATTCGGGTCCGGCTGGCAGCATCGGTGCCGGTCGATGACTACCGGGCCGCACGGCATACCGGTGGCTTCTTGCTGATCGACGAGGCCGACGGCGCCACCCTGGCCGCCGGGATGGTCAGCCTCGACAGCACGACCGAAGGGGACAGCGGATGGCTGGCTTCTTGAGGTGTCTGCACCGGAACGGGTCCGGGGGGTCGAGGCGGCGGCTGATCCCCGCGGTCGTTCTCGCGATCGTCGCGGCCGTGTCTGCCTGCTCGTCGCCTGGAGCAGCCGCAGGTGGCGCGAGCGGGGGCGGCGTGTTGCGTCTCGGCTACTTCGCCAACCTCACCCATGCCAGCGCGATCCTCGGGGTGAGCACCGGCGCTTTCCAACGGGAGCTGGGCACCACCACCCTGCAGACCCAGGTCTTCAATGCGGGGCCGGCGGCGGTCGAGGCGCTGCTCGCGGGGGCCATCGACGCCGCCTATGTCGGTCCCAATCCGGCGATCAACGCCTACGTCAAGTCGGGGGGTCAGGCGGTCCGGATTGTCGCCGGAGCGACCAGCAGTGGCGCCTCGCTGGTCGTCCGCCCCGGCCTCACCGTTGCGGACCTGCGCGGCAAGACGCTCGCGAGTCCGCAGCTCGGGGGTACCCAGGACGTGGCCTTGCGGTCTTGGCTGGCCAAGAACGGCTTGACCACCTCGGTCAGCGGCGCGGCCGATGTCACCATCGCCCCGCAGGACAATGCCCAATCGCTGGAGCTGTTCAAAGCGGGCAAGATCGACGGCGCCTGGCTGCCCGAGCCCTGGGCGACCCGGCTGCGTGTCGAGGCCGGCGGGGTGACCCTCGTCGACGAAGCGACGCTGTGGCCGCAGGGGCGCTTTGTCACCACTCATCTGCTGGTGTCGACGGCCTACCTGCAGAGCCATCCCGACCAGGTGACCGCCCTGCTGCGGGGGGCGATCGCCATCGACGCCGCGATCGCGAAAGACCCCACCGGGTCACGCGACGCGGTCGGCGCCCAGATCGCGCGCCTCACCGGTAAGGCGTTGCCTGCCGGGGTGCTCACCGAAGCGTGGTCCCACCTCACGGTGACCCTCGACCCGGTAGCGAGCTCGTTGCAGGCATCGGCTGATGCGGCCCTCGCCGCAGGGCTGACCAAGCAGCGCGCCGATCTCACCGGCATCTACGACCTCCGACCGCTCAATGCCCTGCTCGCCGCCGCCGGGAAGCCGACGGTGAGCGCGGGCGGGCTCGGGAAGGAATGACCATGCCCGCCCTCAGCACCCTCACAGCGCCGACTGTGCCGGATTCGCCGACTGTGCCGGATTCACAGACTGTGCCGAATGCGACCGACCGCGACGCCCGGCTGGCTGTCCGAGTCGAGCGGATCGGCAAGACCTTCCCTGGGACAGCGGGGCCGGTCCTCGACGACATCTCGTTCGGCGTGGCGGCCGGCGAACTCGTATCCCTGGTCGGCGCCTCCGGCTGCGGGAAGTCCACCCTGTTGGCGATCATCGCTGGCCTGGAGGCGGCGACGACCGGATCGGTGACGACGTCCGGCAGGCCGGCCCTGATGTTCCAGGATCACGCGCTGTTCCCGTGGCTCAACGCGCGCGCCAACGTCGAGCTTGCGCTGCGGTTGCGCGGCATCCGGCGCCGGGAGCGCCACCAGGAGGCCGAGCGGCTCCTGGACCTCATGCATCTATCCGGGCAAGGGGACAAGCGGGTCCACGAGCTGTCCGGAGGGATGCGGCAGCGGGTCGCGCTGGCCCGAGCCCTCGCGCAAGGGGCGCGAGTGTTGCTCATGGACGAGCCCTTTGCCGCGTTGGATGCCATCACCCGCGACAGCCTGCACGCCGAACTCACCCGGATCCGGCACGAGACGGGAATCGCCGTCGTCTTCGTCACGCACAACGTCCGCGAGGCCGTTCGCTTGGGCGACCGAGTCATGCTGCTGACCAGTGTGCCGGGGCGGATCGCGCAGGAGTGGCAGGTCCCGATCAGCCACCCGCGCCGGATCGAGTCGAGCGAGGTCAGCCGGCTCAGCGTCGAGATCACCGCCGCGTTGAGTGAGGAGATCCGCCGCCATGGCCGTTGAGACGACTGAGGTCCTGCCGCTCGCCCTGGGTCGGCAGACCGAACCCGCCCGTTCCGCTGGACCGGCCGGCCCTGCTGGACCCGCTCGGTCCGCTGGCGACGAACTGGCGACGCTGGAGGCCGGCCTGGACGCGCTCGACGCCCCCGCTGCAGCCAAGGGCTCCTGGAGAGCGCGCGCGCTGCGTAGCTGGACGCCGCCGCTGATCGCGGCGCTGGTGTTGCTGCTCGTCTGGCACCTCGTGGTCCTGGCCGGGGTCAAGCCGGTCTACGCCCTGCCCGGACCGGTCCAGGTCTGGGAGGCCCTGCGCAGCGCCTTCACCGAAGGATCGGCCCAGGCCGCTGTCGCCAACTCCCTCCGTCGCGGGGTGCTCGGCTTCCTCGCGTCCGTCGTCGGCGGGTCGCTGCTCGGGGTGCTCTTGTCCCAGGTGCGGGTCGTGCGTAGGGCCGTCGGGCCACTGCTGTCCGGGCTGCAGTCGCTGCCCAGCGTCGCCTGGGTGCCGGCGGCGATCCTCTGGTTCGGCCTGTCCGACGCGGCGATCTATGCCGTGGTCCTGCTCGGTGCCGTGCCGTCGATCGCCAATGGCCTGCTGGCTGGCGTCGACCAGATCCCCCCCAGTTATGCCCGAGTGGCCCAGGTGCTCGGCGCCGGCCGGTTGACCGCGTTGCGGTTCGTCACGTTGCCGGCGGCGCTGCCGGGCTACTTGGCAGGGTTGCGGCAAGGGTGGGCGTTCGCGTGGCGCTCGCTCATGGCGGCCGAGCTCATCGCCTATTCGCCCCAGCTCGGCCCCGGTCTCGGCCAACTGCTAGACACCGGCCGGGAACTGTCCGACATGCCCCTGGTCCTCGCGTCGATCCTGCTCATCCTCGGCGTAGGCGTCGCCATCGAGACCCTCGTGTTCGCTCCGCTCTCCCGGCGGCTGCTGTCCACCCGCGGCCTCGGATCGGCCTGACCATGGGCTACCCGATCACCCTGCAGCTGCGCGGACGCCGAGTCCTCGTCGTCGGCGGCGGCCCGGTCGCCCACCGCCGGGTATGCCGGGTGCTCGCCGACGGTGCCCGGGTCACCGTCGTCGCACCCTCCCTCACGCCCGAGCTGGCCGACCTTGCTGACGCCGGTGCCCTGGAGTGGCGAGCCGAGAACTATCACCGCAGTCACCTCACCTCGGGTGAGCGAATCTGGTTGGTACACACGGCAACTGGACGTCCAGCGGTGGACAGAGCGGTCGCCGACGACGCCGAGACGGCTGGCATCTGGTGCGTCCGGGCCGACTCCGGGGCCCAGAGTGCGGCCTGGAGCCCCGCAGTCGCCGACGGCGCCGCGGGGACGTCCGCCGAGGGTCTGCAGGTGGCGGTCACGGGCGATCGGGATCCCCGCCGGGCCCGCGCGGTCCGCGACGCGATCCTCGCCGGGTTTCGCTTCGGCGCCCTTCCGGTGCGCAGGCGACGCAGGCCGGCACCCTCGGACACCGAGATGTCCGCTGGTTCGGTCGTCCTCGTCGGCGGTGGCCCGGGAGACCCGCGGCTGCTCACTCTGCGCGGCTGGGCGGCCCTTATGGACGCCGATGTCGTTGTCACCGATCGGCTCGGCCCGCGCAGCGTCTTGGATCATCTTCCGGCCGACGTCGAGGTCATCGACGTGGGCAAAGCGCCCGGGCGGCATCGGGTCACCCAGGACGGCATCAACGCCTTGCTCGTCGAGCACGCTCGCGCAGGCAAACGGGTCGTGCGGCTCAAGGGCGGCGACCCGTTCGTCCTCGGCCGCGGCGGCGAGGAGGCTCTGGTATGCCGTGAGCACGGCATACGGGTCGAAGTGGTGCCTGGGGTGAGTTCGGCGGTGGCCGTCCCCGCTGCGGCGGGCATCCCGGTCACCCACCGAGGCGTCACGTCATCCGTCGTCGTGCTCTCCGGACACGAGGGGGCAGATGCCACGACCGCCCTGACCGCCGCCCCGAGCGATGCCACCATCGTGCTGCTCATGGGGGTGGCCACGATCGCTGCCACGGTGGCCCAGGTGCTGGCCGCGGGCAGGGCGCCCGACACACCGGTGGCGTTTGTGGAGTCGGGGTGGACTCCGCAGCAGCGGACCACCGTGACCACCCTGGAGAAGGCCGTCTGGGTCGCCGAGCACGAGGGAGTGCGAGCACCCGCTGTCGTGGTCATCGGCGCGGTCGTCGGGTTGCGCGACCGGTTGGGTGACCTGGTGGGTGTGCGGGTGTGAGCCCTCGGGCGATCGTGCTCTTGGCCCACGGTTCACCAGATCCGCGCCATCGGGCCGACGTCGAGGTGCTCGCGGAGGCCGTCGCCAGCAGAGCCGGCGCACCTGTGTCGGCGGCCTATCTCGATCATCACGGACCGACGCCCGCCGACGCGGCTCGCCGCGTGGGCGCCGCGTGGGTGGTGCCGCTACTGCTGTCAGCGGGTTTCCATCGACGGGTCGACGTCCCGGCCGCCCTGGCGCAGATGCGCGCGGTTGCCGGTGGGCCGTTCGAGCTGGTGGCGCCCGCCTTCCCGTCCGCCAGGTTGCTGGATACCGCCGCCGAGTTGATCCTCTCCGCGGGCGTCCGGCCTGACCCGAGCCGACGGGTCGTCGTGGTCGTCAGTGACTCGCGCTCATCCGACCTGGTGGCCCAGTTGCGGTGCGCGGGTCGCACCCGCACCGATGGTTGGGCCGGGTGGGAGCCGATCACCCTGGGGGACGACACCTCCTGGAACACCCTCAGCACCGAGACGACGACGCCCCGAGAGCAAGGTGGGGTCGTCGTGCCCCTGTTCGTGGCCCGAGGCACCTTGTTGGATCGAGCGGTCGCCCGCGCCCGTGCGCTCGGGTTCGCCGTGACGACGGGGTCGCTCGCGACGACTGCGACGTATGCCGACCTCGTGTTGGAGGCCGTCGCGAAGGCCCAAAGCGCCGCGAAGGCGAGCGGGGCGACGGCATACTGACGCGGTGCGACACGCCCGGAGTCGAGCGACCGCGCCTCTAGCCGGCGGGATCTGGGCGGCGAGGCTGCTGACGTTCGGGGTGTTGGTGGCGGGATGTACCGCGCAGACCTCGCCGAGTGATCCACCCCCGACGCCGACCGGACGGGTCTCCTCATCCACCACTGACGCGATGGCCTGGCGGCCGGTCGAGCTTCCGCGCGGCGCGCTACCGGTGACCCTCACGGCATACCGGGACGGGGTGCTGGTGGGCACGCAGGAGCGCACGACGGCCGCCCCGGGTCTGCTGCGGCTGGACGGGGCGAGCACCGTGGCCGTGCCGGTGCACCCCGTGACCCCCTATGCAAAGCAGGCGACCTGGCTGTCCATCGCCACGGATGAAGCCGGCCGTCTGGTCGCCGTCGCCGGCGCCCGAGGTGGGGCGCATTCCAACGTGCGCTGGTCGGTCTGGCGCGGTGACAGCACGACGGGCCTCAGCGAGCAGGAGCAGCCGTTCTCGACGTTCGGCGGGTGGGGTGCGGGGGAGCAGCTCGGGGTGCTGATGCCCTCGACAGGGCCGTTGCTGTTGGGGAGTTGGGAGAGTCGCGGCGCCGGTCTGGACGCCGACATCTGGGTGCCCGACGGCTCGGCGTGGGTCCGCCAGGATCCGACCGGCAGTGTGCTGGCGAGCACGGCGACGGAACTGGCCGGACCGCGGTCCGGGACGGCTCTCGGCGAGGGCGCCGTGGTGGTCGGCTCGCTGGTGACCCTTGGCGACGGGGTTCGCCAGCAGCCGGCAGTCTGGCAGTCCACCCGCGGCAACAGCGGTTGGCGGCGCGCGACGCTGCCGATGACGGGCCGCACCGGTGAGGCGGTCGCCGTGGGATGCCACGATCGGGCAGCGGGGTGTGTGGTTGTCGGCGTCGTTGATGGCCGACTGGCAGTGTGGGACCTCCCGTCTGCCGACAGCCGCGCCCCTACGGTGCGGGACGGCATACCGGCTGTCACCATCGCCGACCGCGCGACGATCCCTGCCCCGGTCTGGCGCGGCAACGGGTGGACCATCCTCCTCCCGACCGGAGCGGCGTCCCTCGTGCTGCGCTCAGGCGCCAGCGGCTGGGAAACCCGCGCCGGGCCGCCCGGAGTGGTCACCTCTGCCGCGCAGACCGCATCCGGCACGATGTATGCCGTGACCACCGACACCGCAGGCGTGAGCTCCCTCTGGGCGACGGACGATCTCCGATGAGCCCGCGCCTGTCCGCTGCGCGCGCCGACCAGGTGCGCGCTGCTCTCCACTCCCGGGCCGGGGGACCCTTGCGAGCGGCATACGGGGCGGTGACCACTGCGCAGCTGGCCGCCCTCCGGCTGCGCGACACTCGGCTCGAGGCAGCGCCGACCGCGGCAGACCGCGCGGACGCCGCGCGACGGGTGACCTTCGCCATCAAGACCTTCCAACGCCCCGATGTGGCGCGACGGCTGGTGCGGTCGCTGCGTCCGCAGTTCTCCGGACGCATCGTCATCGCCGACGATTCTCGCGAGCCGATGGCTCCCGGCGACCCGATGGTCACCGTGCTGCCGCTGCCGTTCAACAGCGGCGTGAGTGTCGGGCGCAATGCTGCCCTTGACGCGGTCGAGACCGAGTTCGCTTTCGTCGCCGACGACGACATCGTGTTCAGCGCCGCGCTGGGGTTGACCCAGGCCATCGCCTACCTCGACGCCACCCCCGAGGTGGACGTCGTCGGGATCATGCGGGTCGAGTTGCCCCGGTGGTATGCCATCGACCACGGCCCGGATGCGCTCTTCCCCGGCCACCAACCGCCGCTGCGCCCATGGGGCGACCTCGTCAACGGCCTCCCGGTGCGGCAGATGATCGAGCAGGTCTATCTCGCGCGGACCGAGTCGCTGCAGCGGGTGCGCTGGAACGAACAGCTGCGGATGGTCGACCACCGCGACTTCTTCAGTCGAGCGGCTGGGCGCCTGCTGACCGTGTGGGACAGCTCGCATTGGGCCTACCACGCCCGCACGCCCTTCGACGCGGGCTACACGGCATACCGGGAGGACACTGGCGCCGACCTGGGCCTGTTGGGTCGCACCTGGTCCGGCACGAATCCGCCACCGGCCGACGGATAGCCTGGCGGGGTGAGCACCCAGCCCCACCCCGGCCTCCGCGTCGAGCACGACGGTGCGGTCACGACCGTCACGCTTGCCAACCCCGACCAGCTCAATGCCCAGACCCCGTCGCTGTGGGCGGCGCTCGCCGACACCGCGCACGGGCTGCCCGACACGACCCGCGTGGTCGTGCTGCGGGCCGAGGGACGGGCCTTCTCGGCGGGACTCAATCGCTCCCTGCTCATGCCAGGCGGTATGCCGGGTGAGCCGGACATGATCGCGGCCGCAGCGCAGAGCCCGGCGGCGATGACGGCCCTCATCGCGCCCTTCCAGGAGGGCTTTGCCGCCTGGCGCCGGATCACCCCCGTGGTCGTCGCCGCGGTCCAGGGCCACGCCATCGGCGCTGGGTTCCAGTTGGCCCTGGCGGCCGATCTGCGGATCGTCGCTGACGACGTCGCCATGTCGATGAAGGAGATCGCCCTCGGGCTGATCCCTGACCTCGGCGGCACCGCCACGCTCGTGCATTCCGTCGGTTACTCCCGCGCCCTGGAACTGTGTGCGACGGCCCGCGTCGTCGGCGCAGCCGAGGCCGTCGCGATCGGCCTGGCCACTGCGGCTGTGCCACGCGCCGACCTCGATGCCGCCACCGCCGACCTCGTCGCCGCCCTGCTGGCAGCGTCCCCTGCGGCGCTGCGCGCCCTCAAGCCCCTGCTCCGTCAGGCCATCACGAGCGCCCCGGACGAGCAACTGGCCCATGAGCGCGCCGCTCAGGGATTTCTCCTGCACGGGATGGCCCGGGGCGTCGGACGCTCCTGAACGACCCGCCCGGCGCACGTGGGGGGAATGCGGCATCCCGTCCCGTCGTTGCGGGGCGTGACACACGGACCAACCCCTGACGACCACCCGGGTCGCCTCCGGATGGGTGAGAAGGCGAGGCCCAGATGAGCCAGCAGGGTGGACATGGCGTCATGCGCAGCATGGTGCGCGACCAATCGGTGCTCGACGTGCGGCTGCGCGGGGACACCACTCGCCGCGTGCTCGACTACGCCCGCCCCTACCGGATGTGGATCGCCGGATTCCTCACCCTGGTCGTCATCGACGCCACCGTCGTGGTGGCCGTGCCGCTGCTGGTGAAGAACATCGTCGATGAGGGCGTCCTCCTCAAGGACGGTGGCGTCGTCGTGCGCCTGTCGCTGTTGGTGGCCGTGCTGTCGGTGGCGAGCGCAGTCCTCGATATCGCGCAGCGTTGGTTTTCGGCGCGCATCGGCGAGGGGCTCATCTACGACCTGCGGACTGCGGTGTTCGGTCATGTGCTGCGCCAGCCGATCGCCTTTTTCACCCGCTCACAGACCGGCTCGCTGGTCAGCCGGCTCAACTCCGATGTCATCGGCGCCCAGCAGGCGTTCACCTCGGTGTTGTCCTCGGTGGTGAGCAACTCGGTGTCGCTCGTGCTCATCGTCGCCGCGATGGCGACCCTCTCCTGGCAGCTCACCCTCGGGGCGCTGCTGCTCGTGCCGTTCTTCCTCGTCCCGGCCAAGTACATGGGTCGGCGGCTGTCGGCGCTCATGCACACCCAGATGACGGCCAACGCCGAGCTGGGGTCCCGGATGACCGAACGCTTCAACGTGGCCGGTGCGCTGCTGGTCAAGCTGTTCGGCACCCCTGTGCGGGAAGAGAGCGAGTATGCCGTCCGCGCGGCAGCCGTCCGCGACACCGGGGTGCGGATCGCGATGAACCGCACCACGTTCGTCGTGGCACTGTCATTGGTGGCGGCGTTGGCGACGGCGATGGTCTACGGCTTCGGCGGCCTGATGGCCGTGTCGGGAACGCTGACCGTGGGCACCCTGCTCGCCCTGGCCGCACTGCTGTCGCGCCTGTACGGTCCGTTGACCGCGCTCTCCGGGGTGCGAGTCGACGTGATGACCGCATTGGTGTCCTTCGAGCGGGTCTTCGAAGTGCTCGACCTCAAGCCGCTGGTGGCCGAAGTCCCGTCGCCGGTGGCGATCCCGTCGGGCCCGGTCGACGTGGAGTTCGACGGGGTGGGCTTCGCCTATCCGTCCGCCGACGAGGTGTCGTTGCGTTCGCTGGAGGCCGCCGCCACTGGCGACCGAGCGGGCGGGGGGCCGGTCCTGCATGACATCACCTTCCGCGCCGAGCCGGGCCAGCTGGTCGCCCTCGTCGGGCCGAGTGGAGCCGGCAAGACAACCGTGACCTCGCTGGTGGCCCGGCTTTATGACCCGACGATCGGCACGGTGCGGGTCGGTGGGGTCGACCTGCGCCAGGCCTCGCTGGGGTCGGTGCACGAGACCGTCGGGATGGTCACCCAGGAGGCCCACCTCTTCCACGACACCATCCGCGGCAACCTCGCGTATGCCAAGCCCGATGCCACCGAGGAGCAGATGCGGCAGGCCCTGGCCGCAGCTCAGGTGCTCACCCTCGTCGACGAACTCCCGTCGGGGCTGGATACCGTCGTCGGCGACCGGGGACACCGACTCTCCGGCGGCGAGAAGCAACGGTTGGCCATCGCCCGACTGTTGCTCAAGCAGCCGCAAGTCCTGGTCCTCGACGAGGCAACCGCGCACTTGGACAGCGAGTCCGAAGTAGCCGTGCAGCGAGCACTGGACGCGGCCCTGCAGGGCCGGACGGCCTTCGTCATCGCCCACCGCCTCTCGACAGTGCGTGGCGCCGACCAGATCCTCGTTGTCGATGACGGTCGGATCGTGGAGCGCGGACGGCATACCGAGCTGCTAGAGCGCGGGGGACTGTATGCCGATCTCTACCGCACGCAGTACTTCGACGAGCGCACCCCGGCCTGACGGCATCCGAGAGGTCGATCAGCCGTCCTCTTCGTCCCAGATCCGCACCTTCTTGAGCTTGGGAGTTGCCTCGGCGCGACGCTCGGCGGCACCGGGACGGGAGCGGTAGAGGAAGACGACGAAGGCGATTCCCAGACCGGCGGTGAGCCACCACTGCAAGGCGTAGGCAAAGTGCGGACCGCGGTCCACTGAGGGTGGCTCCAAGGGGGCCGGACGCTGGGGGGTCAGGCCGGACGCGGTGCGCTCGGTGTCCATGACGAGGTAGGCCTGGTAGAGCGTCCCGCCGATCTGACCCTGAGCCTGGGGCAGGTTGATCGAGGCGAGCTGTCCGGCGGGGAGGTTCTGCCCGCGATCGTCCTCACTCGGCTTGAGCCACCCGGTGACGGTGACCTCCTCGGTCGGAGCGGCGGGGAAGGCCGGCAACTCGGCGGCGGTCTCGCCCAGGCGCACCCATCCCCGGTCGACCAAGAGGGTCGCGTCACCGACCCGCAGGGGAACGAGCACCTCCAGGCCGAGGGCGCTGGCGAGGGAGCGGGTGCGCACGACGAGGGTGCGGTCTACGGCATACCGACCGGTCACGGTGACCTTGGACCAGATCTGGTCCTCACCCAATGCGCTGGCGGGGGAGGGCAGCACCTGGGCCAGCGGCACCGCCGCGCGCGCATAGTTGGCCTCGACGGCATTGGCGCGGGCGTCCTTGGCCTCGTAACGCGACAACTGCCACATCCCCAGGGCATAGCAGGCCAGGCCGAACACGATGGCAAACGCGATGGCGCCCAGGATGCGCTTGGTGAAGATCTCCCTGAACACCGACTCACCGTACCCGGGTTAGGGTGGCGCGCATGACCCGGCTGCCCGACCCGAGGCTGCGTCCTCCGGACGGCGGCACTCTCATCGACACCTACGGCCGGGTCGCGCGAGACCTGCGCGTGTCGGTGACCGACCGGTGCAGCTTCCGGTGCACGTACTGCATGCCCGCAGAGGGACTGCCCTGGTTGCCCTCGGCCGAGTTGCTCACGGACGACGAACTCGTCCGCGTGGTGCGGGTTTTCGTGAGTCTCGGGGTCACCCAGGTCCGACTGACCGGTGGCGAGCCGCTGCTGCGGCCGAGCATCATCGACCTGGTGCGTGCGCTGGCCGAGATCACCCCGCGGCCGACTCTGGCCATGACGACCAACGGCGCCGCCCTCGCCCGGCTCGCCGCACCCCTGGCCGCCGCTGGACTCGACCGGGTCAATGTGTCCCTGGACACCGTCGACGCCGAACAGTTCCTTGCCCTCACCCGGCGCAACCGGCTCGGTGACGTCGTCGCGGGACTCGCGGCGGCGTCCGAAGCCGGCCTGGCACCGGTCAAGGTCAACGCCGTGGCGATGCGTGGGGTCAACGACCAGGCCGTGTGCGAGCTGCTGGCCTGGTGCCTGGAGCGAGGCTATGAACTGCGCTTCATCGAGCAGATGCCGCTGGACGCACAACACGGCTGGGACCGGTCGGTCATGGTCACCGCCGCCGAGATCCGCGAGCGGCTTGCCGAGCGGTTCACCCTGACCGACCTGCCCGACTCGGCGCGGGGCAGTGCACCAGCCCAGCGCTACCTCGTCGATGGCGGCCCGGCGACCGTGGGCATCATCGCCAGCGTCTCCGCGCCGTTCTGCGGCGACTGCGACCGCACGCGGCTCACCGCAGACGGCCAGGTGCGCAACTGTCTGTTCTCCCAGCGCGAGACCGACCTGCGCGGACCGCTACGGGCTGGCGCTTCGGACTCCGACCTCGCCGATCTCATTCGCGAGGAAATGTGGCGTAAGGCGCACGGCCACGGGATCGGTCGCCCCGGATTCCACCAGCCCGAGCGTCCGATGTCGGCCATCGGTGGGTGAGCTGGCTGTGTCAGTGGCTGTGGCTGATCGGACCGACCGCGTGGATGTGGGTCGGGGGCGCTGACAGCCCCGGCCCCGATTCGGTGAACCGGTCGGCACCGCTGATCTGGGCGCCCCAGCGCGGTCCGACAGCATTGGCCAGCACGACGGCGATGTAGGGCAGGATCGCGGCGCCGGCGACAAAGGTCCAGCGCAGCCAGCCCTCGGTGACGACGGCCAACAGGAAGCAGGCGGTGCGAATGCCCATGGTGATGAGGTAGCGGCGCATTCGCATGTCGCTGTCTTCGGCGAGCGACATCGGCGCGGTGGTCACGGTGTGCACCACCGGCTCGGGTCCCTTCCGCCGCAGCCTCACGCTCCCCACACTACGCCGGGTATGCCGTGCGCCGTTACGTCCTACGCGCGGGTAACCCGTAGCGTCGGTCGAACATCGCTGCGCCGAGCACGATGCGTCTCTAAGGAAGGACCACCGGCCCATGACCCAGACACCGCCCCCAGCTGGACGAGCGGTGCTCGTCACCGGTGGCAACCGCGGGATCGGTTTGGCTATTGCCCGGTCCTTCTCAGCAGCGGGGGACCGCGTGGTGGTCACCACCCGCTCCGGCGACGCCCCCGAAGGCTTGCAGGCAGTGCCGTGCGAGGTGACCGACACGGCCTCCGTCGATGCGGCCTTCGCCGCCGCCGAAGGGTTGCTCGGGGGACCGGTCGAGGTGTTGGTCGCCAATGCCGGCATCACTAAGGACCAGTTGCTCATGCGGATGAGTGACGCCGAGTTCGATGACGTCATCGACACCAACCTCGCGGGCGCCTTCCGCTGCGCTCGGCGGGCCAGCAAGGGGATGATCCGGCTGCGCCGCGGCCGGATGATCTTCGTCTCCAGCGTCGTCGGCCTCTATGGTTCCCCAGGCCAGGCCAACTATGCCGCGAGCAAGGCCGCTCTCGTGGGCCTGGCCCGCTCGATCAGCCGTGAGCTGGGCGGACGCGGCATCACCGCCAATGTCGTGGCGCCCGGCTTCATCGACACCGACATGACCGCGGCCCTCCCGGAGGAGCGGCGCACGGCATACCTCTCCTCCATCCCGGCGGGCCGCTTCGCGGCACCCGAGGAAGTCGCCGCGGCGGTGCGCTTCCTGGCCTCCCCGGAAGCCGCCTACATCACCGGTGCCGTGCTGCCCGTCGACGGCGGCCTTGGCATGGGCCACTGACCGACCGACCGAAGACCTCAAGCGAAAGCGAGCCGGCCATGGGCATGTTCGACGGCAAGACCCTCCTGGTGACAGGTGTCCTCATGGACTCCTCGATCGCCTTCCACGTCGCCAAGATCGCCCAGGAGGAGGGCGCGACAGTGATCCTCACCTCCTTCGGGCGGACCATGAAGATCACCCAGACCATCGCCCGGCGGCTGCCCGTGACACCTCTGGTCGTCGAGCTCGACGTGAGCAACCAGGAGCACCTCGACACCCTGGCCGACCGGCTACGCGAGCACACCGACCGACTGGACGGGGTGCTGCACTCGATCGGGTTCGCCCCCCAGGGTGCCTTCACCTTCCTCGATGCGACCTGGGAGGACGTCAGCACCGCGATCCACGTGAGCGCCTACAGCCTCAAGGCCCTCGCCGTCGCCGCGCTGCCGCTGATGAGCGCGGGCGGGTCCATCGTCGGGCTGACCTTCGACGCGAGCTTCGCCTGGCCGGTCTACGACTGGATGGGCGTGGCCAAGGCCGCCTTCGAGTCGACCAACCGCTACTGCGCCCGCGACCTCGGGCCGAAGGGCATTCGCTGCAACCTGGTCGCTGCCGGCCCGATCCGCACGACGGCCGCCAAGTCGATCCCCGGCTTCGAGGTCTTCGAGGCGCAATGGGACACCCGCGCCCCGCTCGGGTGGAACGTCGCGGACCCGGTGCCCACCGCCAAGGCGTGCGCGGCCCTGCTGTCGGACTGGTTCCCGGCCACGACCGGCGAGATCGTCCACGTCGACGGCGGCGTGCACGCCATGGGGTGTTGACCCCCGCTGGTTGAGTGCCGCTCGCGCGCCTCAGGGCAGCTGCGGGGCAGGCGTCGGTATGCCGTCCAGCGCGTCGGCTTCTTCGACGTCCTCCCGGGTGATGCCCAGCAGGAAGAGCACCGTGTCGAGATACGGGACGTTGACCGCGGTGTCGGCCTGCGCCCGCACCAACGGCTTGGCGTTGAAGGCGACGCCGAGCCCGGCTGTCTCCAGCATGTCGAGATCGTTGGCTCCGTCGCCGATCGCGACGGTGCGGGACAGCGGGAGACCCGCTTCGGCGGCGAACTGGCGCAAGGCTGCGGCCTTTCCGGCCCGGTCGACGATCTCGCCCTCGACCCGTCCGGTGAGGACGCCGTCGCGCACTTCGAGCCGGTTGGCCAGCGCGTGGTCGATGCCGAGATCGGCCGCGATCGGCCCGACGATCTCGATAAACCCGCCGGACACCAACGCGATGGTGTCGCCGAGCCGCTTGAGGGTGCGCACCAAGGTGCGCGCTCCCGGCGTGAGGATGATCTCCTGCCGGACGTCATCCAGCACCCCCGCGTCGAGCCCGGCGAGCACCGCGACCCGCTCACGCAGGGAGGCCGCGAAGTCGAGTTCCCCGCGCATCGCTCGCTCGGTCACCGCGGCCACCTCGGCCTCCCGGCCGCACTTGGCCGCGAGCAGCTCGATGACCTCCTGCTGGATGAACGTCGAGTCGACATCCATGACCACTAACCGGGCACCCAGACGCGCGAGTCCGGCAGGGGCGACTGCCACATCGACTCGCTCGGCAGCAGCGACCGCGGCCAACTCCGCGCGCAGCGCGGGGACATCGGCCCCCGACACGTCGAACTCCAGGGTGGTCACGGGGTACTGCGACAGGCGTCGGATCCGGTCGATGTTGGCTCCATGGGCCGCGATTCGGGCGGTCACAGCCCCCAGGGCACCAGCACCCAACGGACGACCGAGGACTACGACATGCGCCCGCCCGGCGGGCCGTTCGTGGCTGTCGCCCACCCCTTCGCTGACCTTGGCCTGCATACCGAGCCGATCGGCCACCGCTTGGACGGCGCTGCGTAGCTCGCGCCTCGCGTCCGCGGTGCCCGCCGTGCGCAACAGCAGGGTGAGGGTGAGGTGGTCGCGCACGACGATCTGCTCGAGGTCGAGCACGTCGGCGCTCAACGGCGCGACGGCCTGGAGCAAGGCGCTGGTGACACCCGGTCGGTCGTCGCCGGTGAGGGTGATGCGCAGCGTCTGCAGTCCGTCGGTCACCCCGACAGGGTAGAACCTCCGGCATTGACCTCATCGCGCCAGGCGAGCACCTCGCGCACCGGTCCGAGGTCATAGGGCGGCGTCGTGAGGCTGAGGGTGAGCAAACGAGTGCCCACGTCGAAGAGCGCCTGAGCCTGGCCGGCGAAATCGAGGTCGGAGCGCTCCGGCAGCCGAGCCGGCGTATAGGCCACCCCGGCCGAGCGCTCGATCTCCAGCGGGTTACGGCCGATCCGGGCACACCAGGCATCGAGCACTTGATGCTTGTGCGCGATGAGCTCCGGGTCACCGAAGCCATGCCAGATGTCGGCGTGCTCGGCGGTGATTCGCAGCGTCTTTCGCTCGCCACCACCGCCGACGAGGATCGGCAGTTTCCCCGCGGGAGGAGGCACCAGATGGTCCCATCGGGCCCGAATGCGCGGCAAGTCAGCCGCCAGTGCGTCCAATCGGCTTCCGGCCGTGCCGAATTCGAAGTCGTATGACGTGAAGTCCCGTTCGAACCACCCTGCCCCGATCCCGAAGATCACCCGACCGTCGCTGATGTGGTCGACGGTGCGGGCGATGTCGGCATGCAGGTCGGGGTTGCGAAAAGCGGTACAGGCCACCAATGGGCCGAGTTGGACCCGCTCGGTGGCCTCGGCCCATCCGGCGAGCAGGCTCCAGCACTCGAAGTGCGACCCGTCGGGATCACCGGACAGCGGGAAGAAGTGGTCCCAGGTGAGGACCACGTCGACGCCGAGCTCTTCGAGCGCTACGACGGTGTCGCGGAGCACGGCATACGGGGCGTGTTGCGGAGCGACCTGAACGGCGACCCGCGCTTGGCGCGGGTCGCCGCTACTGACCGGGAGGGCAGGTATGCCGTCGGCCTGGGTCACAGCGGGACGTGCTGTCCCTTGCCGATGACCGTCACACCGTTCTCGGTGACGTGGAATCCACGAGCCCGGTCGTGCTCGTGGTCGACCCCGATTCGCGCGTATTCGGGGATGAACACGCCCTTGTCGATGATCGCGCGGCGGATCACGGCATACCGGGACACCTCGACGGAGTCCAGCAGCACCGAGTCGGCGATCGTCGCGTAACTGTGCACCTTGACCCGGGGCGAGAGCACCGAGTGGTTGACCTGGGCACCCGACACGACGACACCGGGGGAGACCGCCGAGGACAGCGCCTCACCGACCCGGTCGTGCGACCCGTGGACGAACTTGGCCGGGGGATAGGCCGGCGCATTGGTGTAGATCATCCAGTCGTAGTTGTAGAGGTTGAAGATCGGGTGGACCGAGATGAGGTCCATGTGGGCGTCGTAATAGGAGTCCAGCGTCCCGACGTCGCGCCAGTAGCCGCGGTCGCGCTCGGTGGCGCCGGGAACGTCGTTGTCCTTGAAGTCGTAGACGTAGGCGTCACCCTGCGCGACGAAGCGCGGCACGATGTCGCCGCCCATGTCGTGCTTGCTGCCCTCGGTGTCGTGGTCGTCGGTGACCGCGTTGACCAGGGCATCGGTGGTGAAGACGTAGTTGCCCATCGACGCGAGCACCTCGTGCGGGCTGTCGGGCAAACCCTTGGGGTCGGACGGCTTCTCGCGGAAGGCGCCGATCTTCATCGGGTCGGCGTCGTCGACCTCGATGACACCGAACTGGTCGGCCAGGTGGATCGGCTGGCGGATTGCCGCCACCGTGAGGCCGGCGCCGGTCTCGATGTGCTGGGCCACCATCTGGGAAAAGTCCATCCGGTAGACGTGGTCAGCTCCCACGACAACGACGATCTCGGGACGCTCGTCGTCGATGAGGTTGAGCGACTGGAAGATGGCGTCGGCACTGCCGAGGTACCAGTTCTTATCGACTCGCTGCTGGGCCGGCACCGGGGCAACGTAGTTGCCCAGCATTGTCGACATCCGCCACGTCTTGGTGACGTGCTTGTCGAGGCTGTGCGACTTGTACTGGGTGAGGACGACGACCTTGAGATAGCCGGAGTTGACGACGTTGGAGAGCGCGAAATCGACCAACCGGTAGATGCCGCCGAAGGGCACCGCGGGCTTGGCGCGGTCGCGCGTGAGGGGCATCAACCGCTTGCCCTCTCCGCCGGCCAAGACGATGGCAAGGACCTTGGGATTCGTTCTGCGACGGGCCATGTCACCACCCTAGGACCTTCCTACGCTGTGTCGCCGGGGACCTTCGGACTAGTCTCATATTGTGCGCATCGACATCATCAGCAAGGAGTACCCGCCGGCCGTCTATGGGGGAGCGGGGGTGCATGTCGCCGAACTCGTGAGGGCATTGCGCGATCGGGGCGATGCGGACGTCCGGGTGCGCTGTTTCGGCGCGGATCGGAATGAAGCGGGCACCACCGCATACCCGGATCTGCCGGAATTGGCGGGAGCGAATGCCGCCCTGCAGACCCTCGGGGTCGACATCCAGATCGCGCAGGACTGCCAGGGCGCCGACATCGTCCATTCACACACGTGGTACGCCAACATGGGCGGCCACCTCGGAGGCATGCTGGCCGGCGCGCCGCACATCGTCACCGCCCACAGCCTGGAACCCATGCGGCCGTGGAAGGCCGAGCAACTCGGCGGCGGCTACCGGGTCTCATCGTTCGCCGAGCGGGCGGCCTACGAGGGCGCGGCCGCCGTCATCGCGGTGAGTGCCGGGATGCGTCAGGACATCCTGCGCTCCTACCCGTCGCTGGACCCGGCCAAGGTCGCCGTCGTCCACAACGGCATCGACTCGCAGCTCTGGCAGCCGATCGACGACGCCGACATCTGCCGCAAGCACGGCATGGACCCGGACCGTCCGGCCATCATCTTCGTCGGCCGGATCACTCGGCAGAAGGGCCTGCCCTACCTCATGCGCGCAGCCGCCTTGCTGCCCAAGGACGTCCAGGTCGTCCTCTGCGCCGGTGCACCCGACACACCCGCCATCCAGGCCGAGGTCGAGGGCCTCTTGGCCGAGCTGCGCACCACTCGCGATGGCGTGGTCTGGATCCCAGAAATGTTGCCGCGCAACGAAGTGGTCGCGCTACTCACCGCCTCGACGGTTTTCGCCTGTCCGTCCGTCTACGAGCCCCTCGGCATCGTCAACCTCGAAGCGATGGCCTGCGAATTGCCGGTCGTCGCCACCGCCACCGGCGGCATCCCCGAGGTCGTCGTCCCCGGTGAGACCGGCTGGCTAGTGCCCATCGAGCAGGTCCAGGACGGCACCGGCACACCGGTCGACCCCGATCGCTTCGTCAACGACCTTGCCGCTGCACTCACCGACGCCGTCAGCGACCGCACCCGGGCCCGCGAGATGGGGTTGGCCGGTCGCCGTCGCGCGGTAGAGCAGTTCTCCTGGGCGTCCATCGGCGACAAGACCATGGAGGTCTACCGCTCGGTGCTCGGCTGACAGCAACCGGGCGACTGATCGATTCAGCGACTCCGGTCACTCGGGATCCACCCGGCGATCGCCATCGCGGCGACGGCAGCCGCGCCCTCCAGGGTGTCGTCGGCCGTCGCGGCGAGGTGGCGCAACACCTGCTCGCGCCGCATCGAGGTCTGCAGGTCCAACGCCGGGCCCTCGGCCTCTACGGTGAGCCCCTGGTGTGCGGCTTCGCTCACCAAGGCACTGCGAGCCAGAAGCTCAACAACTCGGGAGGGTATGCCGGCCGGCAACCGGTCGAGCCCCCCGAAGCGCCCCGCCGCGAGCAAATCCGAAGCGGTCCAGGGGGTGCCGCCGGCGACCTCCAGGTCCTCGGCGGCCTCGCGCACCGCGGTGGCGAATCGCTGGGTCATCTCGCGCAGGTCGGTCGCCTCCAGTCGGTGGCGGGGCACCGGCATACCGGGGTATGCCGTCCACGTCACCAGCACCCCGCGGTCGCCGGCCGGACCGTACTCCTGGATGGTCGGCACCGCGAGGTGCCCCGTCGTCGCAGCGAGCACCGCTTCCGTCGCTTCGGCAGCGGCATCCACGCCTGCGCCGCCTCCCGCGGAGATCCAGCCCGGGCGGCCCGGGCGGGGCAGCACGGCCACCGCCAGCGTCTCGCCGAGATCCCGCCACTCGGTCGGCCAGTCCAGGTCGCCCGCAACATCGGTGCTCCCCGCGTGAGTCGCCCGGAGACACTCGGCCCGGGTCGCCGATCCGTGCAGCAGGGCGGTGGCCCAGAGTGCGGCACTGACACTGAGGGGCAGGGACGGCATACCCGGAACTGTAGATGCGGCGGCCCGGCGGGCCGTCGCCCTGTGAACTGGGCGGCTGAACTAGGGTTTAGGCCATGAGTGATGTCCTTGCCTTCCAGGGCGTCAGCGTCGTGCGCGGAAAGACCCGCTTGCTCGACGACATCTCCTGGGAGGTCGAGGAGGGCGAGCGCTGGGTCATCCTCGGCCCTAACGGAGCCGGCAAGACCACCTTGCTGCAATTGGCCGCCGCCCGCATGCATCCCACGAGCGGCACGGTCCGCATCCTCGGCGACAAGCTCGGCGCTGTCGATGTCTTCGAGGTGCGGCCTCGTGTCGGCTTGGCCAGTGCGGCGATGGCTGATCGCATCCCCGACGGCGAGATCGTCGGCAATGTCGTCGTCACGGCCGCCTATGGCATCGTCGGGCGGTGGAACGAGCACTACGACACCCAGGACTACGTGCGGGCCATGGAGTTGCTGCTGGCCCTGGGCGCCGAGCATCTGGCCGACCGGCGCTATGGCACGTTGTCCGAGGGAGAACGCAAGCGGGTGCAGATCGCCCGAGCCCTCATGACCGACCCGGAACTCATGCTGCTCGACGAGCCAGCCGCAGGCCTGGACCTCGGCGGCCGCGAGGACCTCGTGGCCCGGCTCGGTGAGCTCGCCAGCGACGTGCGTGCGCCGGCCTTGGTGCTGGTGACCCACCACGTCGAGGAGATCCCCAAGGGGTTCACCGACGCCTTGCTGCTGCGCGGGGGCAAAGTGGTGGCGGCCGGGCCGCTGGAGGTCACGCTCACCCCTGAGAATCTCTCGGCGACGTTCGACCTGCCCCTGGTCATCGAGCGGCACGGGCACCGCTGGTCGGCGCGGTCGGCCGACCTCGGCGGAACCCCGGTGGTCGCCGACTCGTCATAGCCTGTACGGACCGGTTCCTCACCAGGGCTGGTCGGATGTTCAAGAGAGGACGACGGTGGTCGACGTGGAGAACTACGCCTGGCTGATCTGGATCGTCGTGGCCCTCGGCCTCGGAGCCCTCGAACTCGCGACCGTCGACTTCACCTTCCTCATGCTCGCCGGTGGCGCCTTGGGCGGGTCAGCTGCGGCCGCAGTCGGTGCCCCCTTCCCCGTGCAGGCGATCGTCGCGGCAGCGAGCGCCATCGTGCTCCTCGGGGTGGTCCGGCCGGCGGCGCACCGGCGCTTCCGCACCCACCGTCCGCCGACGTCGATCGGAGTCGGCGGCTACCGCGGTCGACTGGCTGTCGTGCTGGAGACGGTCACCCCCACCGCAGGATCGGTGCGAATCGGCGGTGAGACGTGGTCGGCCCGCACCGACAGTCATGACGTGCTGGCACCCGGCGAGCACGCCACCGTCCTGGACATCGATGGCGCCACGGCAGTCGTCGAGCGCGCCGACTCCCCCCACGACAGCACCCCATAGTTCCCCCTGACCTATCCGATTTGATCCAGACGTCCTCGCAGTCCCCACGGTTCGGAGGTTCCCGTGTCCGGCAGCATCGTCACTCTTGTCGTCGTCCTCGCGCTGCTCTTGTTCGTCGCCAGCGTCATCCTGCGCACGATCAAGATCGTTCCCCAGCAGACGGCCGTCATCATCGAGCGGCTCGGGTCCTACTCGCGCACCCTCGATGACGGCATGCACATCCTCGTCCCCTTCATCGACAAGCCCCGCGCCACCATCGACCTGCGCGAGCAGGTGGTGACCTTCCCGCCCCAGCCGGTCATCACGTCCGACAACCTCGTCGTCTCCATCGACACGGTCATCTACTACACGGTGACCGATGCCAAGTCGGCGGTCTACGAGATCGCCAACTTCATCCAAGGCATCGAGCAGCTCACTGTTACGACGCTGCGTAACGTCATCGGTTCGCTGGACCTGGAGGAGACGCTCACCTCCCGAGACCAGATCAACGGACAACTGCGCGGCGTCCTCGACCAGGAGACCGGGCGTTGGGGCATCCGGGTCAACCGCGTCGAACTTAAGGCCATCGACCCGCCGCACTCGGTGCAGGACTCGATGGAGAAGCAGATGCGCGCCGAGCGGGACAAGCGCGCAGCCATCCTCACCGCGGAGGGCACCAAGCAGTCGGCCATCCTCACCGCCCAGGGCGAGAAGGAGGCCCAGATCCTGCGGGCCGAGGGTTCCGCTCAGGCGCGTGTCCTCGAAGCTCGCGGCCAGGCTCAGGCCATCGAAGAGGTCTTCGATGCCATCCACAAGGGCCAGCCCACCCAGGACCTGCTCGCTTATCAGTACCTCCAAGTGCTGCCCCAGTTGGCCCGCGGCGATGCCAACAAGATGTGGATCATCCCGTCCGAGCTCACCGACGCCTTGCGTGGGGTCTCCTCGGCTCTCGGTGGCACTCCCGCTGCGACGGCCTCTGGTTCGGCTCCGGTCGTCCCCGCGACCCGGACCGGCCTGCACCCCACCATCGAGCGGGTCCAGTCGACAGAGTCCATCGCTCGCCCGGAGGGCCCGGAGGACACCCCGGGCCCCACGGCGTGAGGTGAGCGGCACGGCATACCAGAGCTGCTGGTATGCCGTGCCGGTGGCTTCCGCCCCACCTCTGCGTCGGTAGGGTGGCCGGGTGTCGCCCGTCGAAGCCCTGTGGGTCCTGCTCGCCGGAGTCGGTGCGGGCACGATCAACTCGATCGTCGGGTCGGGCACGCTCATCACCTTTCCGACCCTGCTGTTGCTCGGCTACCCGCCGCTGACGGCCAACGTCAGCAACAACATCGGCCTGGTGGCGGGCGGGGCCAGCGCCAGTTGGGGTTATCGCCGTGAGCTCGCGGGGCAGCGTGCTCTGCTGACTCGCCTGCTGCCGATGTCGATCGCCGGATCGGTGCTCGGGGCGGCGCTGCTGCTGGTGCTCCCAGCTTCGGCCTTTCGTGCTGTCGTGCCGGTGCTCATCGTCATCGCGCTGGTGCTCGTCATCTTCGGTCCGCGGATTCAGCGGGCGGCCCGCGCGCGGCGGGCCCCGGCAGTCGGGGGTGTGGCTGAGGGCGCGTCGTCCGCCTCCGTGGGGCTGCAGGCAGGCGCACTGCTGGCCGGCGCCTACGGCGGGTATTTCGGTGCGGCGCAAGGTGTCTTGTTGATGGGCATCTTCAGCGCGCTGTCGCGCGAGCCCCTGCAGCGACTCAACGGCGTGAAGAACGTGCTCGTCACCTTCGTCAACCTCGTCGCTGCGGGCGCGTTCCTCATCTTCGCTCGGGATCACGTCGACTGGGTGGTCGTCGCCCTTATCGCCGTCGGTTCGCTGCTCGGCGGGTTGATCGGGGCACACCTCGGGCGCAGACTCCCCGCTCCCGTCCTGCGGGCGATCATCGTCGTCGTGGGGGTCGTGGCGATTGTCAAGATGGTGTGGTTCCCGTGATTGACGGCGGCGACCGAGCCCTCCCGACGGGGGTCACCTGGATCGACTCGACCGATGATCCGCGCCTGGCTGACTACGTCGGACTGACCGACGTGGCGCTGCGTCGCCGGTCCGAGCCCGAACGCGGGCTCTACATCGCCGAGTCGGAGAAAGTCATTCGCCGCGCGCTTGCCGCCGGTCACCGGCCCCGGTCGTTCCTCATGGGGGAGCGCTGGCTGGTCGACCTCGCCGATGTCGTCGCGGCGGCGAGCCGGGACGGCATACCGGTCTTCGTCGGGGAGTCGCCAGTGTTGGAGGCCCTGACCGGCTTCCACCTGCATCGCGGAGCGTTGGCGGCCATGCAGCGGCCGACGCTGCCGACTGTGGCCGAGGTCGTGACGGACGCCAGGCGGGTGCTCGTCCTGGAGGACATCGTCGATCACACCAATGTCGGGGCAGCGGTCCGAGCTGGTGCGGCCCTCGGCGTGGACGCGATCCTAGTCACCCCCCGCTGCGCAGATCCGTTGTATCGCAGGGCGATTCGCGTCTCGATGGGCACCGTCTTCCAGGTGCCCTGGACCCGTATCGACCCGTGGCCCGCCGGGGTGAGGGCGCTGCGCGACCTGGGTTTCATCGTTGCGGCCTTCGCGCTGGACGACGACGCGATGACCCTCGACGCGCTGGCTGCCGATCCACCGGCGCGGCTCGCCCTCGTGGTGGGCACCGAGGGAGACGGGCTGGCCCGGCATACGGTGTCTGCCTGCGATCTCACCGTGCGCATCCCCATGGCCGCCGGTGTCGACTCCCTCAACGTCGCATCGGCCGCCGCGGTCGCGCTCTGGGCAGTGCGTGTCCCGCCCAGGTGAGTCGGTGGTGTGACAGCGGGCCGGTCGCGTGTGAGGATTGCCGGTTGTGAGCATCCCCTCGAAGATCGTCGATCTCATCGGCGCACCCACCGACGTCGGCGCAGCCCATCGCGGCGCCTCGATGGGCCCGGAGTCCATGCGGGTGGCCGGCATCCACGCCAACCTCGCGGCCTTCGGGCTGCAGGTGGATGATCTCGGCAATCTCGCGGGCCCACCCAACCCGTGGCTGCCTCCCGTCGACGGCTACCGGCACCTAGCCGAGGTCGTCGCCTGGAACGAGGCGGTCCACGAGGCGGTCTACGGCTCGTTGCAGGCCGGCCACATCCCGATCCTGCTCGGAGGCGACCACTGCCTGGCGATCGGTTCGATCAGCGCCGTCGCGCGGCATACCCGGGAGGCCGGCAAGAAGTTGCGGGTCATTTGGTTGGACGCGCACGCCGACTTCAACACCTTGCGCACCACTCCGACGGGCAATATCCACGGTATGCCGGTCGCGATCCTGCGAGGGCGCGGCCCCGATGCCCTGACCGGGTTGGGCGGGCAGACGCCGGCCATCGGGCCCGATGTCGTGCACCAGGTCGGCATCCGGTCGGTCGACGCCGACGAGAAGAAGCTGGTCCACGAGGACGGCATGCGGGTCTTTGACATGCGCCAGATCGACGAATTCGGCATGCGCAAGACCATGCGTCGGGCGCTGGCTGACCTCGACGAAGACACTCACCTGCACGTGAGTTTCGACGTGGACTTCCTCGACCCCGAGATCGCGCCGGGCGTCGGCACGACGGTGCTGGGCGGACCGACCTACCGCGAGGCGCAGTTGTGCATGGAGATGATCGCGGACACCGGTCGGCTCGGGTCGCTGGACGTCATGGAACTGAACCCCGCGTGCGACCAGGCCAACCGCACCGCCGAGGTGGCAACCGACCTCATCGAGTCGATGTTCGGCAAGAGCACCTTGTTGCGACTCAAGGGCACTCCCGCGGGCTGAGCGTCGCTGCTCGCTGCTGAACTGGCCGGACGGCGGCGACACGGCGGCGCCCGTGCGGAAGGTCCCAACGATCGGGGTGAGCCCTTCCTAGGCTTGTGGTGTGCGTTGGCTGGGTCGGGTGACCATCGCCGCGTCGCTGACCTGCGGCGTGGCGCTGCCGGTGTTGGCCACCCATCGGCCGCCACCCCAGCCGCAAGCCGCTGGCGTCGCCGCTCTGAGCGGGGTGGGGGACCCAGCGCTGTTCCGGGCCGAAGTGACCGTGCCCGGGATCACGGTGACCCGTCGGGTGTCGATCGACCTCGCCCGGCCCACCCAGGTGAGTTGGCCAGCGGTCCCTGGGGCCACCCGGCTGACCGCCCTGCTGGAGGCCTGGGCGGATGAAGCCGAGGCGAGCTTTCTCGCGCGGACCGTGGCGGGTGGCTCCAAGCCGCCGGAGTTGACGGTTGCCGGGACGGTGCTGCACGCCGTGGGATCCGTCGTGGTCGTGCGGATGACCGCCGACGTCGAGGGGGGAGACGCCGCCGGGGGAGCGACGCGGACCAGCCGCGTCTTCTATGCCGACATCGATCGCAACGAGGCGTGCTCGGGCGCGGAGCTTTTCGCGGAAGCTGCACGGGAGCAGACCCAGCAGGCGCTGGCCCTCGCGGCCGCTGCGGACGGCATCACCCTGCCCGATGCCAGCCCATCGGGCGCGAGCGTGCTGGACAGCGCCGAGTTGACGCCCGCTGGTGACGTGGCGCTCCAGGTCGTCCGGCCGGGTGCGTCCGGCCACGCGCAGACGTCGACCGTCACGGTGCCAGCCCTGCAGGTCCGCCCAGCGCTCAGCCAAATCGGCCGACGCATCGAGACGATCCTGGCGTCGGGGCGCCCGTATGCCGGCCGGGCACCGGCCAGCAGTTCGGCTCCCACCGTAACCATCGTCCCCGCGGCCGCGGCCGCGCCCGTTTCGACCGCCTCGGGGGGCTCACCAGCCGCGTCGAATGGCGGTGTTTCGGCCCCAGCCGCGGTGCCGGCACCGGCCGCCGCTGCGGCGGGTGCGACTCGGACTGTCGATTGCGCCGTGCTCAAGTGCGTGGCGCTGACCTATGACGACGGGCCCGGTTCTCACACGGCGCGCCTGCTCGACATCCTCAGCGGCGCCCAGGTCAAGGCGACCTTCTTCGTGCTGGGACGTGCCGCGACGGCATACCCCGAGGTGGTGCGCCGCGAAGCCGAGTTGGGCATGGCGATCGGTGACCACACGTGGAACCACCGCGACATGCGGCGCCTCGACGCCGGTGCGTCCCTACAGGAACTGACGACGACTCGGGATCTGGTCGAACAGATCAGCGGGACGAAGGTGACCCTCATGCGGCCGCCCTACGGCGCGTACGACGACACGACCAGGAGTCTCGGCTGGCCGGTCGTGCTGTGGGATGTCGACTCGGAGGATTGGCGCAATCGCTCGGCGCCGATCACCACTCAACGGGTGCTGTCCACGGTGCGGCCGGGGTCGATCGTCCTCATGCATGACATCCACGGGTCATCGGTCGATGCGACGCCGGGGATCATCGCGGCCCTCAAGGCCCGCGGTTTCGTCTTCGTCACCGTGCCTGAACTGCTCGGCCAGACCACCCCGGGCGCGCTCTACTTCAACCGCACCGAAATTCGCTGATCGCATCGCACGGTGGCGATTCGGGCCGCCCGGTCGGGGGGACACAGCAAGAACTCCCCGAGCCGCTGAGCTGTTCAGCGTCGGGGAGTGTGCGTGTCCGGAGGGGGACTTGAACCCCCATGCCCGTTAGGGCACTAGCACCTCAAGCTAGCGCGTCTGCCATTCCGCCACCCGGACGAGGTGTCACGCGGGCACCGTTCTGGCTGCCCTCGCGAGCCGGAACGATAGCACGCGTGAGCCCTCGGGCACGAACCGGCAGGATGGCCCCATGACCGTCACTGCCTCAGTCAACGACATCCTGCGCACCCTCGCGGAGCAGCCGGGCGACGTCGTCTTTGCTCCCGCTCCGGGGGCCGGTCCGGGCCACTGGCTCGGGGCGCCCAGCGCCGTCTTCGACGGGAACTGGTGGTGGCTTGCCTATCGAGTCCGCAGGCCCCTGGACGAGGGTCGGGGGATCGCCAACATCGTGGCTCGCTCCAGGGATGCGAGCTCGTGGGAGACCGTCGCCACCGTCACCAGCGATGGCTTCGGCGCGGCGTCTCTGGAACGACCAGCGCTGGTGCGCCGACCGGATGGCGCGTGGCGGCTCTACGTCAGTTGTGCCACGGTCGGCAGCAAGCACTGGTGGGTCGAGGCCCTCGACGCGGCCGACCCCTCGGGCCTGGCCGATGGAGAACGCGCCATGGTGCTCCCCGGCGATGCGGCGGAAGCCTGGAAGGACCCGGTCGTCTGGCACGACGGGCAACAGTGGCAGATGTGGGCCTGTCGTCATCCGCTCGACGGGGGCGATGACGCGGCCGACCGCATGTCCAGCCACCGTGCGGTGAGCTCCGACGGTTTGGTGTGGCACTGGTCAGGCCAGGTCCTCACGCCCACCGCGGGCACGTGGGACCAGCGCGGAACCCGCGTCAGCACGGCATACCGGGGCGGTGTCTTCTATGACGGTCGCGCAAGCGCTGCGGAAAACTGGTACGAGAGAACGGGATTTGCGACGGCGTCGCCGCTGGTTCCCACTGACGGGCCGGTCGGCCGCGCGGGTGCCGCGTTGCGCTACCTCAGCGTGGTCGAGGGGCCGGAGGGCGTGCGACTGTTCTGGGAGGCCACCCGCTCCGACGGCGCCCATGACCTGCGCACCGCCCTGGTGACCGCTCACTGACCGCTCTCGGATCCCTGTGCCGGTTAGGTTGGCCTCATGCAGGACGAGACCAACGTGAGCGCACCCGCGATCCGGCCCGAGGACGAGGTCGCGCGGTTGTGCGCCGACCTCATCCGGATCCCTTCGGTCAACGCCGGTGACAACGCTGGCCCGGGGGAGCGGGCTGCCGCGGAGTACGTCGCGGCCGCCCTCTCCGAGGTCGGGCTCACCCCCACCCTGGTCGAGAGCGCCCCCGGTCGCACCTCGCTCATGGTCCGGGTCGAGGGCCGCGAGCCTGGACGACCAGGCCTGGTCGTCCACGGCCACCTCGATGTCGTGCCGGCCCGCGCTGAGGACTGGCGGGTCGATCCGTTCTCCGGGGAGGAGGTGGACGGCTGCATCTGGGGTCGCGGAGCGGTCGACATGAAGGGGATGGACGCGATGATCCTCGCGTGCATCCGCGACCTGGCTCGCACCGGCGAGCGTCCCGCCCGGACCACGACGTTCGCCTTCTTCGCCGACGAAGAGGCCGGGGGCGACTATGGCTCGCACTGGGTTGTGACCAACCACCCCGACTGGTTCGAGGGCGCGACCGAGGCGATCAGCGAGGTCGGCGGATTCAGCGTGACGGTGCCGGAACGGCATACCGGGGCTCCTCGCCGTGCCTATCTCGTGCAGACGGCGGAAAAGGGCATTCTTTGGCTGCGTCTCATCGCGCACGGCCGCGCCGGGCACGGATCGGTACCCACGGATGCAAATGCCATCGTGCGGCTCGCCCAGGCGATCGCGCGCATCGACGCACACCCCTGGCCTCGGGAGTACATCGCCTCGGTCCGCGGGCTGCTGGACGGCCTCTCGGAGGTCACCGGCATCCCGTATGCCGTGGACGACCCGGCGACTCATCCGGCAGCGCTGTTCGACAAGCTCGGCAGCACACAGGGATTCGTCCTTGGGACGCTGCGTGACACCGCGAATGTCACCATGCTGGAGGCGGGCTACAAGCAGAACGTCATCCCGCAGTCGGCCACGGCCGCCGTCGACGCCCGCTTCCTGCCCGGCCATGAGGCCGACGTCCTGGCCACCCTGGAACGGCTGGCCGGTGAGCACGTCCAGGTCGAGGTCTTGCACCGCGATATCGCGCTCGATGCTCCCTTCGACGGCGACCTCGTCACCGCCATGCGGACCTCGCTGCTGGCCGAGGACCCCGAAGCAAGCATCCTGCCCTACTGCCTCTCCGGCGGCACCGACAACAAGGCCCTGAGCCGGCTCGGAATCCGGGGTTATGGTTTCGCTCCGCTCCAGTTGCCCGCCGACCTCGACTTCGTCCCGATGTTCCACGGGGTCGACGAACGGGTGCCAGTTGCGTCGCTGGAGTTCGGGGCCAGGGTGCTGCGGCGGTTCCTCGACCTGGCTTGAGGCACACGACGGTCGCGACCAGGGGTCCGCACCCCTGACTCGGAACCTCGGGTCGTGACCTGGGGCACGGGATGCCGAATCGTGACCCCGAGCCGGTACGGTCGAGTCATGACCGTCGACCCGCGCGCCGCCCTCGCCCAGCTCGTCACAGCCTTGGAGCGGCACCTAGAGGTGGCCTCCAGCCGCCGCGACCCCGACGACCCGGCCGTCGTGTCGGCCGCCGAGGCACTCGCGGGAGCCTTCGACGACTACGACGAGGCGCTTTTCGTCGCCACAGACGTCGCGACCCCGCTCGCGGTCTATGGCGACATGGACGACGACCTCGACGGCGATGGCGAGGATTCCGGGGTCTACTCCGGTCTGGACGACGAAGAGATCGACTTCGACGACAGCGACGACTCCGACGACTCGGACGACTCGGACGACTCGGACGACTCGGAAGACTCAGACGAGGACGACCTCGATGACGATCTGGACGAGGACGACGACGAGGACGACTGAGCCACCCTCGCGAGCTGGTTCAGCCCCGGGAGACGTCATCGAGGGCTGCGCGCACCTCACCGGGAAGGCTGAGCGAGTCTGCCTCGATCGCCCCCTGCAGATGCCCGAGGGTGCGGGGACCGGAGAGGACAGCGCTCATGCCCTCGCGATCCCGAGCCCAGGCCAGCGCGACCGCGGCCGCGGGCACGTCCAGACCCCGGGCAGCGGTGTGCACGGCCTCCACGAGGCCGCGTCGGCGATCGGTGAGGAAGCGCGACTGGAACCCGGGAAAGTTCGTCGATGCGGCTCGAGAGTCGGCCGGTATGCCGTGCCGGTACTTCCCGGTGAGGACGCCTCGGCCTAGCGGCGCCCAGCCGAACACCCCGAAGCCCAGGTCGAGACCGGCGTCCAGCACATCGTCCATCCCGCGCTCGACCAGAGAATGTTCGATTTCGTTGACCATCAGCGGGATTCGGGCCTGCTCCAAGAGCGAATAGGCGCGCGCCGTTTGCCAGGCCCGGTAGTTCGAGACGCCGACGTATCGGGCTCGACCCGACTGCACGGCATACTCCAGTGCTCCGAGAGTCTCGGCAAGCGGCACCTGCGGATCCCACACGTGCGCGAGCCACACGTCGACGTAATCGGTGCGTAGCCGTTGCAGGGACGCATCGAGCGACCCCAGCATCCCCCGCCGGGAGGTGTCGACGCGCCGCTCCCCGGTGTGCCAGTGCAGCCCCGCCTTGCTGACGATGACGAGATCGGCGCGTGGCACCGTGCCTGTGACCAACTCACCGAGCCATAGCTCGGCCAGGCCGTCGCCATAGGTGGGTGCGGTGTCGACCAGCGTGCCGCCGGCGGCATGGAAGGCCGTCAGCAGATCCCCGGCCGTGTCGTGGTCGACCGCCGTACCCCAGGTGAGCGTGCCGAGTCCCAATGCCGAGACCGAGAGTCCGGACCGGCCGACCCGACGCTGCTGCATGACACGTACGCTATCCACCCGCGCCGCGCTCGCCGGCCGCCGCCACGCGCCGCCCGCCGATAGCCTGCCGACATGCGACTGGCACTCAACCTCGGCTATTGGGGCGCGGGCAACGGCATGGACAACCTCGTCCTGGCGCAAGACGCCGATCGACTCGGTTTTGACTCCTGCTGGGTCGCGGAGGCTTATGGCTCGGATGCGCCGACCATCTTGTCCTGGGTTGGTGCCCAGACCACCCGGATCGGGCTGGGTTCAGCGGTCCTGCAGATTCCCGCGCGGAGCCCGGCGATGACCGCCATGACAGCGGCCACGCTGGACTCGCTGTCCGGTGGGCGGTTCCGATTGGGCCTTGGGGTCAGCGGCCCCCAGGTGAGCGAAGGGTGGCACGGAGTGCGTTTCGACTCCCCGCTCGGACGCACTCGCGAGTACGTCGACATCGTCCGGATGGCCCTGCGACGCGAGACCGTGCAGTATGCCGGCCGACACTTCACCCTGCCGCTGCCGGACGGCCCAGGCAAGGCGCTGCGCCTCACCGTGCGTCCCGCGCGCGGCGGTCAGGTCCCGATCTACCTGGCCGCTGTCGGGCCGAAGAATCTCGAACTGACCGGTGAGATCGCCGACGGCTGGCTGGCCATCTTCTTCAGCCCCGAGCACTCCGGCGACCTGCTCGCCTCGTTGCGCGCAGGCGCCGAGCGCGGGGGTAGAGGCACCCCGCAGGACCCCCTGGCCGGCTTCGACATCGTGCCGAACGTGCCCGTCGTGCTCACTGACGACCTCGACTACGCCTACGCGGCGGTCAGCTCGTATGCCGCGCTCTACATCGGCGGCATGGGGTCGAGGGAGAAGAACTTCTACAACCAGCTGGCCTGCCGGATGGGCTTCGAGAAGGAGGCTGCGCTGGTCCAAGACTTGTATTTGGACGGTCGGGCCCGGGACGCTGCGGCCGCCGTGCCGCGCGAGTTCCTTGACGCGACAAGTCTGCTCGGCTCGGCAGAGCGGATTCGTCACCGATTGGCGGCCTATGCCGAGGCGGGGGTGACCACTCTGGCGATCAGCCCGTATGCCACCACGCTCGACGCCCGGCGCGCCACTCTGCGGACGATGGCGAAAGCTATTCAGGACGCGGGGTTAGGCTGACCCCTCGTGTCTGACTTGAGCTACCCCGCAGCAGTGATCCTCGGCATCGTCGAGGGCCTCACCGAGTACCTCCCGGTCTCCTCGACTGGTCACCTCACGGTGACCGAGAAGCTGTTGGGGCTGTCGGTCAACGACCCGGCCGTCACGGCATACACCGCTCTCATCCAGTTGGGCGCTATCGCTGCGACCCTCATCTACTTCTGGCGTGACATCGTTCGCCTGGCCGCAGCCTGGTTCGGTGGACTCACCGACAGCGCTCGGCGCAGCCACCCCGATTACCAACTGGCGTGGGCGGTCATCGTCGGCTCGATCCCGGTCGCCTTGGTCGGCTTCGCGCTGCGCAAGGTCATCGAAGGGCCGCTGCGGTCGCTCTGGGTCGTCGCCGCTGCCCTCGTCCTGTGGAGCATTGTCATGGTGCTGGCCGAGACGCGCCACGCCAAGCTGCAGCGCGAGGAGGGCGAGCGCGGCGAGGCCACGGTGTCGATCAAGGACGGGCTGATCATCGGGCTGGTGCAGTGCTTCTCACTGATCCCAGGTGTGAGCCGTTCCGGGGCGACGATCTCCGCTGGCCTCTTCCGCGGGATCGATCGAGTGACCGCCACCCGGCTGTCGTTCTTCATGGCCATTCCGGCCCTCACGGCTGCTGGACTCTACGAGACGGTCAGCACTGACATGTCCTCGCTCGGCATGGGCCAGATGTGGGTCGGCATCCTCGTCGCGTTCGTCGTGGCCTATGCCTCGATCGCGTGGCTGCTGAAGTTCGTCGCGACCAACACCCTCAAGGCGTTTGTCGTCTACCGGGTCGTGCTGGGCGTCCTGATCGCCGTTGCCTTGGGCGCGGGAGTGCTGAGCGCCACCTGACCGAGCCGATGGCTGGGTGCGGCTCGGCCCCGGGCCGGCCCCGGGCCGGCTCAGAGCCAGTCGTGCTTACGGAAGAAGATGAACAGCCCCGCGGACACGCTCACCATGAGAGCGACGATCGCAAAGTAACCCCAGTAGAACTCGCTGTCGCCAATCATGACCGAGGCCTCTAGCTCTGGCATGTAGTGAAAGTTCATGCCGTAGACGCCCGCGATCATCGTCGGGACTGCCGCCATGGCAACCCAGGCCGAGATCCGACGCATGTCCTCGTTCTGCTGCACGGTCACCTTGGTGAGGTGCGCGTTGAGAATTTCCGAGAGCAATCGGTCGTAGGACTCGACGTGGTCATTGGTGCGGGCCAGGTGGTCCTCCACGTCACGGAAGAACGGGAGCACCTTCTTCTCGCCCTTGCCGACGTAGTTGAGGAAGGGGAAGCGCCGCATCGCCTCCGCCAGCGGCACGGCAGCGCGGCGGAACTCGAGCACCTCACGCTTGAGCCGGTAGATCGAGGTGGCGTCGACATTGCCGTGTTCCCCGAAGACCTGCTGTTCGATTTGGGTGAGGTCTTCGGCGATGTAGCGGTCGATCGACTCGTAGTTGTCGACCACGCTGTCCATGACCGCGTGCAACACCGCCAGCGGGCCAAGGCGCAGTTGGACCGGATCGTTCTCCAGCCGACGACGGACGTGGTCGAGCGGATTGGCCTCACCCCGGCGGACCGTCACGACGAACCGGTCGCCGACGAACACCATGACCTCACCGGTCTCGATATCGCTGGTGCGCTCGACGTAGCGCAAGGTCTTGATGACGGCCAGCAAGCTGCCCTCATAGGCGTCGATCTTGGCGCGTTGGTTGCCGGTGACGGCGTCTTCGACAGCCAGGGGGTGCAAGCCCAACTCCCGGTTGACGAGAGCAAACTCGTCGTCACTGGGGTCTTTGAGGCCGATCCACATGAACCCTGAAGCACTGGCTCGCAGGGTCGCCAGCTCGTCGCTGAGGTCGCCCGGTGATAGCCGGACGCCGTCGACGTACATGGCTTGGTCGACAATCACAGGCAGAATGTCATCACGGATCGGCAGGGCCGTGTGGGAGACCCGCCGGTAGGTTGAGGGGATGGCCACCGTCCTGCTCGTGCGTCATGGTCGCACCACCGCCAACGCCTCCGGGATCCTTGCAGGGTGGCTGCCGGATGTGGCTCTCGACGAGGTCGGGAGGGCCGCGGCCAGTGCCGTGGGTAGGCGCCTGGCCACCGCAGGTATGCCGGTCGCTCGCCTGGTGAGTTCGCCATTGCCGCGTTGCCTGGAGACCGCGGGGCTGCTGTGCGCCGAACTGGCCGAGCCTCCTGCCGTGGAGACCTCAGACGACCTGGGGGAGTGTCGCTATGGCGCCTGGTCGGGTCGGCTGCTCAGTGAACTGGCGACCGAGCCGCTCTGGCGGGTCGTGCAAGACCATCCGACGGCCGCTCGCTTCCCCGACGGAGAGCTGCCAGGTGAGTCGATCGTCGAGATGGCAAGCCGAGCTGTGGCGGTCGTTCGCCGGATCGACGCTGAGGTCGAAGCCAAGCACGGCGCGCACGCCGTCTGGGTGGCGGTCTCGCATGGAGACGTCATCAAGGCCGTGCTCGCGGATGCCGCTGGCACCCATCTCGACCACTTCCAGCGCCTTGTCGTCGACCCTGCGTCGGTCAGTGCCATCCGCTACACCGCGGCGCGGCCCTTTGTGCTGCGCAGCAATGACGTCGGCGGACCCTTGGATGCCCTCCGGCCGCGGCCCGCTGAACCTGATGCCGAAAGCGCAGGCTCGTCCGGCGTCGGGCCAGGGGACGCGGCAGTCGGCGGCGGGGCCGGTTAGGGTCGGGGTATGCCGGTCCACGACTTCGATCCGCCGCACCGCTTCGTCGCGGGGACGGTCGGCCCGCCCGGACAGCGCACCTTCTTCCTGCAAGCTCGCGAGGGGCGCCGCCTGGTCAGCGCCTCCTGTGAAAAGGAAGCCCTCTCGGTGCTCGCCGACCGTGTTCTGGACGTGCTCGACGACTTCGCCGGGGAAGCGGGCAACGATGCCAGCGCCACGGCATACCTGGACGACGACGCTCTGGACACCCCGATCGAGGACGAATTCCGGGTGCGGACCATCGCCTTGGGCTGGGACCCCGGTCGGCAGGTGGTCGTCATCGAGGCTCGGCCAGATGACGGAGCGGACGATGACGTCGACGTCGACGCCGACGAGGGCTCCGAGGCCGAGGTGGCCCGGCTGCTCAGCCCGGATGTCCTGGTCGGCGAGGGATTGCGGGTGACCTTGACTCCAGCCCAGGCGCGGGCCTTCGCCCGGCGGGCCCAGAACCTCATCCGGGCCGGTCGCCCCCCGTGCCCGTTCTGTGCTGGCCCGTTGGACCCGGCCGGTCACATCTGCCCCCGGGCGAACGGTTACCGCCGATGACCTCGGCGGCATGACTCCCACGCCAGCCTCGAACGCGCTGCTCGTCGAGTTGCTGCAGAACGCTCCCTTGGAGCTGGTCGGCCGGATCACTGGGGCGAGCAACCTCGCGCTGTTGGCCACCGTCACCGTGTTGCCCCGATCCGATGCCCGCGGGGGCGGCGATGACGAACCGCCGCTGCACGTCATCTACAAACCGATCCGTGGCGAGCGGCCGTTGTGGGACTTTCCCGACGGCACCCTGGCCGGACGTGAGGTGGCCAGCTATCTCATCGCGGACACGCTCGGTGTCGGGATCGTCCCACCCACGGTGCTCCGCGACGGACCGCTAGGGCCGGGGTCGGTGCAGGTGTGGATCGGTGACCCGTTCGCGGCCGAGGATCTGCCCAGTCCGGTGCGGCTGGTCTCCCGAGGCAAGGTCCCCGATGGCTACCTGCCGGTCGTCGACGGCCAGCTCGCCGACGGTCGGTGGGTGAGCGTCGTCCACGAGGACCGGACCGATGTGCGGGATGCGGCTCTGCTCGACGCCGTCCTCAACAACTCCGACCGCAAGGGTTCCCACCTGGTCCGCGATGCGGCAGGCCGATTGTGGGGGTTCGACCACGGGTTGACGCTGCACGCCGATCCGAAGCTGCGGACGGTCCTCTGGGGGTGGGCGGGCGAGCCATGGCGGCGCGGTGACATCGAGCGGCTCATCGCTCTAGCGTCGGCGCTGGACGGGCCGGAGACGACGCTGTCAGCGGCCCTTGCGGGCCTTCTCCCGGCCACGGACGTGGACGCGCTGCGGGAGCGTCTGGTCGCGCTGCTCGCGCAGGGACACTACCCTCAGCCCAGTCGGGACTGGCCGGCCATTCCCTGGCCCGCCCTCTAGGACCGTTACGCTCGGCCCGTGCACTCTTGGCCCGCTCCCGCCCTCCCACAGATCCCCGGCACCGGACGTCCCGTCCGCGTCCACGACACCGCGACGGGCGCCTTGGTGCAGCTCGACCCCGGCCCGGTGGCTGGGCTCTACGTCTGTGGGATCACGCCCTATGACGCGACCCACCTCGGCCACGCTGCCACCTACGTCACCTTCGACGTCCTCGGCCGGGCGTTACGCGACGCCGGCCATGAGGTGCGCTACGTCCAGAACGTCACCGATGTCGACGATCCGTTGCTGGCCCGGGCCGTGCGGGATGGCATCGATTGGACTCGCCTGGCTGACCGCGAGACCGCCCTCTTCCGTGAGGACATGACCGCGCTCTCAGTCATCCCGCCGGACGTCTATCTGGGCGTCACTGAATCGATCGCGGCGATCGTCGAGGCCGTGGCGCGGCTGGAAGGTGACGGGACGGCATACCGGCTGGCAGCCCCGGATGCCGCTGGAGCCGACATCTACCTGGACATCTCGCGGTGCCCCGGGTTCGGGTCGGTGAGTGGTCTGGGACGCGGCGAGATGCTGGACCTTTTCGCCGAACGCGGCGGCGACCCGGATCGCGACGGGAAGCGCGACGCGCTCGACCCGCTGCTGTGGCGCGCCGAGCGCGAGGGGGAACCCGCCTGGGACGGTGCTGGCCTGGGCTGGGGCCGGCCGGGATGGCACATCGAGTGCACGGTCATCGCGCTCACCCACCTCGGTATGCCGTTCACCGTCCAGGGAGGGGGCACGGACCTCGCCTTCCCGCACCACGAGATGAGCGCCGGCCAGGGCTGCGCGCTGACCGGCGAGCCGACGTATGCCTCGGCCTATGTGCACCAGGCCATGGTGGGTCTGGACGGCGAGAAGATGAGCAAGTCCAAGGGCAACCTTGTGCTGGTCTCGAATCTGCGGGCGGATGGGGTCGACCCGATGGCCATCCGACTGGCACTGCTGGCCCATCATTACCGCACCGAATGGGAGTGGACCCCCGCCGACCTCACTCAGGCACAGGCGCGGTTGGCCCGGTGGCGCCAGGCCGTCTCGACCAATGGTGGGCCTGCCCCGGATGCCCTTGTCGACGTGCTGCGGGAACGGGTCGCCGACGACCTGGACACGCCGGGTGCACTGGCTGCCATGGACGACTGGGCGGCCGAGTCATTGCGCGCCGGTGGCTCGGATCTCGCGGCCCCGGGAATTGCCGCACGGGCTGTCGATCGGTTGCTCGGGATCCGCCTCTGACGGGTTGGTGACGTCGAGCGCCCGGGCGATCAGCCCTCCTGGCGACCGCGAAGATAACGCTCGAATTCGCGCGCCAAGGCATCGCCGCTCGCCTCGGGGAGTTCGGCGGCGTCGGCCGCCTCCTCCAAAGACGAGACGTACTCCGCGACCTCCTCCTCGGCCTCGGCCATCTCGTCAACGGTGAGTTCCCAGGCGCGGGCTTCCTCCTCGAGTTCCAGTCGCGGAATCGGTACCTCAAAGAGGTCCTCGATCGTCGTGATGAGCGAGAGCGCGGCTTTCGGCGAAGGCGGGCCTCCGGCGTAGTGGGGGACGGACACCCAGGCAGACAGGGTCCCGATGCCGACGGTATCGGCGAGCGAGGCAAGCACCCCGACGATGCCCGTCGGGCCGACGTACTGGCTGACCTCGGCGCCGAACCGATCGCGCAGGGCGGCATCGTCGCTGGTCACGTTGACGGGCAGCGGGCGCGTGTGGGGCACCTCCGCCAGGTGGGCACCGAGCGTGAGGATGGTCTTCACGTCGTATCCGGTGGCGACATTGAGCAGGTCGGTCACGTAGTTGACCCAGCGGATCGACGGCTCGATGCCGTCGACGAAGACGACATCGCGATCAAAGGACGTGTTGCGGGCCACGAGAATGCGCGTCTCGGGCCAGATGATCTCGCGGCGGCCATCCACCAACTGCACCCGCGGACGGTTGACCTGGAAGTCGTAATAGTCCTGCGGGTTGACCGTGCCGACGAGGTCGGCACCCCAGACGGTGCACAGGTGGCGCAAGGCGACCGAGGCGGCCTCCCCGGCGTCATTCCATCCGTCGAAGGCGGCCATGAGGATGGGCGACCGCAGCGGCGGGGTGGTTCCCCACATTGGCAACACCTGCCCTCAACTCCTTCGTGTGGTGAAGGACCACCTTACGGCGACATAGGGTTGACGTCCCACCCGATATGCCCAGCGAGGACCAACCGTGCACCTATCGTCCACCCTTCCCGCCGCCCTGCTGTGGGACATGGACGGCACCCTCGTCGACACCGAGGCCTACTGGATGGCAGCCGAATACGCGCTGGTCGAGTCCTTCGGTGGACAGTGGAACCACGAACACGCCATGGCTGTGGTCGGGCGCGCCCTCACCGGCACGGCGGCATACGTTATCGAGCACGGACAGGTGCCGCTCTCCGTCGATGAGGTGGTCGATCGCCTGCTCGTCCTGGTGGGACGCCAGTTGCGCGAGCACGTGCCATGGCGGCCCGGAGCCCTCGAGTTGCTCACCGCCGCCCGCGACGCTGGGGTGCCCTCGGCCCTGGTGACCATGTCGTATCGGTCGCTCACCGACTTACTGCTCGAGGCGGCACCCAAGGGCCTGTTCACGGTGGTCGTCGCCGGTGACGACGTCACCCACGGCAAGCCCGACCCGGAGCCCTATCTGTTGGCCGCCGAACGACTCTCGGTCGCCCCTGGCGATTGCATTGCCGTCGAGGACTCCGTGTTCGGTGCGCAATCGGCGACGGCCGCGGGTGTCCCCACGATCATCGTGCCCAATGTCAAGCCGGTGGCACCGATGGCGGGCAGCGTGCAACTCCCGACCCTCGCTGGCTTGGGGCTGGCCGACCTGGTGGGTGCGACGGCTCCACTCCTGGACGGCACGGCATCCATAGGTGAGTGAGGGTCAGTCGTCCGCCGGAGCAGGGCGTCCGACCACCTCGGGGTCGATCGCCCGTTGCTGGGCGTCAGCCGGCAACGGCGGGGGAGTGCCGCCCCATTCCGGGCATAGGTCGCGATAGTCACACCAGTCGCACAGCCTGGAGCGGCGGGGCCGCCAGTCGCCCGATTCGGCCGCCTTCTGGATGGCCCGCCAGAGCGCGGCGATACTGCGTTGGGTCGCGAGGAGATCGGCCTCGTCGGGGACGTAGCGGACGATTTCGCCGTTGCCGAGGTAGACCAACTGGAGGACGCTCGGCACGACTCCGTGCAGCCGCCACAGCACGAGCGCATAGAACTTCATCTGGAACAGGCTGGAGCGCTCGAACAGCTCCGAGGGGGACCGGCCGGTCTTGTAGTCGACGACCCGAAGCGCGCCATTGGGGGCGACATCGAGCCGGTCGACATAGCCGCGCAGAGTCAGGCCGTCGACCTCGGCCTCGACGTAGAGCTCGCGCTCGGCCGGCTCCAAGCGGGTGGGGTCTTCCAGGCTGAACCAGGTGCGGACCAGTCCGACCGCCTGGTGGTACCACGCGTCGGCCGACCCGTCGTCGTCGGCGTCGAGCAAGCCGGCCAACTCGGGCTCCAGCGCCACCAGCCGCTCCCACTCGGGGGCTACTAGTTCAGCCGCGGCCTCGATGGTGCGCTCGTGGGCCGGCAGGTCGAAGAGCCGCTCCAGGACGGCATGGACGAGCGTGCCGCGGGCTGCGGCCGGGCTCGGGGCTGACGGCAGCCGGTCGACGACCCGGAAGCGATAGAGCAACGGACAGTTCTTGAAATCCGAGGCTCGGCTCGGAGACAGTGCGGCAACCATGCGACCCTCCTCGACCTCGACCCTAGGGCAGGCCACCGACAGCGTCCGGATCGGGCGAGATCCAGCACGCTGCTCCCGGCGGCGACCGCACGGCATACCAACTCTGGTATGCCGTGTCGCTCACCTATTCCGCAGGCTCGTACCCGAGGTTGGGCGCCAACCACTGCTCGGCTTCGGCAAGCGTCCAGCCCTTGCGCTCGGCATACTCAGCCACCTGGTCCCGCCCGAGTCGCCCGACGACGAAGTACTGCGCGTGCGGAGCGGCGAAGTAGAGCCCGGACACTGAGGCTCCCGGCCACATCGCCATCGACTCGGTGAGCTGCATGCCGATGCTCGCCTCGACGTCCAGCAGCGACCAGATGGTGGCCTTCTCGGTGTGGTCCGGGCAGGCGGGATAGCCCGGCGCGGGGCGGATGCCGACATAGCGTTCGGCGATGAGGGCGTCGTTGTCGAGCTCCTCGTCGGGAGCGTAGGCCCACCACTCGCGGCGCACCCGCTCGTGCAGCCGCTCGGCGAAGGCCTCGGCCAGCCGGTCGGCGAGCGACTCCAGCAGGATCGCGGAGTAGTCGTCGTGCTCGGCCTTGAAGGCCGCGACCCTCCCCGGCAGCTCGACGCCTGCGGTCACCGCGAAGGCGCCCACGTGATCGGCCAGCCCCGTGTCGCGGGGGGCGACGAAGTCGGCGTTGCTGCGGTGCGGCACCCCGGGACGGTGTTCACCCTGCTGGCGCAGGTGATGAAGGGTCGCGATGACCCGGTCACGCGAGGCATCGGCATAGACCTCGACGTCGTCGCCGACGGCATTGGCTGGGAAGAGCCCCATCACTCCCGCAGGGTGCAGCCAGCCCTCGGTCTCGATGCGGTCGAGCATCGCCAGCGCGTCCTCGTGCAGCTTGCGCGCGGCCTCTCCGGAGGCGGGGTTGTGCAGCAGGTCCGGGAACCGGCCGGGCAACTCCCAGGCCGCGAAAAAGGGCTGCCAGTCGATATAGCGCCGGAGCTCCGCCACGGAGTAGTCACCGAGGATGAGCCGGCCCGGTGCGGGTCGCGTGGCTTCGGGGACGTGCGGGTCGCGCTCCGGGTCGAGGATCGCGGGCAGCACCGGCTGGTATGCCGTCCAGTCCACCGGAGTGCGGGCCTCCCGGGCCGCTTCCAGAGTGACCAGCGGACGGTCGCCGTGCCGAGCGGCATACCGCTCTCGGACGCTTTGGTAGTCGGCTGCGACTGAGGCGAGCAGGTCGGGCTTCTGCTCTGGGGACAGCAGCGCTGCGGCCACCGGCACCGAGCGGGAGGCGTCCTTGACCCAGATGACCGGGCCGGAGTACTTCGGCGCGACCTTGACGGCGGTGTGGGCCTTGGACGTGGTGGCACCGCCGATGAGCAGGGGGATGTCGGAGCCGAGTCGTTGCAGCTCGGCGGCAAAGGACACCATCTCGCCCAGGCTCGGGGTGATGAGGCCGGACAGACCGATGATGTCGGCGTTGTGCTCTGCGGCGGCCTCAAGAATGCGCGCCGCAGGAACCATGACGCCCAAGTCGATGACGTCGTAGTTGTTGCACTGCAGCACGACCCCGACGATGTTCTTGCCGATGTCGTGGACGTCGCCCTTGACCGTCGCCATGACGATCGTGCCGTTGGTGTGGGCAGTCGTGTCGCCCCCGGCCAGACGCTCTGCCTCGATGAACGGCACCAGATAGCCGACCGCCTTCTTCATGACTCGGGCGGACTTGACGACCTGGGGAAGGAACATCTTTCCGGCGCCGAACAGGTCACCGACGACGTTCATGCCGTCCATGAGTGGACCCTCGATGACGTCGATCGGACGCCCGCCACTTGCCTCCAACTCGGCACGCAATGCCTCGGTGTCGGCCTCGACGTGCTCGTCGATGCCCTTGACCAGGGCATGGGTGATCCGCTCTCGCAGCGGCAGCGAGCGCCACTGTTCGTCGGCGACCGGGGCGGCACCACCGGCGACGTTGAACCGCTCGGCGACCTCCAAGAGCCGCTCGGTCGAGTCGGAGCGGCGCGCCAGGACCACGTCCTCGATGCGCTCGCGCAGCTCCGGATCGATCTCGTCATAGCCGACCAGAGCACCGGCGTTGACGATCCCCATGTCCATCCCGGCACGCACCGCGTGGTAGAGGAAGACGGCGTGGATCGCCTCGCGGACCGGGTTGTTGCCGCGGAACGAGAACGACACATTGGAGACGCCACCGGACACCAGCGCGCCGGGCAGGTTGGCCTTGATCCAGGCCACCGCGTCGATGAAGTCGATGCCGTAGCGGGCGTGCTCCTCGATCCCGGTGGCCACGGCGAAGATGTTCGGGTCGATGATGATGTCGCCCGGGTCGAATCCCACCTGCTCGGTGAGAATCTCGTAAGCCGTGCGGCTGATTTCCTGTCGGCGGGCCAAGGTGTCGGCTTGACCCAGCTCGTCGAAGGCCATGACGACGACGGCTGCGCCGTACTTGTGGCAGAGCCGGGCATGCTCGATAAAGGCGTCGACGCCCTCCTTCATCGAGATCGAGTTAACGATCGGCTTGCCCTGGACGCACTTGAGGCCGGCCTCAATGACGGCCCAATCGGAGGAGTCGACCATGACGGGCACGCGGCTGATGTCGGGTTCGCTGGCGACCAACTTGAGGAAGCGATCCATCGCGGCGACGCCATCGATCATCCCCTCGTCCATGTTGACATCGATGATCTGGGCTCCGGCCTCGACCTGCTGGCGGGCCACGGTGAGCGCCGTGGAGTAGTCCCCGGCCTTGATGAGGTTGCGGAAGCGGACCGAGCCGGTGATGTTGGTGCGCTCGCCGACGTTGACGAACAGCGAGTCGGCGTCGATGGTCAGCGGCTCCAGGCCGGCCAGGCGAGTCGCGCGGGGGACCTCGGGGACCGGGCGGGACGGCATACCCTGCACTGCCGCCGCGAAGGCGGCCACGTGATCCGGGGTGGTGCCACAGCAGCCGCCGAGCAGGTTGACCAGCCCGGCACCGACGAACTCGGCCACGGTCGCGGCCATCTGCCCGGGAGTCTCGTCGTACTCGCCGAAGGCGTTCGGGAGGCCCGCATTGGGGTAGCAGGAGACGAAGGTGTCCGCGAGCCGGGAGAGCTCCGCGACATAGGGGCGCATCTCGGCCGCACCGAGCGCGCAGTTCAGCCCGATCGCTAGCGGTTTGACGTGGCGGACGGAGTTCCAGAAGGCCTCGGTGGTCTGCCCGGAGAGAGTCCGACCGGACGCGTCGGTGATGGTGCCCGAGATGACGACCGGCCAGCGCCGACCGCGCTCCTCGAAGAGCGTTTCCAGCGCGAAGATCGCGGCCTTGGCGTTGAGGGTGTCGAAGATCGTCTCGACGAGCAGCAGGTCGGCACCGCCGTCGACCAGCCCCCGGGCCTGTTCCAGATAGGCATCCCGCAGCTGGTCGAAGGTGACATTGCGCGCGCCGGGGTCGTTGACGTCAGGGGAGATGGATGCCGTGCGGGTCGTGGGGCCGAGCGCTCCGGCGACGAAGCGCGGCTTGTCGGGGGTCTGGGCCGTCATCGCGTCGCATTCGCTGCGCGCGAGCTGCGCGGCGGCGACGTTGAGCTCGTAGGCGAGGTCAGCCATCCCGTAGTCAGCCAGCGAGATCCGCTGGGCGTTGAAGGTGTTGGTCTCGACGATGTCTGAGCCGGCCTGCAGATAGGCCCGGTGGATGCCCGAGATCACCTCAGGGCGGGTCAGCGAGAGCAGGTCGTTGTTGCCCCGCACGTCGCTGGGCCAGTCGGCGAATCTCTCGCCGCGGTAGTCGGCCTCACTGAGCTCGTGGCGCTGCACCATGGTGCCCATCGCGCCGTCCAGGAGCAGGACCCGGGAGCGCAAGAGGGCGGTCAGGGTCTCGGTGGCGTCGGGGCGGGGCTCAGACACGGTGGTCACGGTTCCTCGGTCGGGGTCCTGGGGCGCGCCGGACTAGGTTCAGGACGCAGCGGCGCAATGATCCAGTATGCCGTCGATGAACTAAGGTCTTGGCGCATGAGCCCGTCGCCGACGCCGTCTTACGGCTGGCTCATCGGTCGGGTCAGTGGGATACCGGTCTACATCGCCGGGTCGTGGGGGGTCATTGCCGCCGTCATCGTCCTGACCTTCGGTCCCCGGACCGGCCTGGGGACAACCGGCTACTTCGTCGCAGCGGCATACGCGCTCCTGCTGCTGGTGTCGGTGCTCGTCCACGAGGCCGGCCACGCCATCGCGGCCCGAGCCCTGGGCGGCCGCGTCGACCGCATCGTGGCCAACCTCTGGGGCGGGCACACCGTCTTCGGTGGAGCGCATGAGGGACCGCGCACTTCCGGGATCGTCGCCATCGCAGGTCCGGTGGGCAATCTGGCGTTGGCGCTGCTGGGCTGGTGGGGAAGTGCTGTCCTCACCGCGCCCATCCCCAGCTTGCTGGCGGGAGCGCTGGCCTACTCCAACCTCCTGGTGGCGGCCTTCAACCTCCTGCCCGGTCTGCCGCTGGATGGGGGCTTCCTCGTCGAAGCGGCCGTCTGGGGTCTCACCGGCAGCCGCGGACGCGGCATGCTCGTGGCGGGCTGGGCCGGCCGCCTCATCACGGCCGGCGTCGCCGGATGGCTGGCGGTCGTCCAGCCGCTGCTTACTCGCACCGCCCCCGACCTGCTGTCCTTGGTCTGGGTAGCCCTTATCGGTGCCTTCCTCTGGCGGGGTGCGTCGGCCGCGATCGCAGTCGGACGCACCAGGGTCGCGGTGGAGGCTCTGCGGGTCGGTCAGTTGCTGCGCCCGGTCGTCGTGGTGCCCGCGCACGCCTCAGCCCAGACCGTCGTCGATGGCCTGCTGCGAGTGCCGGAAGCAGCGTCTGCGGTCGTCGTCGATCCGGCCGGTATGCCGGTCGGCTGGGTCGATCTCGCTGCGCTCGCGAGCGCCCCTGAGGCCTCGCTGCCCAGCGCGCCGGCCACGGCCTTCCTGGCCACCGGCGCTCCGGGCTGGGTCGTGACCGCTGATCCGGCGGACTCCGCCGGAGCCGTCGTGCAGGCGCTGGCCGGCAACGGAGTCGATCACCCCGGTCACGCGATGGTGCTCGTCCGGGATGCCGGAGGCTCGATCGCGGGGTCGGTATCCCTGGAGGACACGGAAGCAGCGCTGGTCCGTCGCTGACCTCTTCGTGGGCACGTCGTCCACATCCCCACGCGCCACGTCACATCGTCCACAAGCAGCCATCACTGGGTCGTGCCGCTGCGGTCGTTCACTCACACTCGGAAGGGTCGCGGCCTGCGGTTGGGCAGCGTCAGCGACAGGGAGCGGGATCCGATCGGCAGACAGGGGCAGGGACATGGGAGTAGGCGCATCTAAAGGTCGCAAAGCGACGGGTCCGGTGGGCATCAACGAGGTCGTGGTCCAGGGTCGGGTGAGCAGCCCTGGCCAGGAGCGCACGCTGCCGAGCGGAGATGCCGTCCTGGCCTTGCGGGTCGTGGTGCCGCGCGGCGACCCACCGCGGACGAAGACCTCGGCCACCGTCGATGTCATCGATGTCTCCTGTTGGTCGGCACCGACCCGCAAGCGGGCCAAGGAGTTGGCCGAGGGGGACATCGTCCTGGTCTCCGGTGCCTTGCGGCGACGCTTCTTCCGGGTGGGAGCGGGAGTGCAGAGCCGCTACGAGGTCGAAGCCCGCACAGTGCGCCGGGTGGCTGGTTCCCGAGCGGCGGCGCCATAGACTCTCCGGCCATGACGACCGGACACCAGGCCCCCCACGCGCCATCCACTGGAGGCGGCGCCCAGGCGCGGCGCGGGGCGTTCGTCGTTGGCGACCGGGTCCAGCTCACCGACAGCAAGGGACGGTTGCACACGATCACCCTGGAGGCCGGCCGGGAGTTCCACACCCACCAGGGCCGCTTGGGGCACGACTCGCTCATCGGAGCCCCCGAGGGGAGCGTGGTGGCCAATACCGCTGGGATCGAATACCTGGCGTTGCGTCCGCTTCTGGCCGATTACGTCATGTCGATGCCGCGGGGGGCAGCCGTCGTCTACCCCAAGGACGCCGGTCAGATCGTCACGATGGGCGATATCTACCCCGGCGCGCGGGTCGTCGAGGCAGGGGTTGGGTCGGGGGCGCTCTCGATGTCCCTGCTGCGCGCGATCGGGCCCGAGGGGGAGCTGATCTCCTTCGAGCGCCGGGCCGATTTCGCCGACATCGCCGCGGGCAATGTCCGGGCCTTTCTGGGCCAGTCCCACCCGGCGTGGCGGATCGTCATCGGCGACCTGGCGGACGCGCTACCGCGGGAGGTAGAGGCGGGCAGCGTGGACCGGGTGGTCTTGGACATGCTGGCCCCCTGGGAGTGTGTTGCCGCGGTGAGCCAGGCGCTGCGACCTGGTGGCGTGCTCACGTGTTACGTCGCGACGACAACCCAACTGTCTCGGGTTGCCGAGGCACTACGCGAGCATGGTGGTTTCACCGAGCCCTCGGCGTGGGAGAGCCTGGTCCGCGGCTGGCACCTGGAGGGACTGGCGGTCCGGCCACAGCACCGCATGCACGGGCACACCGGCTTCCTCATCACCGCGCGGCGATTGGCCGACGGCGTGGCCACCCCACGCCGGACCCGTCGTCCGGCCAAGGGCGCCTACGGTGACTCAGACCGTGCGGCGGAGCTATCCGTCGACCATTCGTCACCGGCACCTGGGCAGGCAAGCGAAGGGGCGGTGGACGGCATACCCGTTGCGGGGCTCGTCGGGGCAGGATCTGGGGCTGTGCCCGATGCCGAGTGGACGCCCGAGGCTCTCGGCGAACGCCCGATCTCGGACAAGAAGGTGCGACGCGCGCGGCGGTCGGTGACCGAGACGATGCCCTCCTGAGGCAGTCGTCGCGGCTAGTGTCGAGATAGGCCGACGAGTCTCGCGATCGGCCCTCACGGAAGGCGAGTTCATGTCCGACTCTCAGCAGACGCCCGCAGCGGCTTCGCCGGATTCGGGTGCGCAGCGGCTGCAGGCCGAGATCGCGGCGCTGCGCGACAGTGGCCGCCCCGAGGCACACCGGATGCGTGAGTTGGAGCGGCGACTCATGGCACAACAGGCTTCCCTGGCCACGCTCGGATCGCAGAACGACCGGCTGACCCGCACGCTCAAGGACGCTCGGGCGCAGATCGTCAACCTACGCGCCGAAGTCGACCGACTCGGCGCCCCACCCAACGGCTATGGGGTCGTCCTCAGCGAGGTGCAGGATGGCAGTGTCGACATCCTCACGGCAGGTCGCAAGATGCGGGTCGCGGTCGCCCCGTCGCTGGCGGCGAGTGAGGTCACGGCTGGCCGCGAGGTCATGCTCAACGAGGCGCTCAATGTCGTCGCCGTCAAGGGTTTTGAGAAGGTCGGCGAGGTGGTTCTGGTCAAGGAGGTCCTCGACGACGACCGGCTGCTCGTGGTCGCCCACGCCGACGAAGAGCGAGTATGCCGTCGCGCCGCCTCCCTGATCGGTCAGCTAGTGCGGGTGGGCGATGCTCTCACCGTCGACCCGCGCTCCGGATTCGTCTTCGAACGGGTGCCCAAGGCCGAGGTCCAGGACCTGGTCCTGGAGGAAGTGCCGGATATCGCATACGAAGACATCGGTGGACTGGCGGGTCAGATCGAGGCAATCCGTGACGCGGTCGAGTTGCCCTATCTGCACCCCGAGCTCTACAAGGAGCACCATCTCAAGGCACCCAAGGGCGTGCTGCTCTATGGCCCGCCTGGTTGCGGCAAGACTCTCATCGCCAAGGCGGTCGCCGCGTCACTGGCGCGCAAGGTGGCCGAGCGCACCGGACGTCCGGTGGAGAAGAGCTACTTCCTCAATATCAAGGGCCCTGAGCTGCTCAACAAGTACGTCGGCGAGACCGAGCGGCACATCCGCCTGATCTTCCAGCGGGCCCGCGAGAAGGCATCCGATGGCACGCCCGTGGTGGTGTTCTTCGACGAAATGGACTCGCTCTTCCGCACCCGCGGATCAGGAGTCTCCAGTGATGTCGAAACGACGATCGTGCCGCAGCTGTTGTCCGAGATCGACGGCGTCGAGCGGCTCGAGAACGTCATCGTCATCGGCGCGTCCAACCGTGAGGACATGATCGACCCGGCAATCCTGCGACCAGGTCGCCTGGACGCCAAGATCAAGATCGAACGCCCGGACGCCGAAGCGGCCCGCGACATCTTCAGCAAGTACCTCACGACCGACCTGCCCCTGCACCCCGACGACCTCGGCGAGCACGATGGCGACCGGGACCGCACGGTGACGGCGATGATCCACGCGGCTGTCGAGCGGATGTATTCCGAGGCCGACGAGAACCGCTTCCTCGAGGTGACCTACGCCGGAGGCGACAAGGAGGTCCTCTACTTCAAGGACTTCAACTCGGGCGCCATGATCCAGAACGTCGTCGACCGAGCCAAGAAGAACGCCATCAAGGACTTCCTCACCACCGGACAGAAGGGCCTGCGGGTCGAGCACCTGCTCTCCTCGTGCGTGGAGGAGTTCAAGGAAAACGAGGACCTGCCCAACACGACCAACCCCGACGACTGGGCCCGCATCTCCGGCAAGAAGGGTGAGCGGATCGTCTATATCCGCACCCTCATCAACACCAAGGACGGCACCGAACCCGGCCGCTCCATCCACACCCTGGAGAACACTGGGCAATACCTCTAGGACGTCTGGCTGACCCCAGACGCTCATGGTGCGGCTCGGGGTGGGTCACTTGACGAAGTTCAGGCCAGTCCAGGTCTGGGCGGCGACGAGCGTCTGCCCGGTCTTTGGGGCGTACACCCACGAGGTGACCTTGCCCGCGGCGACATCCACCGACACCAGCCTCATCGGGTTGGTGGTCGTGGAGTGGTAGCACTGCAACATCGAGAGGATGCGGTTGCCGTTGCTGCCGACATCGCTTCTCGTCGTGGCGGTGCCGTCGTGTCCGGAAAGCACCATCTTGACGTTCGCGTACGGTTTGACCACCTGGTCAAAGATCACTGACGGCGGATTGTTGCCATAGCCGTCCATTCCGCTGGCGATCGCGCCCCCGGCCGTCAGATAGGAATGCGTGACAACAATGACGTTGTAATCGGCATGAGAGGCGACGACGTCTTTGGCCCAGGCGATGGCTTCCGCACGCGGCCAGAGCTCGAGTCCGACGATCAGCCACTTGGTGCCTTCCGCGGTGAAGGTGTGAAAGGCGTTCTCCAGGTGGCCGGGCACCATCGTCCCGGCGACCCGGTCCATGGACGCCCCCAGGTAGGAATTGAAGGTCGTCGCGTCGCGCACCGCGACCCGTCCGGAGATGCCCGGGCATCCCGAACCACCAGCACACACCACCGCTGTGTCATGGTTACCGGCCACCGCCATCCACGGGATCTTTCCCTGGAGCACGCTGAGGGAGTCCTTCGCCTTCTGGAACTGAGCCGGAGCGGCGTTGCCCCAGTTGGTGACGTCACCGACATGGGCAACGAATCGCAGATCGAGCGCGTCCTGGTTCGCGACCAGCCACTGCCACCGATTGACGAACCGATCGTCGCTGGCGTTCGTCATCTCCATCTGACTGTCAGGGACCACGGCGAAGCTGAAGGTGTTGGGCTGCTGGAGGGAAACCGGCTCCGGCGGAGGGGGTGCGACTGGCGTGGTGGTCACCGGTGCCGTAGCGGTCTGAGTGGGAGTCGCGGCGGGGGCGGTAGTGCTGGCCGTGGCGGTCGGGCTCGTGGTGACCGTTCCGCTGGTGGTCGCCGTGGTCGGCGTCGCGGTCGTGGGGGCAACGGTGCTACTGGTGGGAACGGCAGTTGTCGGCGCACCGGTGCTCGAGGTCGGCGTGCTCACTGGTGTGACGGCCAGGTAGAAGGCGGTCTCGACAGCCGCCCAACCGCTGGCCTCGGCCAGCGCGCGTTCTGAGGTGCCGAACGCGACGCGGTGGTGTCCGGCCTTCGACATCTGGAACGCCGGCGAAGCGCAGCTGCTCGCGTCCGTGGCCGCATAGAACGCGACCTGCTCGACGGCATACCCACTGTCGATCGCCTCGGCGAGCCGAGCCTCGGTGACGAACTGGAAATCGGCCTTGGCCTGGTGATACGTGCGGTAGACCGTGGTCAGTCCAGTCGCAGGAACTCGTGAGACTCGCCCGACCGACGGCCAGGTCTCGACGAATCCATACTTGGCCTGCGCCGAGACCACCTCGTTGGGGTTGCGGGTGAGCAAAGAGGTGCCATCCGGTTTGGCCACCTGGTAAACCTCGGCGGTGAGCGCTGAGCAGTCCCCGGCGGAAGCGCTGGCGGTGACACCGATGACCGATGCGAAAACCAGGGCGACCAAGACGGCAGCCACGACCAGACCGTTCTTGGGCAGCGAGAGGCGGCGCACGACAATTCCCCTTCGTGAGCGGTGGCGCAGCCGGGACACCCCGAACCACTCCGACGATTCTTGAGCCACCGGGACTCTATGCCGAAAAGTGGGTGTCGGGAAATCTCCGCACCGCTCGTGAACGAGTGTCGCGGTGCAGTTTGGGTGCTTTATGACCCTATTTCCGAAATGCTCCTCAGTGTGGGGGACAACGGGCTCTCCTCCGCCCGTGCGGCTTCGAGCGGGAGCTGGTACCACGTCGTGTCGACCCACTGGTCGAACTTGCGCCCGACCTCACGAAGCGTGCCGACCTCCTGGAAACCGACGCTCCGGTGCAGGGCGTGGCTGGCCGGATTGGGGCAGGCCACGACCGCCACGGACAGATGCATCCCGTCGGCTCTCAGCAGGTCCAGCAGCACGGCATACAGGGCACGACCGATGCCGCGCCCGGTCGCGTCCGGCGCGAGGTAGATCGACATCTCGCGGGTGAGACCGTATGCCGGTCGCGGCCGGAAGGCGCCGGAGTAGGCGAAGCCGATCACACGCGCGTCACCATCGCAGGCAACGAGGACGTGGTCACCAGGCTCCTTCGATTGGATGCGGGTCAGCCAGTAGTCAGCCGGGGGAGGCGTGACATCGAAGGTGGCGGTGCTGGTGCGGACGGCGTGCCCGTAGATGTCATCGAGGGCCGTGACATCGGATGGCGCAGCCTCGCGCCACCGACACTCGGGCGTGAGGGGGCGATCGCTCACCCGCGCTGTGCCGCTCGCCGGGCCCACCAGGAGGCGACCCAGCGCCACCCCAACAGCAGGATGGCCAGCGCCGCTCCGGCCACGAGGATGAACGAGACGGCGGTCGACCCACCGAAGAGCACCCGCAGCAGCATCCCGAGCCCGAGCGTGGACAGCCAGACAGGTATGCCGGTGCCGACCGTGAGCGGCCAGGACCGGGACCGGGCCCGCACCAAGGCCCATCCGGCGAGCGTCCCAACGAGGAACGGTGCCGCTGTGCTCAGTGCACCGAGCACAGCGTTCTGCTCGGCATGGCTCGCCCGACCGATAGCGGCGAAGACGATGACCAACACCAGATCGAGCAGGAGCGCCCAGGGCATACGGACGGGCTGCCCCACGGAGGCCGATGCGGAGGAACGCGGTGCGGGGGTCATAGCGTCGGCAGGGTCGGGTGGTCGTCAAAGGGCAGCCGCGGTTGCGGTGGGGCGTGGGTCGGATCCACGCCGCGGAACAGCTTGGACACCGACTTTCCCTGGTGGATGCGCGAGATGGCCTCGGCGAACAGCTCGGCGACCGAACGCACCTCCAACTCCGGCCAGCCCCGAGGCGGGGGGACCGTGTCCGTGGTCACGACCTCCCGGATGAAGGGGTGACCCCGAAGCCGCTCCACGGCCTTGCCCGTGAACAGGCCATGGGTGCATGCGACCGACGCGTCGAGGCAGCCGGCGTCGGCGAGCCGCTCGAGCAGCTCGACGATCGAACCGCCGGTCGCGATCTCGTCGTCCAGGACGATCGCTCGCTTGCCGGCCACGTCACCGACGATCGCGTCGATGACGACCCGATCGTCAGCCAGGCGCTGCTTGCTTCCGGCCGCGACCGGCAGGTTGAGCAGCCTGGCGAAGAGGGTGGCGGTCTTGGCGTTGCCGAGGTCAGGGGAGACGACGATGTGGTTGTCGAGGTTCATCGCCCGGTAGTGGTCGGCGAGCACCCCGATCGCGGTGAGGTGGTCGACCGGCACTCGAAAGAAGCCGTGCACCTGGGGGGCATGCAGCGCCATCGTGAGCACCCGAGTCACGCCCGCGGTCTTGAGCAGATCGGCCACCAGGCGACCACCGATAGAGATGCGGGAGGCATCCTTCTTGTCCGACCGCGCATAGGCGTAGTGCGGCATGACCGCGGTGATCGACGCCGCCGACGACCCCCGAGCCGCGTCGATCATGAGCAGCAACTCCATGAGGTGCTCCTGCGTCGGGGGCACCAGCGGCTGGATGATGTAGACGTCCCGTTGGCGACAGTTGGCCAACAGTTGGGCCTGGAGGCAGTCGTTGCTGAACCGGCTGAGGTTGACGCCCGAGAGGCGCACGCCGAGGTTCGAGCAGATGCGTTGCGCAAGAGCGGGATGGGCGTTTCCGGAGAAGACGACGACGTCCGCCACGAGGTCCCTTTCGATGCGGGCTGCGGGATCCGAGTCAAACCCTAGACCAGCCACGGCGACACACCCGCAGGGCGCGCACGAGACAGCGGCAGACATCACACACAGGTATGCCGTGCGGCGTCGCCTCAGGTGAGGTGGCGGCGCAGCTCGGTGACGAGTTCGAGACGGGCCTGGTGCCCGACGACGGTCGCGCCCGGGAAGCTCAAGAAGCCGTGCACTGTGCCGAGGTAGTTGGTGACGCGGACCGGAACCCCGGCCGCGGACAGGCGATCGGCATAGGCCAATCCCTCGTCGCGCAGCGGGTCGAGATCGGCGGTTTGGACCAGGGCTGGGGGGAGCCCGGTGAGGTCGGGGGTGAAGTAGGGGGAGACCCGAGGATCGTCCGCGGCGATCCCGCTGCCGCCGAGGTAGTGGACGAGGAACGCGTCGAGAGCGGCCTTGTCCAGCACCGGTGCGTGGGCGTGCTCGCGGATGGACGGAAAGGTCTGGCTGAGGTCGGTCGCCGGGTAGATCAAGGCTTGATGGGCCAAGCGCGGCCCGCCCTCGTCGCGCAGGCGGATCGCGGCGAGCGTCGAGAGGGTGGCGCCAGCGCTGTCCCCGGCCACGGCCAGGCGGGTGGGGTCCGCGCCGAACTCGGCGGCATCCTGAGCCAACCAATGCAGCGCGTCGACGCAGTCGTCGATGCCCGCCGGAGCGGGATGTTCAGGCGCGAGCCTGTAGTCGATCGACACAACCAGCGCCGGGATGGCGCTGGCGAGATGCGCGCAGATGGGGTCGCTCTGCACGATGCTGCCCAGGACGAAGCCGCCGCCGTGGAAGTAGCAGACGACTGGCCAGCCCTGCGACGGGCGAGTGCCAGCCGGGCGGTAGACCCGGGCCTGCCGCTGGCTGCCGTCGCGGGTGGGGAACCATACGACGCTGATGTCAAGGTCCCGCGGCACCTTGCCCACGACCCAGGACACCGGCGCTCCCGCGGGTAGACGGCGGGCCCGCGACCGTTGAATGGCCGCGAGGTCCATGGTCGCGATGGACGGGAAGATCCCGCGGCGCATGAGCGTGGCCAACGCCCGGGTGCGGAACGGCATACGAGGCATGCCGTCAGTGTGCAGCACCGGCGCCCAGGTGCCGACGCCGACCACGTGGGATCCGCGGCCCGGCGTCACCATAGGCTGGCGACATGACGGTGCGGCGAGTCATGGGGATCGAGACCGAATACGGCATCAGCGCCCCCGGTGACCCGAGCGCCAATCCGATGTTCCTTTCCGGCCACGTCGTCACGGCGTATGCCCGAGCGCACGGATTGCTGCCCGGGAAGGGCGGCTGGGACTACTCGACGGAAGCCCCACTGCGCGATGCCCGGGGCTGGGAGCTTGGGCGGGCCTATGCCGACCCGAGCCAACTCACCGACATCGACGACCCCACCTTGGCCAATGTCGTCCTCACCAACGGGGCCCGGTTCTACGTCGACCATGCCCACCCGGAGTACAGCGGCCCCGAGGTGACCTCGCCGTTGGATGCCGTCCTGTGGGACCGGGCCGGTGACGAGGTGATGCGCCGCGCGGCGACCTTGCTCAACCCGGACCCGGTGCGGCCGACGGTGGCGCTCTACAAGAACAACACCGACGGCAAGGGCGCCTCCTACGGCACCCACGAGAACTACCTCATGCGCCGGGAGACGGCCTTCGGCGACATCGTCCGCCACCTGACGCCGTTCTTCGTGGCGCGGCAGATCATCTGCGGCGCGGGCCGGGTGGGGATCGGTCAGGATTCGCGGACCTCGGGGTTCCAGATCTCGCAGCGGGCCGACTTCTTCGAGGCGGAGGTCGGACTGGAGACGACCGTCAAGCGGCCGATCATCAACACGCGCGACGAACCCCACGCCACCCCGGACCGATATCGCCGGCTGCACGTCATCATCGGCGACGCCAACCAGTGCGATGTCGCGACGTATCTCAAGATGGGCACCACGTCCTTGGTCCTCGGCCTCATCGAGGCGGGGGTGGCTCCTCGGGGGCTCGAGCTGCAAGATCCCGTGGGCTCGCTCAAGGTCATTTCCCGTGACCCCACTCTGCAGGCGCTGGTGCCCCTCCGGGATGGTCGGCAGATGCGCGGTCTGGACCTGTTGTGGGCCTATCACGACGCGGCGGCCCATTGGCTCGAGGACCGCGGCGAGATGGACCCCGAGACGGACGCGGTCATGACGCGCTGGGCCTCGGTGCTGACCCGGTTGACGGCCGATCCGATGACGTTGGCCGGCGAGATCGACTGGGTCGCCAAACTCAGGGTGCTGCAGGCCCTTCGGCAGCGGGACGGCCTGGCGTGGACCGAACCGCGATTGGCGGCTCTGGATATCCAATGGACCGACCTGCGTCCGGAGAAGAGCATCTTCGCGTCGATTCGGTCCAAGGGCCATGTCGAGCAGCTCGCGACCGCCGACCAGGTGCTCGCCGCGGTGACCACCCCACCGGAGGACACCCGGGCGTGGTTCAGGGGAGAGTGCCTGCGGCGCTTCGCGGGGAGTGTGGTGTCCGCGTCCTGGGACTCGATCGTCTTTGACGTTCCCGGCCAGCAGTCGCTGCAACGCATCCCGCTCAACGAGCCGCTCAAGGGAACCAAGGCCCAGGTGGGGTGGCTGCTGGAGCGCAGCCGCGACGTCGGCGAGCTGCTGCGTGACCTTGTCGGAGTGTCCGACTAGGTTGGACGAAGGGGTGGGCAGTTGCCCGCGACCGTTCGATCCTGGAGGACAGCATGGCCAACCTCGAACAGAGCCGACCGCAGCGCCGCGAGGGCGACCCCGAGTTGCCTCCGGATCTCCCGGGGCCAGCGGCCGCGGCGTCGCAGATCTCCGATGCCGATCTCGACAGCGTCCTCGACGAGATCGACGAGGTGCTCGAGAGCAATGCTGAGGAGTTCGTCCGGAGTTTCGTCCAGAAGGGCGGCCAGTGACCGCCCTGGGGTCGGGCGCGGGACGGTTGCACACGGCATACCTGCGACCCGGCAGTGCGTCCTTCACCGAGTTCCTGTCTGGGGTGGCACCCGAGTTGCTCCCAGGGCGCCGCGCCGTGCCCTCGGGCGCTGAATTCGCCGCCCCGCATGGCACGACCATCGTCGCGGCCGAGTATGCCGGCGGCGTGGTGATGGCCGGCGACCGCCGCGCCACGATGGGCAGCCTCATCGCCAACCGTGACATGGACAAGGTGTATGCCGCCGACGAGTACTCCGTCGTCGGAATCGCCGGCACGGCCGGCATCGCGTTGGAGGTCGTGCGCCTCTACCAAGTCGAGCTGGAGCACTACGAGAAGATCGAGGGCGCCATCATGTCGATCGAGGGCAAGGCCAATCGGCTTGCTTCGATGATTCGCGGCAACCTCGGCCTGGCCATGCAGGGGCTGTCGGTCGTGCCGATGTTCGCCGGCTTCGACCTCGACGAGCGGCGCGGGCGGATCTTCTCCTATGACGTCACCGGCGGGTGCTACCCCGAGAGTGACCATCACAGCATCGGATCGGGTTCGATGTTCGCGCGCGGGTCGCTGAAGAAGACCTGGCGCCCCGGGCTGGCCGAAGCCGACGCGGTGCGGTGCTGCCTGGAAGCGCTCTACGACGCGGCCGACGACGACTCGGCCACGGGAGGCCCCGACGTGGGGCGGCGGATCTGGCCGCGAGTCGCAGTCGTGGACGTCGACGGGGTGCGACTGGTCGGCGACGACGAGTTGGCCGCCATCGTGGCCGAGTTGGTCGCCGCCCGCCGCGACAACCCGGGGGGTGCGCGATGAGTATGCCGTTCTACGTCTCGCCCGAGCAGTTGATGAAGGACAAGGCCGACTATGCCCGCAAGGGCATCGCCCGCGGGCGGTCGGTCGTGGTCCTGCAATACGACCGTGGCATCGCCTTTGCCGCTGAGAACCCGCAGAGCCTGCGCAAGATCTCCGAGATCTACGACCGGATCGCCTTCGCTGCCGTGGGGATGTATTACGAGTTCGAAAACCTTCGGGTCGCGGGGATCCGGTATGCCGACCTGCGCGGCTACTCCTACGACCGCAGTGATGTTACGGCCCGCGGGTTGGCCAACGCCTATGCGCAGACGCTCGGCACGGTGTTCACCCAGGAGCCCAAGCCCTACGAGATCGAGATCTGTGTCGCTGAGGTCGGTCGCAGCGCGGAGCAGGATCAGATCTACCGGCTGACCTATGACGGCTCGGTGTCCGACCAACACGGCGCGATGGTGATGGGCGGAGCGAGCGCAGCGGCCGAGGAGTGGATCAAGGCCCGCTGGAGCGCGGGCCTGTCGTTGGCGGATGCCTTGGCCCTCGCGGTGTCGGCCTTGGCGGCCGACCCGGCTGGTGGCCCATCGCGGGTGCTGTCGCCAAGTCAGCTGGAAGTAGCCGTGCTCGATCGCCATCGCCCGCGGCGCACCTTCCGACGGATCGTCGGGCCGTTGCTGGTCGACCTGCTCAATGCCGACAGCCCCACCGCCCACGCACCGGAGGCCGACGAGGGGATCCCCGGCCACCCGGACATCCTCAGCAGCGCGGTCGACCCTTCCGCCGCCGAGGGACCGCCGTCCGATCGGGTCACCATCGAGCGCGATCCCCGGGTGCCGCCGCCTTCTGACGAGCGTGGGCCGAGCAGCCCCGACCGGGTCGAGACCGGCGACGACCCGACCTGACCCGGCCAGGTCCAAAGGAGATCCGCTCCGGTTGAGGTGACCACACCCACAACAGATCCCCCACGCCAATCGGCGTGGGGGATCTGTGTGTCGTTCAGTGGCTGGTGACCTGCTCGAGCTCTTCGGCCAACGCCTCGGTCAGTTCCTCGCCCGACTCATTGCCATCGACATCGTGGCCCGTTGCCGCGTCCATGGGCGGAGCCTCGTCGTCGGAATCGGCCAGTTCGGTGGCCGTTACCGGACCGGCTGGTGCGGCCTCTTCTAGGTCGACCAGCGGGTTGGCGAACGTCCCGCCACCAAGGGTGGCGAGCATCTGGCGCACATTGGTCAGTTGTGCCGTGATGCTGTCGCGGCGCGCGGTGGCCGCAGCCAGTTCACGATCCGAATCGCGCTTGATCCGCTCGGCCTGCTCCCGCGCGGCGCCTACGACAGAGCTCGCTTCTTGGCGAGCTTGGTCCAGCAGGGCAGCAGCCTCCGCGCGCGCGTCGGCATGGGCTCGCTCGGCGTCGCTGGAGAGTGCGCTCGCGCGCTCCTGAATGGCGGCCAGGGACGACTCGTGGTGTGACATCTGGGTCGTGAACTCGGCAGCGGCCTTGTCGCGGCGGGTTGCGAGTGTCGTCTCGAAGTCGGCTGCCGCAGCAGCTGCCTTGGCGCGCTGGCGCTCGTAGACGGCTTCGGCCTCCTCGCGTCGGGCGCTGGCCTCGCGAGCTGCAGCCTCGAGGATGTCGTCGGCCTTGCTCCGGGCGTCCTCAAGCAATCGAGCGGCGTCCGCCTCGGCCTTGGAGCGGGTGTCGGCGGCATGCCGCTGGGCTTCGTTGGTCAGCGCGGCACAGGTTTCGGACGCCGCCAGCTTGGCCGCTGCCGCCTCCTCCTGGCCGGTCGCGCGGATCTGGGCGGCCTCTTCGTCAGCCAGGGTGAGCATGGAACCGATGCGGTCTCCGAGGTCGGCGAAGCTTGGCGCCGCAGCGCTGCGCGCAGCCTGGGCCATGGTGGCGATTTCGGCGTCGCGGGCGTCCACGACCTCACGCAGTTGCACGTGCGCCGACTCGAGCTTGGTCACATGGACACTCAGTTCGGCCGCCTCCTGCCGAGCCGCATCCGCAGCGGCCTGCAACTCGCGCACCGTGTGTTCGACCTGCGCGGGGTCGTATCCCCGAAGCACGGTCCGGAACTGGCTGGTGTCTGTCATGAGTGTCCTTGCGACTCGGAGGGGAGGGGGAGCGGAGTGCGGTCGTGAGAGGGATTGGGTGGTGCCGCAGCGGTTTCGGGGACGGCGAGCGCCTCGATGACCCCGGACAGGTGGGCGAGTTGAGTCGTGATGTCGTCGCGGCGGGAGGCGAGGGCCGCAACTTCCGCGCGGGCGTTGTCTACGGCGATGCGGGCTTCCTCGCGCAGCCGGTCGGCGCCCGACCGGGCCTCGGCAAGGGTCGACACCAGTTCTTCGCGCGCGCTGCGTCGATCGGCGTGGGCCTCGCGGTGCAGCTTCTCGACCTCGGCAGCAGTGCGCTCCCTGATGATCCGGGCTCCGGCTTCGGCGTCGGCCAGCCGGGCTCGGGCCCGCTCGACCAGGGCACGCGCGGAGTGGTCAGCGGCGGCCCGGACCGCGCCGGCCTCCTGGGCTGCAGCCTCCACGGTGCGCTGCGCGTCCGCCGCGGCCGCCTCGAGGACGGCCTCAGCTTGGGCGCGAAGGCGGGCGGCTTCGTCGGCGGCGGTCTCGAGCTGAGAACGGGTCTGATGGCTGACCCGAGCCAGCACCGACTGGAGTTGCTGGCGGCGGCGTCGAGTGTGGTCGGCCAATGAGCGGGCGGTCTGGGTCCGCGTCAGGGCCGCGTCGGCCGCGGCTCCGTCAAGGATGGAACGCATCGTGGCGTTGGCCCAGCTGACATGCTCCTCGGCCGCAGCCAACGCTGCCTGCGCTTCGGCCCGTGCGCCGGCCACCAGATCGGCGGAGGTCGCCGTGGCCAGCCGCCGTTGTTCGGCACATTCGACAACGGTGTGCTCGGCGAGTTGGTCGGCGGCCGCACGCACCACCCGAGCGTGCTCGCTGGCTTCAGCGGTCACTGCCAGCGCCGTACGGCGCGCCTCGGCGAGGGTCAGCTCGGCCGCCTCAGTGGCACGGGCCACCAGCTCGTGCTCCTGTCGGGCCAGGTCCTCCAGGCGCGTGGTCACCTCGCTGTCATGGGTCTCTTGCGCGGCCGCCAGGGCGATCCGACCGGTTTCGGCTTCTTCCGCCGCGGCTGCCCGCAGACGCTCGGCCTCCGCCTGCGCGGCAGACAAGATCTCGTCCGCCCGAGAGCGGGCGCTATCGATCTCCGACTGGCTCGAGCGCGCCGCGGCCTCGGCCACCAAGGCCGCCTGAGCGGCGGCATCGTCCAGGATCGCCGCTGCGTCGACTCGCGCTGCGGCGAGGCTCTCCGCGGCGAGGTCGTGGGCCGACGCAGCCGCCGTGTGCAGCGCTTGAGCCTGCTGGTGGAGTCGGTCGGCCTCGACGGTCAGCGCCTGGGCCCGCTGCATCGCCGACGCGACGGCAGCGTCGGCCTCGGCGCGCACCGAGTCGGCGTGCACCTGGGCCCGCGCCAGCAACTGCATGGTCTGCCGAGAGACGTCACCGACCTCGGGGAGTGAAGTGCCGACACGGGACGCGGGCGCACCGGAGGCCAGCGGCAGCGAGTCGGACATGTGGGTCATGATCTCAGATTCGCTCGTGTGGGTCACCTTGCTGCCTAGCCCCCACCAAGGCACGCGGCGTCTGCCGCAGCGGGCGACCGGACCTGCGTAGGGTGAGGGGATGCAGCGGCGGATCTTCGGGATCGAGACGGAATTCGGCGTGACCTGCGTCGACCAGGGCCGCCGCAAACTCACCCCCGACGAGGTCGCTCGACACTTGTTCCGACGGGTCGTGGCGTGGGGTCGATCGTCCAACGTCTTCTTGTCCAACGGCTCGCGCCTATACCTGGACGTGGGTTCCCACCCGGAATATGCCACGGCCGAATGCGACTCGATCACCGACGCGGTCATCCACGAGCAGGCGGGGGAGCGCATTCTCGAAGGCTTGGCCGAAGAGGCCCAGCTGCGTCTGGCCGAGGAGGGCATCGAGGGCCAGATCTACGTCTTCAAGAACAACACCGACTCGGCGGGCAACTCCTACGGCTGCCACGAGAACTACCTCATCGGCCGAGCCGGTGAGTTCTATGCGGTGTCCGACCTGCTCATCCCGTTCCTCATCAGTCGCCAACTCGTCTGCGGTGCAGGCAAAGTCGTCGTGGGGCCGCGCGGCGCGACGTATGCCGTGAGCCAGCGCGCCGAGCACATCTGGGAAGGCGTTTCGTCGGCGACGACGCGTAGTCGCCCCATCATCAACACCCGCGACGAGCCACACGCCGACGCCGAACGGTTCCGCCGACTTCATGTCATCGTGGGTGACTCCACCATGAGTCAGACGACGACGCTGCTCAAGCTCGGATCGACCGACCTGGTGTTGCGTGCCGCGGAGGCGGGGTGGACCATCGAGGACTTCACCTTCGACAACCCGATCCGCGCGATCCGGGAGATCAGCAGCGACATGACCGGCCGCAAGTTGGTGCGCCGCGCTGATGGCCGCAGCGTGTCCGGGCTGGACGTCCAGGAGGCCTACTTCACCTGGGCCCAGCGATTCGCGGTCGAGACCGGGTTGACCGAGGGCATCCACGGCCGGGTCCTCGACCTCTGGGGCCGCGCTCTGCAGGCCGTGCGCACCGAGAACCTCGCCCTGGTGGAGCGCGAGATCGACTGGGTGATCAAGTGGCGCTTCCTGCAGCGCTACGCGGCCAAGAACTCACTCACCCTCGACGACCCGCGAATTCTGCAACTTGACCTCGCTTACCACGACATCAACCGGCGCCGGGGCCTCTTCCATCGGCTCGCCCAGCGGGGGCTGGTGACCACCGAGGTGCCCGACCTGGAAGTGTTCCGCGCCAAGACGGTGCCGCCGCAGACCACCCGGGCCAAGCTGCGCGGCGACTTCATCCGAGCCGCCTCGGCCAAGCGCCGGGACTTCAGCGTCGACTGGGTGCACTTGAAGGTCAACGACCAGGCGCAACGCACTGTCCTGTGCAAAGACCCCTTCGCTGCCGAGGATGAGCGGGTCGCGCGCCTCATCGAGTCGATGTAACACGGCATACCGGGTGTGCTCGGACACAGCGGGGCGGGTTACAGTGGCGCGTCCGACGGCGGGCCGCCCCGCGCGTCCGCCACGTCCTTCCGTGAGGTCCCTCGTGTCCGTTTCGTATGCCGTCCGCGCCCTGAGCGCGGTTGCCGCAGCTGCCCTCCTTGCCGCCTGCGGCCAAAGTGCCACCACCTCGGGCCCCACGGCGTCGACCTCCGCCGGGTCGTCAAGCGCCACCACGTCCGCCTCCGCGGCGGCCACACCGGCCGGACCGCTCGGCACGACGACCGACCTCACTGCGTTGGACACCATCACGGTCACTGGCGGGGCCGCCAGCAAGCCGACGGTGACGATCGCGACCAAGCCGCTCGTCGTCACCGAGACCGCTCGGAAGGTCATCACGCCTGGCACCGGCGAACCGGCAGCTGTCGGCACGACCGTCAAAGCGCACTTCACCATCCTCAAGGGCTCGGACGGGGCCCAGCTGGACTCCACCTACGACAACGCCACGCCGCAGTCACTGGGCGTCGACGAGCAGAACCTGCTCCCGGGGCTTTTCAAGGGCCTCACGGGTGTCCAGACCGGTTCGCGGGTCCTCCTGGTCATCCCGCCCAAGGACGGTTTCGGCACGACCGGCCGCACCGACCTCGGTGTCTCGGGCACCGAGAACACCGTGTGGGTCGTCGATGTCCTCGCCGTTTCGCGGCCGCTGACCAAGGCGGAGGGCACTCCCGTGGCGCCGGTGGCCGGACTGCCGACCGTCACCTTCGACGAGAAGACCGGGCCGGCCATCACCATCCCGTCCGGCGCAGCCGCACCGACGACACTGGTCAGCCAGTCGCTCATCGAGGGCACCGGTGCGACAGTGGCGGACGGGCAGCAGCTCACGGTCCACTACACGGGGGCGCTCTGGAAGGACGGCTCGGTCTTCGACTCGTCATGGACCAAGGGTTCGCCGTTCAGCTTCCAGGTGGGCGCGGGACGCGTCATCTCCGCTTGGGACAAGGGCTTTGTCGGCAAGAAGGTCGGCTCCCGGGTGCTGCTCGTCGTGCCGCCGGCCGACGGATACGGCACCGCCGGCTCGCCGCCCAAGATCTCCGGCACCGACACGCTCGTCTTCGTCGTCGACCTGCTCGCGGCCAACTGACCTCGGCGACCTAAGTGCCGACGACGGCACGCCAACCCACCACATCTCCAGCCTGAGGACCTGCCATGTCATTGAATCCCGAGCGCAGCAAGCCCGAACTCGACTTCCCCGGTGAGGTGCCCCCGGCTGACCTCGTCATCGAGGACCTCATCGTCGGAGACGGCGCCGAGGTGACCGCCGGGCAGACGGTCTCTGCCCATTACGCCGGGTGGGCCTTCTCGACCGGCGAGGAGTTTGACTCCTCATGGAATCGCGGCGAGCCGTTGTCCTTCCGCGTGGGCATCGGCCAGGTCATCCAGGGTTGGGACCGGGGCCTGCTCGGCATGAAGGTCAACGGGCGTCGCAAGCTCACTATCCCGGCTCACCTCGGCTACGGCCAGCGTGGCGCCGGCGGCGTGATCAAGCCGGGGGAGACGCTCATCTTCGTCGTCGACCTCGTCGCCGTCCGCTGAAAGCTCGCCACCCGGCTCGTCCCCACCGGAGAATGGGCACGTGGTCCGGTAGCGTCGCTCGGGTGAGCGTCCAGCCGAGCGTCGCCGCCAAGACCGAGCGGCTGCTCAACCTTGTCATCGCCCTCCTGTCGACGCGTATGCCGTTGACCAAGGCGCGGATTCGGGCCGCCGTGCCGCAATACCAGGACACCGCATCCGTCGAGGCCTTCGACCGAATGTTCGAGCGCGACAAGGACGAGCTACGCGAACTCGGCATCCCGTTGGAGACCTCGGTCGTCGACCCACTCTTCGACGACGAACTCGGTTACCGCATCGACCGGCGCGAATATGCCCTGCCGGAGATCTCCTTCACCCCGGATGAGGTGTCGGCTCTCGTGCTTGCCGGCCGGATCTGGAGCCAGGCCAGCCTGGCTGCCCAGGCCAATGCCGCGTTGACCAAACTCGCGGCCACGGGCGTCGTCCTCGACGACCGATCGGTCGTCGGCGTCGAGCCGCGCATTCGCACACAGGAGGCGAGCTTCGAGCCGCTGCGCCGAGCCGTCCGCGATCGCCGTGCCGTGACCTTCGACTACCGGAAGGCCGACGGCACCCTGGCCGCGCGTCGGGTGCAGCCCTGGGGACTCACTCAATGGCGGGGTCGGTGGTATGTCACCGGCTGGGACGCCCAACGCGAGGCCGAACGGGTCTTCCGGCTCGGTCGGATCGTCGGTCCGGTGAAGGCGGTCGGCAGCGTCGGAGCGTATGCCGTGCCGGCCGACCACGAGCCCCGCGTCTTGGTGCGGTCCACCGAGCCCGAGGTGGTCGACCAGCCGCCGGCCATCCTCCGGGTTCGCGTCGGTGCCGGGAACACCCTGCGTCGGCGGGCCCGCAGCATCGGCGACATTGACGACCAATGGTCGCTCGTCGACATCGACTATCGCGACATCGACGGATTTGCCGCCGAGGTCGCCGGCTTCGGCCCCGATGTCGTTGTCGAGGCGCCCCAGGACCTGCAACGCGCGGTACTGAGCCTTTTGCGGGAGGCGGCTGCACGGCATACCGGAGCCGTCCCAGGCGAGCAGGTGCGGCGGTGAACGCCCGGCACGTGCAGGAGAGCGCGACCACGCGGCTGCAGCGGCTGCTCACCATGGTGCCGTGGCTGCTGGCCAACCAGGGGGTTGCCACGGAGCGCGCGGCCGAGCAGTTCGGGGTGAGCACCGACCAACTCGAGTCCGACCTCGCGCTGCTCTTCCTGTGCGGCACGCCCGGTCACCTGCCCGACGACCTCATCGAGGCCGACTGGGAGGACGGCCGGGTCTTCGTTGGCAACGCCGACGCGATTGCCAGACCGCTGCGCTTCACCGTCGACGAGGCGCTCACCCTCATGGTGGGCCTGCGCGCTCTGGGGGCGGGAGCCGGGTTGGCCGCGCCCGACGGCGTCCTGGGAGCTCTCACCAAGCTGGAGGCCGCCACGGGCGAGACAGCCGGCCTGGCGGCACGGGTCAGGGTCGACCTGCCGGCCGAGCGCGGTGGCGAGATGTTGGCCCGGGCCCAACAGGCTCTCCACCAGCATCGTCGGATCCGGCTGCGCTATGCCTCGGCACGCGACGAGGTCACCGAGCGTGACGTCGACCCGATGCGGCTGCTCAACCTCGATGCGCACTGGTACCTCGAAGGCTGGTGCCACCGGGCTGCGGACGTGCGCGTCTTTCGCCTCGACCGGGTCGAAAGCCTGCAGTTGCTCGACCTCGACGGCACGCCGCCGGCTCACGCGACGTCGCGCGATCTGGCCACGACCCCCTACCAACCCGGTGTTGCGGATGTCGTCGTCGAGCTGGAGCTCGAACCGTCAGCCCGGTGGGTGGCCGAGTACTACCCCGTCGAGTCGGTCAAGGAACTGCCCGGTGACCGCCGGCGCGTGACCGTCCGGGCCGCCGACCCCGGGTGGGTACGTCGGCTGGCGTGGCGGCTGGGCGGCGCGCTCGTCGTCACGGCGCCCGCCGACCTCGTCGCCGCGATTCGCGAGCAGGCACATGCTGCTCTGGCGGCCTATCCCCCGCAGGTCCGCTCGTGAGGCTTCTCGTCTGGGTCGTCATCTGGCTGGTCATCCTGGGGGTGTCCGGTTGGGTGCTCTGGCGCCGGTTGCGATCCTTGCGCGATCACGTCGTCGCGCTGTCCGATCAGCTCGCCGAGGCGGAAAGCCTGGGGTATGCCGTGCAGCTGGCTGCCGGGGAACGCCTGCGAGACCAGCAGGTGCGCGAGGCTGCGGAGGGGACCGGGGAGGGGGCGCAACGGCATACTCTCGCCGTGTTCGACGACCCGGCCACCCTCGCGCGGGAACGCGAGGCGCTGCGTGAGGCGTTGGCCCAGGAGCGCCGGGCCCGCCGCGCGGCCGCACTGCCTGGGTGGGCGCGCCCCGTAGACTCACACGCGACTCCGTCAGACCGAAAGGCCGTCAGCCCATGAACCTGTTCCGCGAGCCGAGCCACCTCATCGTCGTCCTGCTGCTGCTCGTGCTGCTGTTCGGCTGGAAGAAGTTGCCCGACATGGCGCGCAGCGTGGGCCGCTCGATGCGGATCTTCAAGTCCGAGGTCAACGAGATGAAGAACGACGGCACCACGCCCAAGCCGAGCCCGGCTGCCAGCGACACGGTGCCCGGTGATGTCGTGCCGCCGCGCCAGCCGGGAACCACTCAAGGCGACTCCACTCCTGGCGACCGACTCTGACCTCTCACCCCCCGGCTCCGAGCTCGTACCGTGCGCCTGCGCCTGCGCCGCGACCGTGACCCCGAAGGGCGGATGACCCTCGGGGAGCACCTGCGTGAGCTGCGCCGGCGCACCGTCATCTCGGTCCTCGCGATCCTCGTCGGCTCGATCGTCGGCGGCAAGTACTACGCGACGCTCTACAACACGCTCACCCTGCCGATCCGCGAGATGGCCGCGCGCAAGACCTCTGGCGCGGTCACCACCGTCAACTTTCCCCAGATCACGGACGCCTTCTCGATCTTCATTGCCGTGAGCCTGTTCGTCGGGGTGATCGTCAGCTCCCCGGTGTGGCTCTGGCAGATCTGGGCCTTCATCCTGCCGGGCCTGACCCGCAGGGAAAAGCGGCTATCAGTCGCCTTCATCGCTGCGGCGGTGCCGTTGTTCCTCGCCGGCTGCTACATGTCCTATCTGGTGTTGCCTCGTGCGGTCGAGACGCTGCTGTCCTTCGCGCCGGACAGCGGCTCCAACATCCTCGGCAGCGCCGACTACCTGTCTTTCGTGCTCAAATTCATCCTCGCCTTCGGGATTGCCTTCCTCCTGCCGGTCTTCCTCGTCGGCCTCAACGCCATGGGGGCGCTGCCCTCCCGGGTCATGATCAAGGGTTGGCGGGTCGCGGTTTTCCTCTGCTTCCTCTTCACGGCGATCATGACCCCCACCCCGGACCCGTGGATGATGATCCTCATGGCGCTGCCCATGGTGGCGCTCTACTTCGTCGCCGTGGGCATCGGCTGGTTGCTGGACCGTCGGCGGGCCAAGCGGGACGCCTCCGTGGACTGGCTCAACGTCCCGGACGATCAAGGGTCCACGCTGTAGCCTCGCGCTGTGTCTGCCCCCCTCACGACCCGACGCGTCGGCATCATCGCCAACCCCAACTCGGGTCGGCACGGCGCGAGTGCTCTGGGGGCGCAACTGACCACGCTGCTGCGTCGCGATGGACACGAGGTGCTCGACCTGTCGGCTGCTGACCTCGACACCGCGCGCAGCCGGTCTCTCGCGGCCATTGCGTCGGACGCCGTCGACACGATCGTCGCGATCGGGGGCGATGGCACCGCTCATCTGGCCGCCAACGTTTGCGCGGAGACTGGCGTCGCGCTGGGCATCCTGGCGGCCGGCACCGGCAACGACAACGCGCGCACGCTCGGTATGCCGCGCGGTGATGTTGCTGCGATGGCACGCATGGTCGGTACCGGCGCCACCCGGCAGATCGATCTCGGGGCCGCTCGTCAACCGACCGGGGATCGCTACTTCCTCGGGGTGCTCGGCGGGGGCTTCGACACTCTGGTCAACGACCGCGGTAAGACGCTGCGCCTGCTGCACGGCACCCCGCGCTATCTCGCCGCCGTGGCGCTGGAACTGCCTCGCTTCCGCGGCATCCCGTATGCCGTGCGGGTCGACGACACGGTCGTCGACACCACCGCCATGCTGGTGGCTGTCGGCAACGGCGGGTGTTTCGGCGGCGGGATGCAGGTGTGTCCGAACGCCGATGTCGCCGATGGCCTCTTCGATGTCATGGTGCTGCACAAGATCGGCCGGATGGAGTTCCTCAAGATCTTCCCGAAGGTGTTTTCCGGCGGACATGTCACCCATCCGGCGGTGCAGATCCTCCGCGGTCGCCAGGTGACCCTCGACTCACCTGGCATCCGCTCACAGGCCGACGGCGAGGACTTTTTGCCACTTCCGCTGCAGCTCGACGTCGCCGCCGGGGCGCTGACGATCCTCTCGCCATGACCTCCAGCGACGCCGCCGCCCGAGCGGTGGCTGCATTCGCGGCCGGGTTGAGCTTCCCCCTCGACGATTTTCAGGTGCAGGCCTGCACCGCCGTGGCCCAGGGCACAGGGGTGCTCGTCGCGGCGCCGACCGGTGCCGGCAAGACAGTGGTCGGCGAGTTCGCCGTCCACCAGGCCCTGGCCACCGGCCGCAAGGCGTTCTACACGACGCCGATCAAGGCGCTCTCCAACCAGAAATACCTCGACCTGGTACGCCGGCATGGCCACGCCCAGGTCGGCCTGCTGACCGGCGACTCGGCGATCAACGGCGACGCTCCCGTGGTCGTCATGACCACCGAAGTGCTGCGCAACATGATGTATGCCGGGTCGCCGACTCTCGCGGGCCTCGGCTACGTCGTTATGGACGAAGTGCACTACCTCGCCGACCGGTTCCGGGGGGCGGTCTGGGAGGAAGTGATTATCCACCTCCCCGAGGACGTCCTCGTGGTGTCGTTGTCGGCGACGGTGTCCAACGCCGAGGAGTTCGGCGAGTGGCTGGCTCACGTGCGCGGCGCGGTGGAGGTGGTCGTCTCGGAGCACCGGCCGGTGCCGTTGTGGCAGCACCTCATGGTCGGGCGCACCATGTATGACCTGTTCGTCGAGTCCGGCGGCCGGGTCGCGGTCAACCCCGAACTCGTGGATCGCATCCGCGACGAGGAGCGCCGGGGGAGTGCCGGAATGCCGGGCCGCCGGGGCGGCATCCGCGACCGTCAGGCCGCCGCGGCGACGTCTCGTTACCCCCGATCCGCAGCCACCCCGAGTCGGGTTGAGGTCATCACCGCGCTGGACCGCGAAGGGCTGTTGCCGGCGATCACCTTCATCTTCAGCCGGGCAGGATGCGATGCCGCGGTCGGCCAACTGTTGGCGCGCGGCATACGGCTCATCCCCACCGAGGAAGGTGAGGCAATCCGTCGCCTGGTGGAGGAGCGGGTGGCGGGCCTGGGTGACGAAGACCTCGGAGTGCTCGGCTATTGGGATTTCGTCGACGGCCTCACCCGCGGGTTCGCCGCCCACCACGCGGGTATGTTGCCCACCTTCCGCGAGATCGTCGAAGAACTCTTCAGCTCCGGACGGGTCCGTGCGGTCTTCGCCACCGAGACCCTGGCCCTCGGGATCAACATGCCTGCGCGCACCGTCGTCCTCGAGCGCCTGGTGAAGTACAACGGCGAGTCGCACGCCGACCTCACCGCCGCCGAATACACCCAGCTCACCGGCCGGGCCGGGCGCCGCGGCATCGACATCGAGGGCCACGCTGTCGTGCTGTGGTCGCGCGGTCTCGACCCGGTCGCGGTCGGCGGTCTGGCCGCGACCCGGACCTACCCGCTGCATTCCAGCTTCCGGCCGACCTCCAACATGGCGGTCAACCTGGTGGCGACAGTGGGCCGCGAGCGGGCGCGGGAGGTGCTGGAGACCTCGTTCGCGCAGTTCCAGGCCGACCGGGGAGTGGTGGGAATGGCGCGGACGGTCCGCCGCCACGAGCGGGAGCTCGATGAGATCGCGACGCGCTGGACCTGTCACCTGGGCGATTTCCGGGAGTATGCCGCGATTCGCGAGGAGTTGCGGCGCTTGGAGAAGGGTGCGGCCAAGGACCGGCAGGTGCGCTCTCGGGAGCAGGCTGCGCAAGCCCTAGGGCGGCTGCGGATTGGTGACGTCATCCGGATCCCATCCGGGCGACACCGCGGGTATGCCGTGGTGGTCACCTCCGCGCGCGGCGGCGACCACGCCCCAAGCCCGGCGGTGGTGACCGAGGATCGGCAGTTCGTGCGCCTCACCCCGGCCGACGTCGTCTCTTCGGTGGAGGCGCTGACCAACGTCCGGCTGCCGAAGGGGTTCAACCCGCGCAACCCGAAATCCCGTCGCGACGTCGCAGCTACGTTGCGTATTTCCGTGTCTCGGCTCCCGCGGCCCGAGGACGTCGAGAACGGGACGGCACCGCCGCGGTCGGGCGGGCGACGGCATACCGGCTCTGTCCCTGGCGCTGAGGCCGACTCGACCGCCGAGCGCGTCGCAGCCGCGCGTGGGCAGTTGCGAGCCCATCCCTGCCATGACTGCCCGGACCGCGAGGAACATGCGCGCTGGGCGCAGAAGTGGTGGCGGCTGCGCCGGGAAGCCGACCGGTTGGCGGCCCAGGTGGCCGGGCGAACCAACACGGTCGCGCGGACCTTCGACCGGATCTGCGAGCTACTCGTGGAGCGCGGCTATCTCACGCCGGACGGCGAGGCGGTGACCGCCCAGGGACAGGCACTGCGGCGGATATACACCGAGCGTGACCTGCTCACCGCTGAGTGCCTTCGGTCCGGGGTCTGGAACACCCTCGATGCGCCGGGTCTCGCCGCGGCTGTGTCGATGCTCGTGCACGAGCCGCGTCGCGACGACGCCGATCCCTCGCCGCGAATGCCGAACACGGCGGTCGCGGAAGCGGTCGAGGCGACGATGGCGATCTGGGCCGGGCTGACCGAAGCCGAGCAGGACCACCACTTGCCGGTGACGAGCGCCCCTGACGCCGGGCTGGCGTGGATGATCCATGCCTGGGCCACGGGACGGCGCCTGGAGCTCGTGCTGCGAGGGTCGGACCTGGCGGCGGGCGACTTTGTGCGCCGGTGCAAGCAACTCATCGACCTGCTCGGACAGCTTGGCGACGTCGCGCCCCATCCGGCACTGCGGCGCAAAGCACGGCAGGCCGCGGACGCCGTCCTGCGAGGCGTCGTCGCTGCCGATCGGCTTGATTGAGCGGCAGCATCGGACGGGGCGGCCACCTCACGCGCGGTGTTCGTCACGTGCACAACTGAACGATCGGTCGGTGCCGCTAACGTCGGCTGCACACTCTGGGATCACGGCGGGAAGGAACCTGCGGATGCAACGGCTGACCGGCCTCGACGAGATGTACCTCGCCCTCGACACCCCCCGCACCACGGGACACGTCGCCGGCGTTGCGGTGTTCGAGCCGGGGGAGGCGCGGGGGGAGGCACCCGGGGCTGCGGGCAGCGACAACCGGTTGGAGTTCCTGCGCAATCGGGTCGCCGAGCGGCTCCCGGTGCTCGATCTGCTGCGCTGGACGCTGCAATCCGTGCCGCTCGGTCTGGACCAGCGGCACTGGGTCGAGACGGGGGAGGTCGACCTTACTCACCACGTCGTCGGAGTGACGGTGCCCCTGCCCGGCACCGACGAGCAGTTCCACGAGGTCGTCGACGAGATCATGACTGAGCACCTGCCGCGAGACCGCCCGATGTGGCGGATCTACCTCGTGGAGGGGCTGTCTGGGGGGCGGTTCGCCTATGTCGTCAAGATCACCCATGGATTGACCGACGGCAGCGCGCTGTGGGCGATCTACGACCTGCTGTCCGATGACCCGGTGGAGAAGGCCACGCCGCGCCCAGCGCAAGTCCTCAGCGGGCGACGCCGTCAGGTGGAGTTGGTCAAGCGCGGCGTGGCCGGTCTGGTCGCCAAGCCGGTGGAGTTCGTCCGGCTGCAGGGTGACCTGATGACGTGGGCCAAGGGTCAGGTCGACCAGGAGGGGTGGGCCACCCTGCCCCGCACTGCCCTGCGGGTGCTGCCCGGCAGCCTCCCGGCTCCCATCGCGAAGGCACTGCGCAAGGTCGCCGGGGCCGACGCCGACGAGATCGACCCACTCATGCCCACGATGAGTCCACCGGCGAGCCCATTCAATGGCGCCGTGACGACCAACCTCGGGATCACGACGGCCGACCTGGGGATCACCGACCTGCGCACCATCGGCAAGAAGGTCGGCGGCACCATCAACGACGCTGTCCTGGCGGTCGTCGCGGGCGGGTTGCGTGCCTATATGGCCGACCATGGCACGGTGCCTGAGGAGCCGCTGGTGGGGTCCGCTCCCATCTCCTGGCGCACTGGCGAGGAAGTCGACCGCTGGGCCAACCACGTCTGGATGCTCTTCCTTCCCCTCCCGACCCACCTGGCCGACCCCATCGCGCGCCTGCGGTTCGCGCACGATGCCGCGACTCGTGCCAAGACCACGTGGGACCACATGCCCAGCCATCTCATGCGGCGCGCAGCGGCACTGATCCCGTCCGCGGTCATGGCGCCGGGTGCCCGGATCATGACCGCGCTGCCGATCGGCCTGGTGCCGCGGATGTACAACGTCGCGGTCTCCAACGTCAAGGGTCCGCGGGTGCCCCCGACCTACGACGGGGTGCAGATGAAGGAGTACTTCCTCTACGGCTTCCTCACCCCGGGCTGCGGCATTCTCGTCGGGGGGATGAGCCTGGGTGACCGGATGCTGCTGAGCACGACGGCCTGCCGGGACATCGTGCCCGATTACCGGCGCCTGCCGGACTACTTCCAGGCCAGCCTGCAGGAGTTGCTGGCGGCGCCCACGCCCTCCTGACCGACTCGGAACGTGGCGGTCGAGCTCAGTCGAGCCCGAGTGCCGAGATGACCCGGTTGACCGGGTTGGTCAGCCCGTAGTCCACCGCAAGCCGGCTCAGCAGCACGGGATCGGCCACCTGGGTGGGCACCAGGGTCGGCACCTGCGGAAGGGGCGCGTCCACCGCGACGTGCACCACCGCGGGGGCGACCTGCAGGTATGCCGTGCCGGCCTCCAGCCGGGACCGCACCGCGCCCTTGATCCGCGGATCCCCGGAGGCGAGGGCCGCCTGGATACCCTCCAACGTCCCAAACGTGGCCAGCAGGGTCGCCGCGGTCTTCTCGCCGATCCCCGCGACACCCGGCAGACCGTCCGAGGAGTCTCCGCGCAGCGTCGCGAGATCGGCGTATGCCGGCCCGCTCGCCACGCCGTACTTGGTGGCAAGGAAGGCCTGGTCGACGGCGTCGGCGTCGCGAACGCCGCCGCGGGCGGTATAGATGACCCGAACGGCTGCGTCGTCGTCAACGAGCTGGAACAGGTCCCGGTCACCGGTGACGATGTCGACCGGCCCGAGGCCGCGGTGACGAACGGTGAGCGCCCCGATGACGTCGTCCGCCTCGTAGCCGTCGACACCGATCCGCGAGATCCCCAATGCTTCGAGCGCCGCGATGATGACCGGCACCTGGACGGCGAGATCGTCGGGTACCTCTTCGGCGTCTGGGTCAGTGGTCTCGTCGGCGACCCGGTGCGCCTTGTAGCTGGGGATCGCCTCGACGCGGAAGGCCGGGCGCCAGTCGTTGTCCCAGCACGCCACGAGGTGGTCGGGACGATGTCGGTCCACGAGGGTAGCGATCATGTCGAGGAACCCGCGCACGGCATTCGTCGGGGCTTCCGCCGGGCTCTCGCGCTGGTCGGGGACGCCGAAGAAGGCGCGGAAGTACAGGCTCGCCGAGTCCAGCAGCATGAGCCGGCCAGGTGTCGTCATGGGCGACATCGTCTCAGGCTCCGATGCGGACGGCTGCCGCGGCGGGGCCGGTGCGTAGGCTGGGTCCATGGAGAAGCTGGATCGGCAGTTGGTCGCGTTGCTCGCAGCCGACGGGCGGATGAGCTACACCGACCTGGGCAAGGCCACTGGATTGTCGACCTCGGCCGTGCACCAGCGGGTCCGCCGCCTGGAGGAGCGTGGGGTCATCAAGGGCTACCAGGCGGTCATCGACCCGGCGAAGGTCGGCCTGGCCCTCACGGCATACATCTCGCTGTCTCCGTTGGACCCGGCTGCACCCGACGACATCCCCGAACGTCTCAAGGGACTGCCCGAGATCGAGTCCTGCCACTCGGTGGCGGGCGACTTCAACTACGTCACCAAGGTGCGGGTCGGCACCCCGTTGGACCTGGAGAACCTGCTGGCCCGCATCCGCGCGGTCGCCCACGTGCAGACCCGCACGACCATCGTCCTGTCGACCGCGTGGGAAGGCCGCCCGGTCCTGGGCGGCAAAATCGCCGAATCAAGCTGAGGGATGCAGGTGTTGGTGGCGTCGCCACCACGCCCAGCCGACCAGGCTGAAACCCAGCGCAGCCAACGAGATGGTCTCCAGCCGTCCCGAGACCAGTGGCACCAGCGCCCCTGACACCACCGCGTTGAGCAAGGTGGAGGCAAAGGCCTGCAGGGTCGACAACGTGCCGCGATGGGCCGGTCGCACTTCCAGCAGGACCAGCGTCACCAGCGGGAACACCAGCGAGATGCCCAACCCGGTGAGCATCGGACCAATGAGGACGTAGGGCAACCGCGGCAAGCTGGTCGCCTCGACGAGCAGGGCACTCACCGCACCGAGCGTGCTCAACGCGAAGCCGACGTTGAGGAAGGTCCGCGACGAGAACCTCCCCGCAAGGTGACCCGTGAGCCAGGACCCGCACATCATCGCGGTGACAATCGGGACGAAGAGCCAGCCGAAGTCACCCGCCCCCAGCCTGAGATGGGTGACGACGATCGCCGGGGCCGACGCGATATAGGTGAACAGGGCCGCGAAGTTGAACGACGCGACATAGACCAGCCGTCGGACGTCCCGATCGCGAGCCGAGCTGACGACGGCCTGAACCAGCGCTCCGACTCGTAAAGGGGTGCGTAGCGGCTCCGGATGCGACTCGGGCAGCGCGGTCACGGTGATGACGACCAACACCAGGCTCAACCCGGTGAGGAACCAGAAGATCCACCGCCAATGGGCGAAACCCACGATCCACCCACCGGCGATCGGTGCGGCTGCTGGAGCCACGGCGAAGATCATCGAGATCTGGGCCATGATTCGCTGCGCGGACTCCCCGTGGAACAAGTCGCGGACCATGGTGCGCCCGATGATCATCCCGGCGCCGGCGCAGACCCCCTGCAGGGCGCGTCCGAGCAGGAGCACCGGCAGGCTGGGCGCAAGCGCGCAGATGGTGGAGGCCCCGGCATACAGGGCCAATCCGACGACGATGACCGGCTTGCGGCCCATTGCGTCCGAGAGCGGTCCATGCAGCAGGCTCATGACCCCGAGGGTGAGCAGGTAGACGCTGATGGTCTGCTGCATCGCCACCGGGTCGGTCGCGAAGTCGGCTTCGATGGCGGGGAAGGCCGGAAAGATCGTGTCGACCGTGAACGGCCCGATCATCGAGAGCGCGGCGAGGATAAGAACCAGTCCCCGGCGGGGCTGGCTGGTGGTCACCCGGTCACGGTACGCCGCGGCCCCGACCGGGTGTCAGCGGGTCCGCGAGATGGGCGCCACCGTGGCCCGGCAGATCCGCACCAGGTCAGCGGGGGCCACCTCGACGTCGAATCCGCGGCGCCCACCGCTGACGAGGATGGTGTCGTGGTTCAGCGCGCCGTCGTCGAGGACGGTCGGGAGGGCCTTGGTCTGGCCGAACGGGCTGATCCCCCCGAGCACGTAGCCGGTTGCCCGCTGCGCCGCGGCTGCCGCCGCAAGGTCAGCACGCTTGACCCCGAGCGCGTGCGCGATGGCCTTGAGGTCCAGCTGTCGGTCGACCGGCACGATGCCCACCGCCAGACCCGCCCCGGTGTCGACGACCAGGGTCTTGAAGACCCGCTCGGGCGGGATGCCGAGCGCCTGCGCCGCCTCCAGGCCGTAGGACGGTGCCGCGGGATCGTGCTCATAGCTGTGCGCGACGAAGCTGACGCCCTCTGCCTGCAAGGCCGTCGTCGCGCGCGTGCCGGCGCTCCCGCCACCTTTGCGTTCCGGTCGTGCCACGAGCCCCGAGTATGCCGTGTCTGCCCGGTAGGCCAGTGGCGACTGCACGGCATACCCTCCTGGCGTGTCCCATCATCGGGTTGTCGTCGTCGGCAGTGGCTTCTCCGGCATTGCCATGGCCGCGCGGCTGGCGCAGCAGGGGATCACCGATGTCGTGATGCTGGAACGAGCCGACGATATCGGTGGCACCTGGCGCGACAATCGCTACCCGGGGTGTGCCTGCGACGTACCGAGCCAGCTCTACAGCCTGTCCTTCGCGCCGAAGCCGGACTGGAGCCGCGACTTCGCGACCTCGCAGGAGATCTGGGATTACCTGCGCGACTGCGTGCGGCGATTCGGGCTGCTCGATCGCATCGCCCTCGGCGCGGATGTTGTCGACGCACGGTGGCTTGGTGATCGATGGGCCGTCACCACCGCCGATGGGCGGGAGTGGACCGGCGACGCGTTGGTGCTTGCCGTCGGGGGACTGCACGTGACCAAGCGGCCGGATATCCCCGGCCTGGCCACCTTTGCCGGCCCGATCCTGCACACGGCCGACTGGCCGGCCGAGGACCACCTCACCGGGGTGCGAGTCGCGGTTGTCGGCACGGGAGCATCCGCTGTGCAGCTGGTGCCGGCCCTGGCCCCCCGAGTCCAAGTGTTGACCGTCTTCCAACGAACGGCGAGCTGGATCGTCCCGCGCCACGACCGCCCGTGGTCGCCACAACGGCAACGCCGCTACTCCCGTATGCCGTGGACCGCCCGACTCGCGCGCTGGGCCACCTATGCCCGCCTCGAGGTGCGGGTGTTGGGGTTCGGACGCTGGGAGCGCGCCAGACAGGTGGCCGAGGCTCGGTCGCTGGCCCATCTGGCCGCTGCCGTGCCCGACCCTGACGTCCGCGCGGCGCTCACACCGGGCTATGCCCTGGGCTGCAAGCGAGTGTTGCTGTCCGATGACTATTGGCCGACCTTCGCCCAACCACACGTGAGCTTGGTGACCGAGGGCATCCAAGCGGTGGAACCCACCGGCATCCGCACCCGCGACGGAGTGCTGCACGAGGTTGATGCCATCGTGCTGGCCACCGGCTTCGACCCGGCGGGGTCATACGAGCGCATGCACATCGTGGGGCTGGGCGACCGGGAGTTGGGGCAGGTTTGGTCGCACGAGCGCGCCACCCACTTCGGGATCACCGTCGCCGGCTTCCCCGAGCTGTATCTCCTGCTCGGGCCCAACACGGCCTTGGGCCACAACTCGGTGCTGCTACAGATCGAGACGGCCATCGACCACGTCCTGGACGCCTTGCGTCGAGCCGACCGCGATGGCCCGCACGTGGTGACCGAGGCCGCGCAGGCTCGCTTTGGGCGCTGGGTCCGGCGCCGGACCCGGCATACGGTCTGGGCGTCCGGATGTGACAGTTGGTACCTCGACGAGCAGGGCCGCAACGTCACCGTGTGGCCCGCCTCGACCGTGCGCTATCGACTGCAGGCCCGCCGGTCCCGGGATCGGGACTACCGGCGGGCCTGAGTCGAGCGCGTTGTAAGCGTGCCGAAGTTCAGAGCGACTGCGCCAGAGACGCTTCCCGGCTGGCCGCGGCGGCGGTCATTGCCGCTGCGTGCGTCGTCACCGGGTTGGCCTCTTCCAGCCACCACGCCTGGCCGCTGGCCGGCAGGGTGTGGATTGGGTCGTAGTAGACGTACTCACGGGACAGGGCGTCGACGTCCTGGGCCTCGATCGAAGTGCGGTAGTTCTTGCGCCAGTACGAGATGCCGTGCGCGGTGTCGTAGTCGTGCACCTGGTGCACCCAGCGCTTGCCGACGAACGGCACGTCGCAGACGATGCGCGGCGTCGCGAACCCGGGCAGGTAGCCCATGATCGCGTGCTGCAGCTCCTGGGCCTGAGCCAGCGACAGCCGCCAGTGCTCGCTGAACGGGATCATGTCGCACATGTAGAAGTAGTACGGCGTGATGCCGGCGTTGTCCTGCAGCGCGAAGCAGAGGTCCAGCAGCGCTTCGGGGGAGTCGTTGACGCCCGCCAGGAGCACGCCCTGGTTGCGGATGTTGAACAGCCCCGCCTCCATGAGCACCTTGGCGGCATGGGCGACCGAGGGGGTGATGCTGTTGGCGTGGTTGGCGTGGGTGTGGATGGCCACGTGCACGCCGCGAGCGCGGGCGGTGGCGGTGACCCGACCCATGCCCTCGACGACATCAGGCGCCGACCAGTGCTGCGGCAACCCGATCAGGGCCTTGGTGGCCAGGCGAATATCGCGGATCGAATCGATGGCGAGCAACTGGTCGAGGAAGGCTTCGAGGTTCTTCCAGGGCAGGTTGGCCACGTCGCCACCGGAGACCACGACGTCGCGGACCGTCGGGGTGGCGCGCAGGTAGTCGAGCATGGCGGTATGCCGGTCGGCCGGCTTGCCCAGGAACTTCAGCTTGGTCACCTGGGGGGTCGAGTTGCCGACGAGGTCCATCCGGGTGCAGTGGCCGCAGTACTGCGGACAGGTGGGGAGCAGCTCGGCCAGCACCTTGGTGGGGTAGCGGTGGGTGAGCCCCTCGACTGCCCACATGTCGTGCTCGTGCAGGCTGTCGCGCTGGGCCTTGGGGTGGGAAGGCCAGTCGGTGCGCCGGTCGGAGAAGACCGGCAGCATGTAGCGGCGCACCGGGTCGGCGTAGAACGCCTGGGTGAATTCGGTTCCAGCAGAGGGCATTCCGGCGTCATCGGTCGCGGGCACCATGGTGTTGAGCATCTGCGGAGGCAGCAACATCGACATGGTGGCACGCTCGGCCTGGTCTCGCTCGAGGTCGGCATAGAAGTCATCCGACAGCAGGTCGCCCATGACCTCGCGGAGCTGCTTGGTGTTCTTGACGCAGTGACTGCGCTGCCACTGGACGTCTTGCCACTGCGCGGCGGTGACCTGGGCCCAGCCGGGCAGCCGGGTCCAGTCGGGCTCGACAAGCTCACGTTGCTGATAGCGGTAAGGCTGCTCCAAAACTGGGCTCATAGTGGCAGAATAGAGGAAGATTTGCGGTCCTGCCACCTTCTGACGGCAAGATCTGCGCCCCAACACCGACTAGGGGAGAGAATGAACAGCATGCCCGACGTGGCGCCGGCCGCTTCGCACACCTCAGCCGTCGCACCACCCGTCGCGTCGCCGGTTGGCCTGCATCGAGTGCTCGACCCGACCGGCGACCAGATCACCCTGCCCCAGGCCGCCCGACGACTCGACTCCAGGGCGACAATCTGGCCCAGCGAGGTGCGCATCGACCTGGACACCCTCAATCTCGACGCGGCTTCCTACCGTCAACTGGCCGACGCCCACCGTCGCGCCGACGGCAGTGTGGACGGTGCAGCGGTCCGCGCAGCCGTGCTGAGCATCGTTGCCGAGCGCGGCAAGATGCAAAACCCCGTGACCGGCTCCGGCGGGATGCTCATCGGCACCGTGGCAGAGGTCGGGCCGGACAACCCACTCGGCCTGCGGGTTGGGCAGCGCGTCGCCACCCTCGTCTCGCTGTCGCTCACCCCCCTGCACATCAGCGACGCACTGATGCGGTGGGACGGGCTGAGTGAGCAGGTCCCCGCAGCCGGCCACGCCATCCTCTTCGAGCGCAGCATCGCAGCCGTCTTGCCGGAGGACCTCGACCCGCGCCTCGCGCTCATGGTCATGGACGTCTGCGGCGCGCCCGCGCTCGTGGCCCGCGTCGTCGGCGAGTATGCCGTCCGTTCACCCGAACCGCCGTCGGTGCTCGTCCTCGGGGGAGCGGGCAAGTCGGGATCGCTGTCCCTCGCCGCGGCCCGGGCCAGCGGCGCCGGCCGGTTGGTCGGAGTCGTGCCCTTCCAGGCCGAGGCCGAGCTGCTCCGGTCCACCAACCTGGCCGACCGCGTCGTCATCGCCGACGCTCGTTCTCCGCTGGGACTGCTGGAGGCAGTGACCAGCGCTGGCGGCCCCTGTGACATCACGGTCGTCTGCGTCGACGTGCCCGGCTGCGAGCAGCCGGCGATCCTGTCGACCGCCAACGGGGGGACGATCATCTTCTTCTCCATGGCGACCAACTTCGCCGCGGCCGCCTTGGGAGCCGAGGGGCTGGCCGCCGATGTGCGGATGCTCGTCGGCAACGGCTACGTCCCCGGACATGCGGCCTACGCCACGGATCTACTCCGTGCGACGCCCGATGTCCGCAGACTGTTCGAGGGCCGCCTGGAATAGCAGCGTCCGGCGGCACGGCATACCATCGGGCCATGCCTGCGGTGCTCGTCCTCAACGGACCCAACCTCAACCTGCTGGGCACGCGCGAGCCGGAGATCTACGGCTCCCAGACCCTCGCTGACATCGGTCAGCAGTGCGAGCGGGTGGCGGCCGAGTTCGGGTGGACCGTCGAGGTGCGCCAGACCAATCACGAAGGCGTCCTCGTCGATTGGCTGCAGGAGGCCGGTGCCGCCGTCCGCACCGGATCGCTGATCGGGGTCGTCCTCAACCCGGGGGCCTATACCCACACCTCGGTCGCGATCCGCGATGCCATCGAGGGTGCCCAGGTCCCCGTCATCGAGGTGCACCTGTCCAATGTCCATGCCCGCGAGGCGTTCCGGCACCAGTCTTACGTCTCGCCGGTGGCGCGCGGGGTCATCATCGGGCTCGGGGCCTACGGCTACGAGTTGGCCATTCGCGCGCTGGCGCGCTGACTTCTCTGCTCATGTCGAGTTTCGCTGCGCTGTCGAGGCGCATCCTCGCCGTTCTCGCACCAGTCACCGGCGACATCGGCGAGCCCGAGGACCGCGGCTGGGCGGCAGCGGCGGTCACCACGTTGGCCCGCGGCGTCGTGGTCATTTGGGCCGTCACCGTCGTCACGGGCACGAGCGCCCTCGTCGCGGCCGTCCACCGCATCCCGGAGGGTGTCGCGCACGGATGGCAGATCGTGGTCGGCCTGACCCTGGTGGCCGTCTCCTCGCTGGCCCAGGTCTGGTGTGTGGTCCGGCGTCGACGGGGCGGACACGCTCTGTGGTTCGTCACCATCACGCTCAGCGTCGGCTTGGTGATCGCGGTGCCCGTCACCGAACCACTCGACCCCCGATCGGTGTCGTGGTGGCCCACCCAGTGGACCATCGCCGCGTTCGCCTTCTCGGCGTTGAGCCACGCCCAACGCAGATGGGTGTCAGCGGTAGTGCTCATCGCGACGAACGCGACGCTGCGGTGGATCATCTGGCGTCCGGATCCGGCAATCCCCGAACTCGATCGACTCGAGATCGTCGCCTCCTCCACTGGGCAGTTAGTCGCCATGGCGATCGCTGCGCTCGTCGGCACGCGATTGGCGCTAGATGCAGCGCGCTTCACCGACCGCACCCAGGCCTTGGCTCGGGCTGCCCGTGGCGAGGCTGCAGCGCGCGAAGCGGAGGTCGCGTCGGCCCAGGAGGCTGATCGGCTCGTCCATGACGAGATCCTCTACGGCCTGCGCGCCGTCGCCATGGAAGGTGGAGCCATCCCACCGAGTCATGTCACGGTCGCCGCGCAACGCGCCCTCGCCGTGCTGGAGCGCACCTCCGGGACGCAGCTCGACGGCCCGCGGGATGCTGGCGTCCAGGCCGCGTCGGAGTGGCGGGGCGAGAAGGCCCCCTGGTTTGCGCCGCTCCGGTCACGCCTGCGCCTCGAGGCTCCTGAGGACGGTCTGCTCACGCTTCTCACCGAGGTATGCCGGGAAAGCCCTCTCTCGGTCTCGCTGCGCGGGTCGGAACGGCTCTGGGTTCCCCCCACGGCGGCCCGGGCGATCCAGGCGGCAGTGCGTGAAGCGCTGCGCAATGTCGTGCGCCATGCGGGCGTGGACCACGCGAGTGTCACGGTGGGCCTCGATGGGGGCACCGTGCACGTGCTGGTCAGAGACCACGGGGTGGGGTTCGACAGCCAGGCGGACGCGGGCCTCGGAATCGAGTCGTCGATACGTCGCCGCCTTGCCGATGTTGGGGGGACGGTGGACATCGTTTCGCGTTCGGGCGCGGGCACCCTGGTCCGGATCACCTGGCACCCGGGCACCCCTGCGGCATACGGCCAATGGCTTTCGGCGGGAGCAGCCCCCCTGGTCTTTCCGCGCATCTCGGTCATTCTCGTCCCCTTGATCCTCGCCAACCTGTGGTACGCGTTGTGGCTGGCCCCCCATCTGCGCTGGCCGGCAGCGGTGACCGTCGCGAGTGCTGCTGTCGTCGGTCTCGGCGGCTGGGCGATCGCCCGAGGCATCGCCGGGCGGCTGGGCTTGGTCGGCTCGGTCGTGACGATGTTGACCGGGGCCGTCGCGCTGGTGGTCAACGGTCTGTCGCTCACACCCCCCACCGTGGCGACGTCCTTCTTCTGGCTCATGTCGGGGGCGTCGTTCCTGTGTTCGGCGTTGACCCTCTTCCGGCCGCTGCGCGAGCCACTGCTGGGATGGGCGGTCCTGACCGCGCTGGGAGTCCTCGTGGTCGCCCAGGTCGCGACCGAGGCCGCCCAGTGGCAGGCTCTGGCGCCCGCGCTGACGGCTCCCATCATGGGCGCCACCCTCGGCATCGTAGTGCGGATGAGCCTTGACCGATTTGCCTGGGCCATCCTCGCAGCGGAACACGAATTGGGGCTCTCCAGTGCCGCTGAGGTCCGGGAAACCGAGCTGCAGGCCCAGTTGCGGATGCGGTTGGCACAGCGCGCCACCCTGCTCATGGAGTTCTTTCGACAGTTGCTCTCCGCACCGGCGTCCGATCGATCGGCGACAGACCTGCAGCGCTCGGCGAGCATCCTCGAACGCGACCTCCGCGAGGAGCTCACCGTGGGCGACGTGCCCGAGGTGCGCCTTCGAGTGTGGCGACTGCGAGAGCGGGGCTGGACGGTGAGCCTGCGCGGTGTCGGAGGCTGGGACGGGGGGATGGCTGACGCCGCGACGGACGCTCTCGACATCCTCCTTGACACGCCCCACGTCGACGCGCAGGACGTGACGCTGACCGCCATGCGTGGCGCACTCGGACGTCGGGTGAGCCTGGCCGTGTCCGGGTCGACCTCCGCTGCGCTGGTGAGCATGCTCCCCTCGACCTGGGATGTCAGCCATTCGGGAGTTCATCTGCATGCCGTCAGGCGTCTGGCTGGGCCTGTCGTCGAAACTGAGGACTGGACGTAGCCAGCGCGACGCCACGAACATTGCTGTCCGTGGCCACCCGTGTGTTCGCGATCGACGACCACCCGGTCGTCGTCGAGGGCATTCTCGCACTGGTGGCACGGCAGGCTCCCGAGCTGGAAATTGTGGGGACCGCGTCGACGTGGGGGGACGCGGTGACAGCGCTGGACGGCCTGTCAGCACCACCCGATGTCGTCATGCTCGATTTGCATCTCGGAGATGGGTCCGACCCGGCCGAGAGCATCACAGCACTGCGCCGCCGCGGGGCGGCTGTCGTGCTGCTGACCTCTGAGGTGAGGCCTGTGCCGATCCGACGAGCAATGAAGGCGGGCGCCCTCGGGCTGGCATTGAAGTCGGATCCGATCGACCACGTGGTGTCAGTCGTGCGGACTGCGGCGGCAGGGGAGCCGTCCGTCTCCAGCGACCTGGCCTTCGTGCTCGTGACCGATCCGGAGCTCACCGTGTCGTTGGCACCTCGGGAGATCGAGGTGTTGGCGTTGCTCGCCGACGGCGTTCCACGCAAGTCGGTGGGTGCCTTGATGCGACCGCCGGTGACCATGGCCACCGTGGTCACCTACCTCAACCGGGCCTGCGCCCGGTATCGAGAGGCGGGGATCGACGTACGCAGCCCAGGGGATGCGCTACGGGCAGCGATCGCAGACGGGCACATCGAGCTCCCGGAGCAGCGACGGGCCACCCGGCATACCGAGTGAGTGGGTATGCCGTGGGGCCCCAGCGATAGGGGTACGGGAGCGGACGGCAGTGAGCGGTAAGCAGGACCCGGGCAGATCTGAGGGGAGCGGCCTGGGGGGATCGAGGGGGAGTGGGGACCAGGGGATATCAGGGGGCACCACGGCGCCGTCCCCGGGGGGAGACGGGTGCCAGAGCGGGGTGGAGCGAGCAACGGGGAGCTCGCCCCACCCCGTTTGTGTCTCCTCGGGTAGGCGAAGAACATGGTCCGCACAGCCGGGGCCAAGCCTGCGGATCTTGCGGCATTCTGCCGCTCTGGCAACAGATCTTGCAGATCGCTAGAGTAAGAACGTGACTTCCTTCAGCCGTCTGCTCGACCTCGACCAGGCCACCATGGACCGGGCGCGCCAGCTGGCTGCCCAGGCCGGGGCACCGGTCGTCACCCTGGCCCGCAACCACACGACGGTCTCCGTCGAGCGGGCCACCCTGCGCCTGGCCGGACTGGGTGGAGCCGATCATGACGGTGAACCCTGGGTCAACCATCTGGTCGACTCGGTCCGCCAGCAAGTGGGCCTCGAACACGGCGCCGTTCTGCCGGTGTGGGATGCCTTGGCCGAGGGGCAAGCGCCCGACCTGCTCACCCTGGCCCAGCGGGCTGCTGCCGGATCGGTGAGCTTCCGCCTGCCGACCGCCTCGGCCCGCACTGCGGCGCGAGCCGCCGCCACGGTCGCCATCGAGGCAGGTATGGCGCGGATCGACGCCCAGCGTCGGCGCCGTGACGCCCTCATTGCCGAGCTCGGCGACGCTCCCCGCACCCCGTGGATCTACCTCATCGTCGCCACCGGCGACATCGACGAAGACATCCCACAAGCCCAGGCAGCCGCCCGGGAGGGCGCCGATGTCATCGCGGTCATCCGATCGACCGGGCAGTCGCTGCTGGACTACGTGCCCGAGGGCGCCACTCACGAGGGTTTCGCGGGCACCTACGCGACCCAGGAGAACTTCCGCCTCATGCGGGCGGCTCTAGACGACACGAGCCGCGAGCTGGGGCGCTACGTCCGACTGACGAACTACGCCTCGGGTCTTTGTATGCCGGAGATCGCCACCCTCGCGGGGCTCGAGCGCCTCGACATGATGCTCAACGACTCGATGTACGGCATCCTCTTCCGCGACATCAACCCGATCCGGACCTTCGTTGATCAGCGGTTCAGCCGGCAGATCCACGCGCGCGCCGGAATCATCATCAACACCGGCGAGGACAACTACCTCACCACCGCGGACGCGGTCGATGCGGCGCATACCGTGACGGTGAGCCAGCTGCTCAACGAGTACTTCGCCAAGGAGGCCGGACTGGCCGACTGGCAGCTCGGACTGGGCCACGCCTTCGAGATCGATCCGGCGGTGCCCCAATCCTTCCGGCTTGAGTTAGCACACGCGCTGCTGGCCCGCACCCTCTTCCCAGACGCCCCGCTCAAGTGGATGCCACCCACCAAGCACATGACCGGTGACGTGTTCCGCGGCTACCTTTTGGACGGCTTCTTCAACCTGGCCGGCGCCCTCACCGGCCAAGGAATCCTCCTGGTCGGGATGATGACCGAGGCCGTCGTGACGCCCTTCCTCTCCGACCGCGACCTGGCCCTACAGAACGTCCGCTATGTGCTCGATGCGGCGGGCGGGATGGCCGAGGACTTCGCTCCGCCACGCGACGGATTCATTCAGAATCGCGCGCGAGTGGTGCTCGACGAGGCGGTCGCGCTGCTGGAACGCATCACCGGCCAGCACTCCGGGGCAGCCGGCCAGGGGAGTGGCACGGCATACCCGCCGCTGTTGGGAGCCATCGCCGACGGGACCTTCGGGCTGATGAAGCGACCGCCGGACCGGGGCAAGGGTCTGGACGGGGTGTTCCGTCGAGCCGAGGGCGCCGAAGGCTACGTCAACCCGGCCCTGGACATCCTCGACGGCACCACGGGAGGGGAGCACTGATGAGCAACCGCAAGCACCTCACCGAGACGCCGCGGCGCACCACCCCCAAGATCGTCCGCCCCTACGGCGACACCACCGGCGACGGCATGATCCAGGTGTCCTTCACGCTGCCGCTGCCGCACGACAAGCGCGCCGAGGGAGCCGCTCTGCAGTTGGCCAAGAAGATGGGGATGGAGCCGGCGCTCGTCGTCCACGCCAAGCCCATCGGGCCTGACTTCACCTTTTTCGTCGTCTACGGTTCGTCCAACCATCTCGTCGACATGTCCCAGGTCACGGTCCAGGAGCGCGACTACCCGCTGCTGACGCCCTACGAGGTCAATGCCGCGATCCGGGAGCGGTTCGGGCGCAAACTGATCGTCGTCGGCGCATGCATCGGCACCGACGCCCACACCGTCGGCATCGACGCGATCCTCAACATCAAGGGCTTCGCCGGCGAGAAGGGCCTGGAGTATTACACCGAGCTCGACGTCGTCAACCTCGGTGCCCAGGTGCTGGTGCCCGACCTGGTGCGAGCGGCGCGCAGCGAGCAGGCCGATGCCGTCCTCATCAGCCAGGTCGTCACCCAGAAGGACGCCCACATCCATAACACCACCCAGATGTCGGCGGCGTTCCGCGAGGCGTATCCAGCTGGCGAGGTGCCGTTGCTCGTCGCTGGTGGACCCCGTTTCGAGGAGGGTTCGGAGTTGCGTCTCGGAGTCGACCGGATCTTCGGCCGTGGCACCACGCCAGGCGACGTCGCCAGCTATCTTGTCCACGCGCTCGTGCAGCGCTCGTCCCGGAAGGATCCCTCGTGAGCACCATGCCCGAGGCGGGGATGCGAGTCGTCCACCGCCGCTACGTCCCCTACAGCCACGCGCACTACGCCGGTCACCTCGTCGACGGTGCCTACTCCCTCGCCGCGTTCGGTGATGTGGCGACCGAGTTGTGCATCCGCTCGGACGGCGACGAAGGGCTCTTCGCGTCCTACTCGGACGTGCAGTTCCTCGCCCCGGTGCGCGCAGGTGATGTCATCGAGATCGAGGCCACGCTCACCCGGGTCGGGCGGCGCTCGCGCGAGATCGATTTCGCGGTTCGAGTGGTATGCCGTGGAACGGGTTCGCCGCTGGAATCCAGTGCCGCCGTGCTCACGCCCCCGATCCTCGCGACGACCGCTACCGGGGTCGTCGTCGTCCCGTCGAGAGGCTGACGGGACAGGTGGTACGGCTGGGTCTGGATGGGTTGTCCGGCCCCGCAGGACGGCGTTTCACCCGCTGAGACATCGTCGGCGTGTCGCCTTCCGACACGCCGAAGGGCGCAGAATTCACCTGCGCGAATGCTCCGCGATATCGCCCGGTGTGACCTGCGAAAACGCACGTTCACGCAGGTCAACGGCCGGTTGACAGCTTGGCTCGGGTGGGTAGGTTGGGACGCGGTTGTTCGCCGGGTGGCTGTCTGTCAGGGCTTGGCAACGGCCGGCACCGTGGTCATAGCCGGGAGCGGACGCATCCCGTCAAACCAGGCTCGCGGATGCCGGTCGGGGTCCTTGTCCGGGTCGGACAGTGGCGAACCTCAGCAGTGCCCGTGACGCGCAGTAGACAACAGCTGGGGGGCTCGCAGCCCGCGTGCCGGCGGCTGGTCCGAAGTGCGGCACGGGCGCTGCTGTAACCGCCTCTACAGTGGTCCGATGACCCTGCCCGCCCGCCTCGTCTCGGCCGTCCTGGGCGGAATCTGCCTCACCCTGGCCTTCCCGGGATACGGCATCTGGCCGTTGGCGCCGGTGGGCGTCGCCTTCGCCGCGATCGCCACCATGGGGGCTCGCGCCCGCGTCGGCTGGACGGTGGGCATGGTCACCGGACTGGTCTTCTTCGTCCCGACGCTCAGTTGGGCGGGCACCGACTTCCTCGGCGTCATCCCCTGGCTGGGTCTGTCGGTCCTGCAGTCCCTCTACTTCGGCTTCCAAGGGTGGCTCAGCGGGCTGCTGAGCCGTCGAGTGGGATGGATTGCTGCGCTCGGCATCGCCCTGGCCTGGGTCGTCCAGGAGGCCCTGCGCGGGCGCACCCCCTACGGCGGCTTCCCGTGGGTTCGCCTGGCCTTCAGCCAGGCCGACTCACCGTTGGGTCACCTGGCGGCTGTCGGGGGCGCACCGTTGGTCACCTTCGTCACTGCACTGGTCGGAGCGCTACTCGCGGTCGGTGCGCGCACGGCATACCCGGCTTGGCGAAAGCGCCGGCAGCCCGCGACCGGGCTTCCGGACGCGACACCCGATCCCGCGGCTCGGATTGCCCTGCGGCGGTATGCCGTCCCGGCCCTGCTGCTGGTCGGTGCCGGACTGCTCGTCCCGCTGCCGGTGGACGGTCCGAGTGCGCGGGTCCTGGCGATCCAGGGGAATGTGCCTCGGCCTGGGTTGGATTTCAACGCAGAGCGGCGTGCGGTGCTGGACAACCACGCCCGGGAGACCCTGGCAGCGCTGACGCGACGCGATGCCGCCGGAGCGCCGCCCCTTGACCTCGTGGTGTGGCCGGAAAACGCCTCAGACATCGATCCGGTGCAGAACCTCGACGCCGGGGGAGTCATCCAGACGGCGGTCCAGCGAGCCGGGGTGCCGATCGTGCTCGGGGCCCTCTTTGAGCGCCCGGACGAGATCGCGAACGTCAGCGTCGTGTATCGCCCGGAGGTGGGCATCACGGACACCTACGTCAAGCAGCACCCGGTGCCGTTTGCCGAATACATCCCCCATCGCGACTTCTATCGTCGGCTCAGCGCGTCGGTGGACCTGTTGCGGGTCGGGATGGCCACCGGGCCGGGTCCGGCGCTGTTCGAGATGCAGCGTCCGGGCGGACCGCGGATCCTCGCCGGCCCGAGCATCTGCTTCGAGGTGGCCTATGACGACCTGGTCCGCGCCAATGTCGACGAGGGTTCGACCCTGCTGTTGGTGCAGACCAACAATGCGACCTTCGGATACAGCAACGAATCGGTGCAGCAACTGGCGATCTCCCGGATCAGGGCGATCGAGCATGGCCGTTCGGTGGTGCATGTGTCGACGGTCGGAGTCAGTGCCCTGATCCGGCCCGATGGCTCCCTCATCTCGCCCACCGCGCTCTTCACCTCAGCCGCCCTCGATGCCGACCTGCCGCTACGCGGGTCGCGCACCCTCGCCACGATGGTGGGTGCCGCACCGGAATACTGGGGGGGCGCCGCGGCGCTGCTGTTACTGGCGCGTTCGCTCTGGGGGCGCCGATCCGGAAAGGAAATCCCGCTCTCATGACCCGTTCCGAGCGTGCACCGCTCGACCGTGTGGTCGTCCTCATCCCCACCTACAACGAGAAGGACAACCTGCCTCGGATCGTCGGGCGAGTCCGCGCCAGCGTGCCGTCTGCCGACATCCTCGTCTTGGACGACAACTCGCCCGACGGCACCGGGGCGGTCGCCGACGGCCTGGCTGCTGCTGACCCTCAGGTGCACGTCCTGCACCGACCTGGCAAGCAAGGCCTCGGCGCGGCATACAAGGCTGGTTTCGCGTGGGCGCTGGAGCGTGGCTACGACGCGGCCGTCGAAATGGACGCCGACGGTAGTCACCAGCCCGAGCAGTTGCCGGCCCTGCTCGAGGCCGCCCGCGACGCCGACCTCGTCATCGGGGCGCGCTGGGTGCGCGGTGGCTCGGTGGTCAACTGGCCCGCGCATCGCAAGGCCCTCAGCGTCGGCGCCAATATCTACACCAAGCTCATGCTCGGGCTACCGGTCAACGACGCCACCGGCGGCTACCGCGTCTACCGCACCTCAGCGCTGCGCGCGATGGACCTGGATTCGGTGAGCTCCGCCGGGTATGGCTTCCAGGTCGACATGACGGTGGCTCTCGTGCGAGCCGGCTTGCGCGCGGTCGAGGTGCCCATCGAGTTCGTCGAGCGCGAGATCGGCGAGTCGAAGATGAGCGGCAACATCGTCTCGGAAGCGTTCGTCAACGTCGGCAAGGCCGGTGTGGCCCACCGGGTGGGCCAACTCCGGGGGCTGGCTGCCGAGGTTAACCGCCGCCGCCGTGAGGGCACATGGCACAGCGAGTGACGTCCACGGGACGGTGGCGGATGCGCTGGAGCGGGTGGCTGCTGCTCGCTCTGCTCCTTCTTCCGATGCTGGAGATCGCGGTCATCCTCGCGGTGGGCCGCACCATCGGGGGTTGGCCGACCGTCGGTCTGCTGCTCTTCGAATCGGCGCTCGGAGCGTGGCTGGTGCGCCGCGAAGGCTCCCGAGCGTGGAATGCGCTCGCGACCGCGCTACGCAGCGGCCGTATGCCGTCCCGCGAGCTCACCGACGCCGCGTTGGTCCTCGTGGGCGGCACGCTGCTGCTCACCCCGGGCTTCGTCACCGATATCGCCGGCTTCTTTTTCGTCCTGCCGTTCACTCGGGCCCTGACCCGCCCGATCCTCGCTGCCGTCATCCAGCGCCGCTTGCTCGGCCTGGTCGTGGGTGGCCCGACTGGAGGTGGCCCGGCGGGGGGCGGCACGGCATACAACGACGGTGTGGTGCCGGGCGAGATCGTCGATCGGTAAGCGGCGCCCACGCGTGAACGACAGAGGGGCCCGACCGTCGTGGTCGGGCCCCTCTGACGCGGGAGGATCAGGCGCTGCGGCGCCGCGGCTTCTCACCTCGGGACTCGCGCAGGAGGGTCAGCCGCTCTTCGAGAAGCTCTTCCAGCTCCGGGATAGAGCGCCGCTCTAGGAGCATGTCCCAGTGGGTACGGACAGGGCGGGCCGGTTTGGCCTCGGGCAGTTCGCCGCCACCGAGCAGCAGCGCCGTGGCACCGCACCGGCACTCCCACGTGGGGGGAATGTCGGCCTCGATGCTGAACGGAAGCTCGATCCGGTGGCCCTGTGGGCAGACGTAGGTGGTCAGCTGGCGTTCGCTCGGGACGACCCCGACGTCGGTCTCCATGCTGAAGGCCCCCAACCGGGTGCCGCGTAGTGAACGGTCTGCCATGCTGTCCCTCCCTGGATCTGTGGGCCCGCCTGGATGCGGTCAGGCTCCCACGTGCTAGACGTTCGAACGCCCTGCGAGGTTGCCTTGTTCCCGGTAAGGCTTGCCTTACCCCGTGGGCTACGGACAATGCAGAGGGCGCGCGGGTGACCAGATCCAGTCAGATGACGCGGGGCAGCTCGTTGCCGGCCTCAATGATGCCGCGGCGCATGTCCACCCGCGACAGCAGGATCCCGCCGACGATGAAGAACACGACGAGGGCGACGATGGCATACCGGTAGGAATGGGTGAGCTGGTGGACCAAGCCGAAGATGAGAGTGCCCAGCCAGCTCGTGCCCCGCTCCATGGCCTGGTAGAGGCTGAAGTACTCCGCTTCCTTGCCCTTGGGGATGAGCTGGCTGTACAGCGAGCGGGACAGGGCCTGCGAGCCGCCGAGCACGAGGCCGATGAACAGGGCCAGCGCAAGGAAGATGACGAACGACTTGGCCGGCACGAAGAAGGCGACCACGACGATGGCGGTCCACACGCCGAGGCTGTAAAGAACCGTGCGCCAGGCACCGATCCGACCAGCCACCCGACCGAAGAACAGCGCCCCGATGAACGCGACGAACTGGACGAACAGGAAGATCCCCAGCACGGTGCCCTGGGCAAATTCCAGCTCCTCGATGCCGTAGAGGCTGGAGTTGCCGATGACCGTCTGGATGCCGTCGTTGAAGAAGAGGTAGGCCAGCAGGAACAGCATCGTCTGCGGGTAATTGCGCAGGTCGCGGAAGGTCGCCCGCAGTTGGCGCAGGCTGCCACCGACCACCCCGGCGCTGCGATCCACCGGCGCGGCCACCGTGCCCTCCACATGACGCAACCCGAGGACGGGGATGAGCGTGAAGGCGGCCCACCAGATGCCGGCCGAGAGCAAGCTGATCCGGGTCGTCATCCCCAACGACAGTCCGAGGCTGTCGTGGAAGGTGATCATCGCGAAGTTGATCGCGAGAAGCAGACCGCCACCGAGGTAGCCGAACGCCCACCCCTTTGACGAGACCCGGTCGCGGTCATCTGGTGGCGTGATGCGGACCAGGAGCGAGTCGTAGATGACCAATGAGGCCCCCAGGCATACCTGGGCGATGATAAGTAGCAGCACGCCCAGCGCCCAGTTGGTGCCGGTGACGAGGAACATCGCCGAGGCGGCCAGCGACCCCACCCAGGCGAAACCAGCAAAGAGCTTGGTCGGGTGGGTGGTGCGGTCGGCGATCGCGCCGACGAAGATGAGGAAGATGGCCGAGACGATCGTCGACACTGTGATGGTGTAGGCAGCCAGCGATCCCGGATCGACCGGCACCCCCAGCACCGACAGGGTCGTCAGGCACTTGGCGCCGTCCGGGAGCCCCGGGCAGGCTGCCTCGGTCGCCACGGACGTGAGATACGGGGCAAACAGCACGGTGGCGGTGGTCGTGACATACGCCGAGTTGGCCCAGTCGTACCAGTACCACGCCCGCTGCTCCTTCGTCTCGACGAAGGTGTGCGGGGCCGGCGGGGCGGGATGTGAGGCGGTGCTGCCGCCGGGGGTGGTCATGGGCGCCAAGAGTGGCACATTCTCCAAGCCCACCGACAGGTATGCCGTGCGCCGCGCCGTCAGACGACGGTGACGACGAAATCTCCTCGGGCCGCGACCAGGTCAGCACAGCGCTGGAGGTGTTCGCGGGTGGGTTCGACGAGGGGGATGGGGCTTGGTCGAGTGCCGTGCCGGCGGAACCCGATGACCTTGATCCGCAGCCGCGGGTCGATGTCGGCCAACCAGGCACCGGTGGCCGTCAGCAGCTCGGGATCGTCGTTGCGGCCGGGCAGGATGAGCAGCCGCACCTCATAGAGCTTTCCGTCCTGCGCCAACCGCACGATCGAGTCGAGAGTGCGCGTGTTGTCCGCTCCCGTAATCTCTACGTGGATGGCCGGATCGAGACACTTGAGGTCGACCATGGCCCCGTCGAGCACCGGGTCGAGGAGCGACCAGGTGGACGAGGGCGCATCCCCGTTGGTGTCCACGAAACAGGTCAACGTTCGCAACGTCGGATCAGCCTTGATTCCGTCGAAAAGGGCCCGGAGGAAGTGCGGCTGCATGGTCGCCTCGCCGCCAGAGACGGTCACCCCGGAGAGAAAGGGTGCCGCGGGGCGAATCCGCTCGATCAGGTCAGCGACCGCGAGGTGACGGGCCTTGGGGGAGGAGGCGTACCGGCATACCGCGTGGCAATGATCGCCCTGCAGACACTCGTCCGGGTTCCACAACACCACGCCACTCGGCGTGAGAGTCAGTGCGCCGGAAGGGCACTGATCGACACACTCGCCGCAGTCGACGCACGGGTTGATCGTGTAGGGGTTGTGACACGCCAGGCAGTCGAAGGTGCACCCCTGCAGGAAGACGACGAAGCGGTTGCCGGGGCCGTCGACCGCCGAGAACTCGAGGGTGTCAGCGACCAGGCCGCGGAGCGAGCTCATGGGCTCCCACTCGCTTGACGGCACGGTCGGTGAGGTGGAACGTGCGCTCGGACCCGGCCGCGAGGTAGTCGCTGCCATGCCGCGCCCCATGCGCGTCGATGTCGACGAGGTCGCTCTTGCGCACGAGGTAGCCGGTGATCCGGATGAACTCGTTGTCGGCCAGGTTGAAGGTGAAGTCGCGCATCCCGACCGCGAAGGCGCCCTTGACGATGTCGACCATGGCCTGCGGGTTGCGTACGGCCGTCTGGTCGACGTGGAAGATGTCGCTGATCCCCGCGGCGAAGTGCGTGTGCAGCGGAGCGCAGGCCGTGATGTGCTCGCGCATGCCGGGCTCGTCGGTGACCGGGATCCGCGTGCCGGCCGTGACGCCTTCGTCGAGGTCGATCCCGCCCTGCGAGTGCAGGTAGGCCGCGCCGCCGCCGCCCGCGCAGTAGGGCTGCGGGCGCGCAGCCACGAGGTCGGCGATGCGCTCGACGATCCGGTATGCCGCGTCGTTGGCTCGCGTGTCGTGACCCCAGCGTGCATCGTGGATCCCGTCGTGGGCCAGCAACTCGGCGACGCACTCGGCCAGGCCGAAGATGCCGAACATCGCCGAGAAGCGGTCGATGTCGATGAGGCCCTCGGTGGCGAGGAAGTGGTCGGCGAAGAAGTGCTGTTCCTCGACGAGCGAGGTGATCCGTGCCTGCATGAGCTCCGCGGTCAGCTCGACCCACAGAGGCAGGCCGGTCGCGAGGAACTCCTCCAGGCCGCCCTCCTGCCGGACGGCTGCTTCCTTGAGGTTGAGCCGGGTCAGCGTGTGCGAGCCGCCCCCGATCTTGAGCGAGTTGTAGCAGCTCACCGCGGCATACTCCGGGCCGTGGTCACGGACCATCATCGGGTGGTTGACGAAGTGCGGCTTGCCGGTGACGAAGACCGTGCGGACGCCATCCTCGATGAGGCTGTCGGGGGTGACGTCGGCGTCGACCTTGAGGGTGATGTTCGGGACGACCTGCCGCAGCGAGCGCTCGACCCGGAAGATCGATCGCACGACGCGACCGTCGGCCGGGCCGAGGTTGGTGTGGACGAAGGCGTCCGGTAGCAGGCGGTCGAGCTGGATCCAGAACCGTCGGAGGGTGCGGTCGAGTTGCTCATCAGTCATCTCGGCAGGCACGTAGGGCTCCAGGAGCGCATCGAGATCGCCGAGGTAGACCGGATACGTCGTGACCGACGGCACATGGCCGTAGAGGATCGTGAGGAAAGACAGCGCGTCGTCGAGGTCTTGGGGCGGATCGAGTTCCAAGTGCCGGACACCCTGACGCAACGCCTTGGCGTAGTCGGGGAGCACATACCGAGGCGTGTAGGGCCGGTTGCCCTCGAACATGTCGCAGATGACACGCTTCTCCAGCGCCTCCTGGCACGCGGCTGACAGGGCTGGGTAAGGGAGCGCGCTCACGGCCAGCGCGGCAAGGCGGCGCACCTTCTGGTCGTAGCCGATCGCTGGGCTGGTGATGATGGACTCGGCATCGTTGACGAGTTGGGTCATCTGCATACCCCCAGGGTATGCCGTCCGGTGTCGCCACCGGGTAACCTTGGTCCCGCGGTGGCGCCGGGGGGCACCACTCGAGTCGGGAGGCCTCAGACCATGCACACCGTCATTAGCCGAGCATCTGCGCGCCGCTGGGTTGGTGCGATCGTCGGCCTCGGACTGGCCCTCGCGCTAGCTGCCCCAGCCGGCGCCAGCGGATCCCCGGGGACGATGACGATCAACAAGGTCGATTCAACCGGCGCGCTCCTGCCCGGCGGGAGCTTCGACGGATGGAGCTGCTCCAAATTCGACGGCGATCCCGACCTCACCTGCGTCTCGCTCAAGGACTACCCGTGGTTCGCTCCGGGGATGACCGAGGTCGGCACCTCGGGCGACTCGTACACCACCGATATCCCTCGCGTGGGCGGCTGGGACCTCCCCATCACCGAGTGCCTCGTGCTGCGCGAGACGGCAGCCCCGATCGGGTATGCCGTGCGGACTGGACCCGCGTTCGTGTGCCGGGGGCCCGGCGGCTGGACCGAGCAGAACGCCGTGGCGGCGCTGCGGCCCGGCCTCACGGGCGTGGAGCTGGACGGCACCCTGTTCAAGCCAGGGTTGGGGGATTGGACGGTCACCAACGACGCCACCACATTGCGGGCGACGATCAACCTCGTCAACGAACGGGTGACCACTCCCAAGCCAATCGCACCCTCGACGAGCGACCCATGCAACCCGGACGGCACCGCCACCAATGTCGCCTGGGCGGGCGCCCTGCCGGCCAACACGGCCACGGTCCGTTGGTCGGAGGCGAACGGCACCCGGACCGCGACCCTGGTCGACCCGGTGGCGGTCGCCTGGTCTGACCTCACCACGGCACCGCTGGCCTTCCCGTTGCCGGCCGACGCCGGTGTGAGGTGCGCCGTGCAGGCGACGCCCGGTCGGGGGATCGGCGCCAACACCGGGGTCGACGACGCCCGGTGATGCCTCCGGGCAATGGCGGAGTACTCGTGTGGTGATGATGTGGTGACGCCGCGATGATGGCCCGGCGGACCGGCATACCATCGCTGTTGGGCACGTGGGGCGCGGGGGTGGCAGCGGCGCTGACGGTGGGGCTCACCGGGTGTGCTGGCTCGGCCGGTTCGGTCAGCCCCGTGACCGCGTCGGGACAGGCGTCCGCGATTGCCCCGCCCTCGGGGTCCCTAGGCTCAACGGATGGTGGGGCGACAACCTCGGCTGCCACCGCGTCGCTCGCGACAGCTACGACCAGCCCTGGGTCAGTGGTCACCGGCGAAGCGGCACAGATCGCACCGTCGGTCCCCCGGGAGCTGTTCCTGCCCAAGACTGGCACCAGCATCCCGATCGCGACGACACCCTGTCCTGTGGTCAACGGCCTGCTCGACCCGGGCCGATCTCATCTCGAGACCGCGTGCTACTACACCGCCCCGGACCGGCCCTATTCGTTGCCCGGCACCTCCGCAGCTGACCTCACCGTGCTGGCCGGTCACACGTGGCGCAAGGGACCGGCCGCCTTCAACGCCCTCTACGACTGGCGCACGCAGGCCTTTGCGGTGTCCCAGGGCGACGAGCTGTGGGTCCGCACCGAAGCCTCCGGTCAGCGCTGGCTGGTCTATCGGGCCGTGAGCTTCCACACCCCGACCAAGGACGGCGGCCTGGCCAACGACACCTCGGTGTGGGGCACGGCCCCAATCCCGGGTCGGTTGCTCACCATCGGCTGCCTCCAGCCCACCGACCTCAGTCAGGCGTCTACCCGCAATGTCGTCGTCGCGTGGGACCTGGGGGCAGTCGTCACTCGCTGAGTGACGCCGCCGCCTCCAGGATGGTCCAGGCCTGCAGTTGGGTGGATAGCTCGATGGGGATGCCGGGTGGCTGGCTTTCGCGGGCCGGCGCGGCTGGGTCGGGGGAGAAGACCGTGACCTGGCTGGACGGCATACCCAATGTCTTTGACATGGAACGTGATTCGCGACCATCCCAGAGGAGGTGGGCGTTGTCGCGCACCAGCCGGGCCGCGACCTCCCGAGTTGCGGACGGCAGCGCGGGGGACCGGGCCGCGAGCGCGAGGTAGCGCACGAGGATGCCGGTGAAGAGCCCGCCGTCGCCGTCGCCGTGGGTGCGCAGGGCGAGCCGGCCACCCGCGTCGGTGGTGAGGTGGGCGTGCACCGAGGCGACCAGATCGGTGGCCCGGGCGGCCGACTCGCGGTGTCCCCGAGTTGCGAGTTCGGTGAGGGTGCCCAGGACGGTGCCCTGGTTGTAGGTGAAGATATGGGGGGTGCGGCGAGTGCCGCCGTCCGGATCGATCTCGATGCCGTCCTGAAGGAGCCCCGTGCTCGGGTCGTGCAGGTGGGTGTAGGACCAGTCGATGAGCGCCTCCGCACGTGCGAGATCCCCGATCCGAGCACGAAAGAGCGACCAGGGCCCGGTCGCCGGGAGGTTCTTGAAGTCGTGGGCGGTGTTCCAGAAAACCCCGCCTCCGAGGTCGGGCGTGTCGCCCCGGCTGATGGTGCGGCGCAGGGCTCGGCCAGCGTGCGCACGGGTGCCGCGGGGGAGTGGACCATGGGTGGCTCCGTGCATCTCCAGACGGTGGGCCGCCAACAGCATCCAGGCCATGTCGTCGTAGTAGGCGTTGGTGAAGCGTCCGACATTGCGGATGCCGACGCTCACCAGGGTGCGCTGGGCCAGCCGACGCGCGTGCCGGGCCAGGGCGTCGGTGCCGCGCGCGTGCTCCCGAATCGACTCATCGACGAGCGCGTCGATGTAGTGCGCCTGCCACCAGTAGTTCCACGGTCCGAAAACGGGTCGACTCACCGGGTGGTCGACGCGCGCGAGGTGAGTGAACGGCATACCGAGCAGGCGACGCCCGAAGAGGCGACGGACCGAATCCGCCGCCGCGCGTGCACGCTGGTCCCACTCCGTCACCGGCCCATTCTCACCCGATTGCGGGGATAGAGAGAATGGGGGTGTGAGTGCTTCGCTGATCAAACGGACGTATGAAACCCTGGCTCCGCGCCCGCTCGGCAAGGCGATCTTCAGCGCTGCCGTGTCGATGAAGGCGCCCTACTTCCGGACCATCGGGGCGAGCTTCGTCGCGCTGGAGCCCGGCAGGGGAGAGGTGCGCATGCGGGACTGGTGGGGGGTGCACAACCACATCGGCACTGTTCACGCGATCGCCTGCTGCAACCTCGCCGAGCTGGCCGCCGGGACGACCATCGATGTCTCGTTGCCGGAGAGCCACCGATGGATTCCCAAGGGGATGACGGTGTCCTATCAGGCCAAGGCGCGGGGCACCCTGACGGCGGTCGCGACGGTAGAGCCACTGGCTCAGCTCGACGCGGGGGAGTCACGGGACGTAGTCGTCGGCGTGGACGTCACCGATCCGCGGGGAATGGTGGTCGTCCACGCCGACATCACCATGTGGGTGACTCCGCGCTGAGTCTTGGCTCGGCCGGTCAGCTGGCTGGACCGGCTAGATCGTGTCGAAGTGGTGTCCGCCGCCGGACCCGTCCGACCTGTCTGCCTTGGTGGTGAGTCGTTCGATCGTCGCTGCCACCTCCGGGTTGAGGACATTTGGCTTGACGATCGACACATCGGGCAGCCGAGGCAGCGCCGTCACCGTGTTTCTCGCCCAGACGGCTTGGCCCGATGCCGCGTAGATGACCGCGTTGCCGTCGTCCTGCATGATCAGGTGGGCGCCGTTGTTGCCGTCGGTGCCCGTCGCCCACACGGCGCGCCCGTCGCGACCGTAGAGGACCAGGTTGCCGTCGGCTTGCATGATGAGCGTGCCGCCACCGTTGCCGCCGCTGCCGGACTCCCACAACTGACCCTGATCCCACGTCAACGTGATGTTGCCACCGGGTTGGTGCGTGAGGTGGAAGTGGCCGTTCGTCGAGGTGATCTGTTCTCCCTCGAGGATCCCGGTGTGCGGCGGCATCGTGTCGCCCGTCGCTCGATGGGTGCCTGGTCCGCCGCCATCGATCCAGCCGACGGGGAATCGGGTGTCGTAGCTCTGAGTGAAGAAGCACGTGATCGGCGGGTTGCCGGCGAGGTTGAGGTTGTGGGCGACGCCGATCAGGTGGTCTCGGGTATTGGAGATGTCCAGGGTCATCGTCACGTTGTCGTTGGATGGACTGTTCGGGTCGTAGATCCACAGGGTGAGCAACTGGTTCTGCAGCTGGTAGCCGTAGACGAGCACCTGGTGGCCCAGATGAGCCGGATTGAACAGCGACCCCGTGATGATCCCGATCGGGCAGGGGTGTCCGCTGTCGATGACATTCCGTATGCCGGGAAAGGCCACCCGCGCCATGTGCCAGTTGCGTCCCTCACCGGTGAGGTCGTCGGTGTCCGGGTAATGCGGGCTGGCGAACTTGATGAAGTCGGCGACGTCGCCGGGGTTGAGGCTCGCCGCAAGGCGCCGGACGATGTAGTCGAAGAGCGGGTCGCCCTCGCCGGTCGGGTTCGTGTTCTGCCGAGGCGCTTCGCTGCCGAAGTCGTAGTAGTCCCGCGAGGCGAACGCCATGCCGCCGCACATGCCCATCGAGGCGTCGCCGATCGGGAGTGACGTGCCGCCCGGAAGGTCGACCGACGTGATGTGGATGCTCGGCCACTGGTTGCCGAACTGAAAGCCAAAACGGGATGGGCGGTAGTTTGGGATGGCGTGGCGGTCGCTGTCGATGAAGTAGTACTCCACTGTCGTTTGGTCACCCTTGCCTCCGGAGAAGTACACCCCCCACGGTCCGGAGACGCTCTGGGCGTACCTGTTGAGCCCGGTGAATGGGTTTGCCCAGTGCAGGTTGAGCTGGTCGGCGCTCTGGCCGATCCGGAAGTTCGCCCATGCCTCGGTGCCGGTGCCGATGCCGTCCGACTCGGACTTGAAGGTGACGGTCTGCCAAGCAGCGATCGTTTCCGGCGGCTGGGTGGTCCACTCTCCGTGGTCCAGGCCCAGCGCGACGCGGTGCAGGTCTTGGGGAGTCTGGTTGTGCAGGACCACGGTGGTCTCGCGGGCGGCCTGGCTTCTCCTTCGGTGACGGGCGCACGCGCGCCGCTTCATCTGTGTGAGGAAGGAGGTCGCTACCGGGCTCGCTGATACAGCGCGGGAAGGAGCCTGCTTTGGTCGGACTACATCGCGGCTGCATCGTATCTGCATCATCTATGATGCAAGAATGCGGACAACCGTCGACCTCCCTCCTGCCGTCCACCGTCGCGCCACGGACCTGGCCCGCCGACGAGGTGCATCGCTGTCATCCGTCATCGCGGACCTCACGATGCGAGGCCTGGCTCAACTCGATGAACCCCTGGTGCTCAAGGCCGACCCGCGTTCCGGACTACCGGTGCTGTCCTTGGGTCGGGTCATCACCAGCGACGAGGTTGCCGTGCTCCTGGATGAGCAGTGACGACGTTCCTGCTCGATGCGAATGCGCTCATCGCACTGACCATCGCCGAGCACGAGCACCACGAGCGAGCCAGTGACTGGCTCGCGACAGTCGAGGCGTTTGCGGTGTCGCCGGTGGTGGAAGGCGCCCTGGTGAGGTTCCTCGTGCGAATCGGTGAGGCCGTGTCGACAGCTACATCCGTCCTCGCAGGAGTCCGCGCAGCACCGCGGTGCGCCTTCTGGACCGATGACCTCACCTATCTCGACGTGGATCTGGACACTGTCCGCGGCTATCGCCAGGTCACCGACACCTATCTCGCCGCCTTGGCCAAACACCACGGCGGGCGCCTGGCCACGTTCGATGTCCCTCTGGCCCAACGATTCCCAAGGGATTGTCTGCTCATCCCGTAAGGCTCTCCTGCCGAGCGCGCTGCCGGGGGAGTGGCCACTACCCAGTGAAGACGTTCCAACAGATCTCGCTGCGCCGAGCCTGGTCCTCAAGGACGAGAGAGCGGATCCCTTCAGGGAGTTGCCGACGATCGCTAGCAACTGGTGATTCGAGTCAGTCAGCGTGCCGCCGCGGCGAATCGTGATGAGGCGCGGGTCTCGCACGACCGGAAGGATCACCTGCTCATGCTCGCATCCTGCGACGCCGGAGCCAGGTCACCGTTCGAACAGGTTCACCTGCGCTACCGGCTCCCGCCCGTCAACTGGCGGGGAGTTGAAGAGCCGGGAGCCCCGCCTTACCATGTCGTAAGGAGGTGCCCATGAGCGTTGGGACCATGACCAGCAAAGGCCAGATCACGATCCCCAAGGACGTGCGACTCGCCCTCGGGCTCACGACCGGCGTAGCGGTGAGCTTCACCCAGAACGCCGAGGGGGACTACGTCATCAGAGCAGCTCACCACTCTGCGGCATCCCTGGCTGGCGCCGTGAAGTACTCCGGGCCAGCATTGACCCTCGGGGAGATGGACGAAGCCATCGTCAAAGGCGTGCTCGACCAGTGATCGGGCTCGACACCAACGTTGTTGTTCGGCACTTGGTGCAGGATGACCCGATCCAATCGAAGGTCGCCACAGGGCTGTTCGAGAGCCTCACTCCAAGCGAACCGGGATTCCTCACGACAGTCGTGCTCGTGGAAATCTACTGGGTGCTCACTCGCGGATACGGGATCTCTTCCGACGACGTTGCCGCCGTCCTCGAGGGCCTGGCAGATAGCGGCGACATTGTTGTCCAGGACCAGAGCAACGCTCGCGCTGCTCTGCGGGACCTGCGCAAGGGTGCCGACTTCGCCGATGCACTCATCAGCCACACGTGTCGAGCATCAGGTTGCTCGGCAGTCTTCAGTTTCGATCGAAAGTCTCAGAGGCTCCTGAGATTTCAAGCGCCCGATGAGGCTTGAGCGGCGCGCAAGCCAAACGCTGAGTGTGGGAACGCCGATAATCTACATTATGTCGGATCTCTGTCAGGACCATGCGTCAGACATGACTGCGTGTTCGGTCTCAGTCATCTTTGCCTCTGTCTCAGCCATCTTTGCCCCTCACGTTGGGCGTGACGTTGCGAGACAACGGGAACCAGCACAAGGAACCCCACAAAGGCAACGATCACTGAGACCAGATTCCCGCAGCGTTCTCACGCATCATTGCCCCTCCCGCAGAGCGCCAACTGCCGCAAAGGCAATGTTCACTGAGATCGGACACTGCGTCGTCACCGAGATCCGCGAGCAGCCCGCTCACGTCACGGAGATGGGCGGTCGTGACCGGGGCGGATCCACGCCTGGCTTCTCGACTCAACTGCCGTCGTAAGTGCTCGGTCCGGGAGAGGCCCAGTCTGGTGGCCTGCTCGTCGAGCAGCCTGAGGTCATCGGCGGGGAAGTTGCGGATCAATAGGTCTGCCTTGGCCACCTCCTAGATATCTGAAGATATCGCCCGGTCCCCATCAAGAGCTTTCGCTGAGCCGTTGGGGCAGGATGACCGGGTGACCCGGACCCCACGCGAGACCGCAGCGTTGACGGCATACCTTGCCCTTGCCCTGACCAATGTCGGGTCTCTTGCGCTGGGACTAGACACCCTGGCCAACGTCACCCAGTGGTTCCTCATGCCGCTGCTGCTGGTGGTCCTGCTCGCCACTCCCCCCGCGACCTCGCGCCCACTTCCCCGACTGCGCACGCTGACGATCGCCGCCTTGGGCTTCTCGTGGCTGGGAGACGCCGCGCCGGACCTGACCTCGGGCGACGCGTCGTTTCTCGCCATGGTCGGGGCCTTCTTCGTCGCGCAGCTGTGCTACATCGCCGCCTTCCTACCTTCGTGGCGGCAGAGCATCACGGCCCGCTCCCCCGCGCTCGTCCTCCCGTATGCCGTGGCGTTCGTCGTCCTCGTGCTCGCCTGCGCGCCGAAGGCCGGGCCGCTCCTGGCTCCCGTCATCGCCTACGGACTGGCGCTCACCGCGATGGCGGTGCTTTCGACCGGACTCAACCGCGCGACGGCGCTCGGCGGCGCCATCTTCATGGTCTCCGACTCACTCATCGCGCTTGGCGCGTTTCGCGACTGGAGCGGTCGCTCGTTGAGTGTGGCGATCATGGCCACGTATGCCGTGGCCCAACTCCTCCTCGTCCTGGGGATCCAGGGGTTCCGTCGCCGACAGCCCTAATCGTGCCGGCCGACGTCAGGGTCGTCGTCCAGGAGTGACCGCAGCACCGCCACATCGTGGACGTCTACGGGGCGCGGCTCATAGCCAGTGTGGACCGCCAATTGCAGCGCGACAGAAGCACATTCGACGGTCCGCCCAGCGAGCAGGCCGCTGGTCCAGGCATCGGGCGGGTACTCGTATCGGCCCCCTCCGGGCGCCGCCTGCCACCACCCGCCCGCCGGATCGGGGTGCATGGGGTGCAGATCCACGACCCGTATGCCGTCGTCCAGCTCCACCCGCACCGGCAGCCAGTCCGTGGTTACCGCGTACCCGCTCCTCACAAGCACGTCGACTGCAGCGTCGAGATCCTCCGCCAGGATCATGAGGTCGAGGTCACGGTGGGTCCGAGAGACGCGTTCGGCCAGCGCGTCGACTCCCCAACCGCCCACGACCCACGACCGCACTCCCACTGCTGCCAGCGCGTCGATGATCTCGACCGCCTCGATGTCGGAGACCGCCACCTAGACCTCCTGCGCTCGGGACGGGCCCACGGCTGCAAACTCGGCGTCCAACGCGTTGGCGAGTGCGACGAGATCCGTTCGAAAGGTGGAAATGCGGCACCCCAGACCATTGGGTTTCCACTCGATGCCCTCGACCTCCCACCGGGCAGCCGCACTCGTGCGCAGGTGGGCGGGCAGGTCGCCGTGGGATGAGGTCACCCGCCACCAGGGCACCGGCGAGCCATAGCGGGCCATGATCGTCCCGACCTGTCGCGGACCGCAGCCGACCAGCCCGGCGAGGTCGCCATACGAGGCCACTTGGCCGGGTGGGATGAGCTCGGCGGCGGTCAGCACGCGCTCCACCAGCTCCTCGTCCACCCCGGCAGCCTAACGAGCCCTACCCTGGGAACTCATCATGCATTGCGACTACTTCGATGCCGGCCAGTGCCGCTCGTGCACCCTGATGGGCACGGCATACACCAAGCAACTGACCGCGAAACAGGACCGGGCGCGAGAGGCCCTCGCCGCGGTGGGCGTCCTACCGGAGTGGTCGGCGCCGTTCGCGAGTCAGGAGTCCGGATTCCGGAACAAGGCCAAGCTGGTCGTCGCCGGCACGGTCGACTCCCCCACGCTCGGCATCCTCGATCCGGTCGGGAACGGCATGGACCTGCGCTCCTGTGGGCTCTACGATCCGCGCCTGTATGCCGTGTTCGACACCTTGGCTGCCTTCGTCAGCTCGGCGGGTCTCACCCCCTACGACGTCCCGACCCGCCGTGGTGAGCTGAAGTACCTCATCGTGACGATCTCCCCGCTCGGTGAGCTGATGGTGCGTTTCGTACTGCGGACGCGGCACCTCACTCCGCGGGTCAACAAGGCTCTCCCCCAACTGTTTTCGGCGATTCCGGGACTGGCAGTCGTGTCGGTCAACATTCACCCGGAGCACAAGGCTGTGCTGGAAGGTGAGACGGAAGTCGTTCTGTCGGAACGGCATACGCTGCCGATCCCGACCAATGGCGTTGTCCTGCAACTGCGTCCGAAGAGCTTCTTTCAGACCAATACCGATGTCGCCGCGGGTCTCTACCGCCAAGCGCAGGCGTGGATCGACGATCTCGACTCCACATCGGTGAGCGATCTCTATTGCGGCGTAGGCGGATTCGCGCTGCACGCCGTCAGCACCCCGCGCGCGATCGAGACCCAGAGGTCAGTGATCGGGGTCGAAATCTCAGCCGAAGCTGTCGAGAGCGCCGCGGACTCGGCGGCCGCGCTGGAGCTGAGCGACAACCACGCCACCCGGGTGCGCTTCGTGGCCGCCGATGCCACGGCATACGCGCTCGAGCACCCGGCCCCCGAGTTGGTCATCGTCAACCCCCCTCGCCGCGGGATCGGGCCGACCCTCACCGCGTGGCTGGAGCGCTCGGACGCGCGCCACCTGGTCTACAGCAGCTGCAACCCCGACACACTGGCGCGCGATCTGGACGAACTGTCGTCCTTCGAGGTCACCCATGCGCGGGTGTTCGACATGTTCCCGCAGACCACGCACCAAGAAGTCCTGATCCGCGCAACCAGGCGCTGAGGCCCCTGCCCAGGGTCAGCCCAGCACGCCGGACGGGAACTCTCGCAACTGTTGGTTGTCGTCAAGGCACACGCAGTCGACAGTGCCCTCGACCAGCACCTCGCTGTCGCGCTCGACCCGTTGCAGGAACCGCCCACGGTAGGGCGACACGACACTGAAGCTCGTCGCGACCTCGATCCGATCGCCCAGCACGGCCGGCCGTTTGAAGGTCGCCTGCACCGAGTGCACGACGAAGAGGTAGCCATGGCGGTTCCAGTCGGCGATGCTGCGCCCGGCCGCCTCGATCGACTCGGTGCGCCCCCGCTCGAAGTACTTGAAGTAGTTGGCGTAGTAGACGACCCCGAGCGCGTCGGTGTCTTCGTAGTAGATCCGGTAGGCGACGCGATGCTCCACACCCCGAGGGTATGCCGTGTGGTCGCCTCGTCGCGAAAGCGGTTGGCACAGCCCACCGCGGACCGCTGAATCTGGCATCTCGCGCCTTCGGAGCCGAGGCCGCGCCTACTCGTCCTCGGCCCAGGATTCGTGCAGGTGCGCGACGAACCACGCCACGGCATACGGAGGCAGGCCGACTCGGTCGTCGGGACCGGGCGTGACCCACTCCCCCGAGAGCGCCTCCAGACACGAGCCGAGGCCGTGGTCGCGCAGCACCCATCCGGGCACATGACGCCAACTGTCGGTGACGTTGTAGATGCACAGCATGGTGCCCTCTGGATGGCGCCGGGCAAGCGCGAGCACCCCGTCGTCCCACAACGGTAGGACCTCACTGGAGACCGAGGCGTGCAACTGCGGGAGGTGGGCGCGCACCCGCGCCAGGTGGGCCAACCCCTGGAACACCCGCCCCTCGACCGTGCGCAGGTCGGCGCGGTGCTGCGCAGCATCCCAGTCCAGGCGCGGCCGGTGCACCCAGCGGTTGTCGTCCTCGTGCCCAGGTTCCGACGCCCACGTCGGATCGTTCGGCATCCCGATCTCGTCGCCGCTCCAGATGACCGGCACCCCTCCAAAGCCCGCCACGAGCGCATGCCCGAGGAAGATCCGACCCAGCGCGGCTCCCATGTCCCGGGTGTCGCCGGACTGCCGGGCCACATCGAGTCCAACCAGGGCCGCTGCGCTGCCACTGATGCGCCGATCCCCCGTCACCGGGTTGGCTTGGAAGGTCAGACCGCGCGCCGCGGACCCGGGGAACTGGCCCACGTACCAATCGGCGAGGAACCGCCGGTGGGCGTAGCCATCGAGGCCCACGGACGCGGCGTCACGGTCGTCGATGGCCCACCCGATGTCGTCATGGCAGCGCAGGTAGGTGATCCAGGTCGCGGAGGCAGGGATCGGCGGCAGCGCGGCCAAGGCATGGGCCGCCAGGCGCACCTCGCCGGTCGCGAGCATCGACCAGGCCTGGACCATCAGTGAGTTGTGGTAAGCCAGATCGCTGACCTTGCCGGTGTGCTCGCCCTGCCCGAGGTACTGGACCAAATCGCGGGGTCCGACGATCGCCTCGGCCTTGAACGCCACGGCCGGCGCCGCGATGCGCGCCACCGCCCGCAGAGCCTGGGTGAGTGAGTGGACCTCCGGCTGGTTCTGGCAATTGGTGCCCAGCCGCTTCCAGGTGAAGGCAATCGCGTCGAGGCGGATGACCTCAACCCCGGCGTTGGCCAGGAAAAGGACGATGTCGGCGTACTCGCAGAAGACGTCGGGATTGCCCCAGTTGACGTCCCATTGCCACTCGTTGAAAGTCGTCCAGACCCACCCCTGCACCTCCTCGTCCCAGGTGAAGTTGCCCGGCGCGAAGTCGGGAAAGACCTCGGGCAGGTGCTCCTCGAAGGCATCCGGCAAGTGCCGATCAGGGTAGATGTAGAAGTAGTCCCGATAGCGCTGATCGCCGCGCCGAGCCAGCTGTGCCCAATCGTGCTCGCGCGCAACGTGATTGAGCACCAGGTCACAGACCAAGCTGATCCCCTTCTCGCGCAGGGACCGGGCGAGGTCGGCCAGATCCGAGACCGTCCCGAGATCGGGACGCACCTCGCGGTAGTCGGCCACGGCATACCCGCCGTCGTTGTCGCCGTCGCGAGGTCGCAACACCGGCATGAGGTGCAGGTAGGTGACCCCGAGCTCCTGCAGATACGGGATGCGTTCGGCGACCCCGCGCAAGGTCCCGGCGAACCGGTCGGCGTAGGTCGCGTAACCGAACATCCGTGGCGATTGCAGCCAGTTGGGTTCGAGCAGGCGGCGCTGGTCAAGACGGTGCAGATCGGGGTCACGATCGCGGTATGCCGTGGCCGCCAACCGCACTAGGCGTAGGGCCACCTCGCCCCACTCTGCCGGATAGATCGGCGCGAGACCGTCGACGAGATCGACCCACCACCGGCGCAACCGCAGCTCGAAGGCCTCTCGCCGCTCGGGGCTCAGCGCGGCGTGAATGAGGGCTGCTTCGGCGACCGCGTGGTCGACGGTCGGGTGCGCGGTGAGCTGACCGGTCGACACCGTCGCCTCGCTTTCCTAGGTCGTTCAGGACGTCGGGGCCAGCATACGGAAAGCGTTTACACCGGGACAGTAGGCGGGCGGTCGTCGCCTCGGCGAGCCGCGGCACGCGAGGATGGGCGCATGACTGCCCGACCGCCCGAGCGACGCGAATCAGACGCGATCTCCCCCAAGGATCGGTTCATCACCGTCTATGGCCGCAATCCGGTCCTGGAGGCGCTCAGCGACCCAGGCCTGCACGTCGACAAGGTCCTGCTGTCTGATTCGGCGCGCGGTCCTCACGTGTCCGAGATCGTTGCCGCAGCACGACGCAGTTCGACTCCACTGCAACGGGTTTCCGCGGAACGCGTGAAGAAGATCGCCGGCAACGGCAAGCAGGACCAAGGGGTTTGCGCTGATGTCGTTGCCCCCGCGATGCAGCCGCTGGACGCCGCCTTGGCTGGGGGGCTCAGCGGGCCGGTGCTCGTCCTGGACGGCATCACGACTCCGGCCAACGTGGGGATGATCCTGAGAACGGGCACTGGCGCGGGCTTTGCCGGGATCGTCGTGCCCCGGCGTGGAGTGGCGTCGATCGATCCACTCGTGGTCAAGGCGTCGGCCGGGGTGGCTTTCCGAGCGCCGATCCTCAAGTGCGCGACGGCAGACGATGCGGTGGAGTCGTTGCGGCACAACGGGTTTCATGTGGTCGGGTTGGACGCCGACGCCGAGTCTTCGCTCTACGAGGCCCGTATGCCGGTCAACACGGCATACGTGCTGGGCGGCGAGACCGCGGGGCTGTCGCCCGCAGTGGCGGACCTGGTCGACACCTGGGTGAGCATCCCCATGGCCACGGGCGTCGAGTCGCTCAATGTGTCGGCTGCGGCGGCCGTCGTGTGTTTCGAGGTGGTGCGGCGTTCGTTGGAATGATCGCGGCTCCTCCGCGTCGCCCGGTCAGTCGCGAGGGATGGTCACTACCGCATGGCCGACCCGGTGCACGAGGCCGGCCACCCCGACCGTGCCCGGCGCATAGTCGACGCGGAGCAGGGATGGTCGGGCAACCTGGTCGCCTTGACGAATTTCGAGCCGGCCCGACGACCCGCGCTCGGCAAGGAGCGTGCCGAGGTTGGCCGCCGCTGAGCCGGTGGCGGGGTCTTCGGCGACCACAGTGTCCTGGGTGAAGAAGAGCCGCGCGGTGACCTCGCGGACATCCGACGAGCCCACTCCTGCGTGGTCCACCACCCCATCGCCGAAGGCCCACACGTAGACCAGACTCTCGCCGCTCGAGCACCTCCCCCACCGCACCAGATCTTCGACAGCCGCACCGGCCTGTCGCACAGCGGCAGGCGAGGTCACCTGCACGAGCACCTGTTCCACGCCGGCTGCGACCCGCCACCCGCCGACGATCGCGTCCTGCGGGAGCTGAAGCATGCTCGCGAGGTCGTCTCGACCGGCCACGTGCGCCACGATCGGGCCCGGCACGGCCACCAGCCGCCAGTACCCCGCGTGGTCCCGAGTGACGGGGATGTCTCCGGCGGGCAGGCGCAGCACGATGTGGTCGCCGGCGTGCGACTGACCGCGGCTGGCAGCCTCACCGAGAACTGCAGCGGTGCCGAGGGTCGGATGGCCGGCAAAGGGCAACTCGACCGTCGGAGTGAAGATGCGCACCGCTGCTTGGGCACCCTCGATGTCGGTGACGAAGGTCGTTTCCGAGAGGTTGAACTGACGTGCCAGGGCCAGCATCGTCGAGGTTTCCAGGGCCGCCGCATCGGTGACGACGGCCAGTGGATTACCCGAAAAGGGTTGCCCAGCAAGCGAGAACACGTTGACGAATTCGACGTGCAGCTCGTGCGCCTCCCGTGTTCCCGGCGTACCCGCCCATCCGGCCCGGCCGGCCGGGGCGGTGACTTCAGTGGGTCCGGAGGCGGACGGCATACTCACGCGGGAAGTTCCCACTCGTGGACCGGGATGTTGGCGTGCATGTTCTCGGCGTAATGACCGAGCATCTGGCGCAGCGCTTCGGGGCGATCGAGACCACGCGCCTCCAGCCGCTCAACTGCGTGCACCTGCCAGGTCGCGCCGTTGACCCCGGTGAGGCAGCGCCCCTCGATGACCGACAGGTAACGCTCGCGGACCGCATCCGAGACCCCCCACTGCCGCAGTCCCTCGTGGGCCAACGGCAGCAGGTGGCGCAGCACCAGCTCGGTGGCAGGCAGGTCGCCACGCCCGGGCCAGTACTGCCGACTGTCGATGCCGTCGCGCGCGCCCGAGAGGAAATTGTCCTCTGCTGCAGCGAAACTCATCCGCGTCCAGATCGGGCGGTCCTCCTGAGCGAGCATCCGCAGCGTGCCGTAGTAGAAGGCCGAGTTGGCCATCGTGTCGATGATCGTCGGGCCGGCAGGCAACACCCGGTTCTCGACGCGAAGGTGCGGACGGCCCTTGACGATGTCGTAGATCGGCCGGTTCCAGCGGTAGATCGTGCCGTTGTGCAGCCGCATCTCAGCCAGCGACGGCACACCCCCCGCGTCGAGCACCGCCTGGGGGTCCTCCTCGGAGATCTCCGGCAGCAGGGCGGGGAAGTATCGGACGTTCTCCTCGAAAAGGTCGAAGATCGAGGTGATCCAGCGCTCCCCGAAGAAGACTCGTGGCCGCACGCCCTGGTTCTTCAATTCCACCGAGCGAGTGTCCGCGGCTTGCGAGAAGACCTCGATCCGCGACTCGGCCCAGAGCCGGTGCCCAAAGAAGAACGGCGAGTTGGCCCCGAGCGCGAGTTGCGGCCCGGCGAGCACCTGGGCCGCGTTCCAGTGATCGGCGAAGGCCATCGGGGCCACCTGCAAGTGCAATTGCATTGACGTGCAGGCCGATTCGGGCGCGAGGGAGTCGCAGTAGCGCACCAAGCGCTCCCCCGTCGGCCCCTCGATCTCCAGGTAGACGTCTTCACCACGGGCGGTGAGCACGGCGTCGTTGAGGGCCTGGTAGCGCGCGTTGCCACTCATCCAGTTCCCGGTGAGGTGCTCAGGCATGACCGTCGGGAGCATCCCGATCATGATGATCCGGTTGTCGAGCTCCATGCACTTGGCCTGAGCGCGGTTCAGCGAGGTGCGCAGCACCTCTTCCAGTTCCATCGCCGAGTTGCCCGGCAGCGGCCGCGGTGCGACGTTGAACTCGATGTTGTAGCGCCCCAGCTCGGTCTGATACTCCGGGTCGGCGATGTGCTCGAGGACCTTCGCGTTGTCCATCCGGGGGCGGAAGTCGGCTCCGACGAGGTTGAGCTCGATCTCCATGCCGGTCATGGGGCGGTCGAACTCGAAGTGCGCGAACGACAGCATCCGCTCGAAGACATCCAGGCACTGCTGGACCTTCTCGCGGTAGCGCTGGCGCTGTTCGCGCGTATACGTGATCGTGTCGACGTCCGCTCCCATGGCGGGAGAGTATGCCGTCCGGCCAGGTCCGCGCGACGGGTCGCCTTCACCCGACTTGCCACGGCGCTCTCGGCGGGCACGCCGACGCGCTTCCCAGACCCTGTCGGTGGCCCCCTCTAGCCTCGGGACATGCGCTTCATCCACACCTCCGACTGGCACCTGGGCCGGTCGCTGCACTCGGTGGGGATGATCGATGCCCAAGCTCAATTCCTCGACTGGTTGGTCGATCTGGTCCGCGCCGAATCGGTCGAGGCTGTGGTGGTGTCCGGGGACATCTACGATCGTGCGCTGCCCTCCCCCGACACCGTGGAGTTGCTCTCCGACGCGGTCACTCGCCTGGTCGACACCGGCGCCCAGGTGGTCCTGGCCAGCGGCAATCACGATTCGGCAATCCGACTGGGCTTCGCTGCCGGGCTGTTGGAGCGGGCGGGGTTGCACATACGCACCCACGTGGATGGCATCGGTCGACCAATCCGTGTCGGCGACGCCGTGATCCACCCGGTGCCCTATCTCGAGCCGTCGCTCGTCACGAGTGCTCTCGGGGTCCAGCAGGCGACGCACGCAGACGTCCTGCGGGCCGCGCTCGCGCACCTTCCGCAGGTCACGCTGGCAGACCCCCGCCAGACCGTGGTCATGGCCCACGCGTTCGTCGCCGGTTCGGTGACCAGTGCCTCGGAGCGCGATATCTCGGTCGGCGGGGTCTCGGCGGTGCCGGCCGCGATCTTCCAGCCATTCGGGTATGCCGCCCTCGGTCACCTCCATCGGCCGCAGTGGGTGTCCGACCAGGTCCGCTACAGCGGCTCTCCGTGGGCCATGGACTTCGGGGAGGCGGGAGACGCGAAGTCGGTGTCTGTCGTGGAGTTGCGCGACGGCATACCGCTCGTGCAGGTGCACGAAACCCCGGTTGTCAGGCCGATGGCCGTCTTGCGTGGGCTCCTGGACGACCTGCTCACCGATCGGGCGCACGCGTGGGCCGAGGATGCGTGGTGTCAGGTCCACCTCACCGACCCGCTGCGCCCCACCGGTGCCTGGGACCGCTTGCGCCGTCGTTTCCCGCACCTGCTCGATCTGCGCTTCGATCCGCAGGGTGTGGTCATCGAGTCGATCCGGTATGCCGCGCGCACTCGGGGCGGACGCAGCGAGTTGGAGATTTGTCTGGACTTTCTGACTCACGTTCGCGGGGTGTCGGCCACCGACCAGGAGCGCGCGGCACTCGCCTCCGCGCTCGACGCCACCCGCATCGGGGCTGCCCAATCGGCTGACGAACGCGGCGTCGCCAGGGGTGTCGCATGAAACTCCACCGCCTCACGGCCTACGCCTTCGGTCCCTTCGCCGATCGCATCGAGGTCGATTTCGACGCGCTGGGGCAGGCGGGCATTTTCCTCATCCAGGGTCCGACCGGTGGCGGCAAGACCTCCATCCTCGACGCGATCTGCTTCGCCCTGTATGCCGATGTCCCTGGGGGGCGCCCAGCGGGACGGTCCTTACGCAGTGATCACGCCATGTCGGACGTCCGCACGAGCGTCAGTCTGGAATTCACGGTCGGCTCCCGTCGACTGCGTGTCACCCGTGCTCCTGAGCAAGAGCGCGCCAAGCTGCGCGGCAACGGTGTCACGGTGGTGCCGAGCCTGGTGCAACTGGAGGCTTTCGAGGCCGCGGGCCGGTGGGCAACCATCTCGACCAAGGCACCGGAGGTAGGCCGCGAGATTCGCGACGTCGTCGGACTCGGACTGGAGCAGTTCAGCCGGGTCGTCCTGCTCCCACAGGGTGATTTCGCGGCGTTCTTGCGGGCGGCACCCGAGGAGCGTCGCGCCCTGCTGGGCACCCTCTTCGACGTGAGTCGCTATCAGCAAGTCGAGAAGTGGCTCGCCGATCGGGCTCACCAGGCGGGCCTGGACCGGGCGGTCGCCGAGCAGGACTACGCCACCGCGGTGCAGCGTGTGGAGGATGCCGTCGCTCGACTGCCACGCGAGGTTCTGCCGGCGCCAACGTCCTGGTTCGAGATCGAACCGGAAGCCGTCGCTGGCGCCGTCAGCGAGCTCGTCGGAGCACTGCACCGCCATGCTGGCGAAGCGCAGATTCACCACGACCAGGCGATCGGGACGTCGGACGACGCCGACGCACGCCTGCAGCGCCTGCTCATGAGAGACGAGGCATACCGTCGCGGCTGGCGTGCACGCGAGGTCATGGAGCAACTGACCCAGGGCGCTGCCCAGGTGGCCGTCGCCACCGAGCTGCTCTCACGGCATACCCGAGCCGAGTCGGTCGCCGGCGACCTCCGAGCACTGCGCGACGCCGAGCAGGCTGCCGCCGCGGCGGAGGCAGCCTTCATATCCCAGACCGACGTCGTAGCCGCGGCGGGATTCTTGGCCCGGGCTGGCATCGAGCTCGACGCGCTGTTCGCCGCGGTTACCGGGAACGACGACAGTGTTGCCGAGATCTCGCGGGTGGCTAGCGCCCTCACGACCGCCGTCGCGCAGCAGGCCCGCTTCGCGAGTGAGCTCAGCACCCTCGTGGCCGAATCCCGGACCGCTGCGTCAATGCAGGCGACCCTGGACGAGAGAATTGCCGACACACAGCGCCGCTGTGACGAGCTGACCGCATCCGCCCAAACTCTCCCAGCGGCCACGGACAGGTTGGCCATCCTGTCGGCGCGTGCGGCAGCCGTGACCGAGCTGCAGGACCTACGGGCGAAGGCCCATGCCTTGCTTCCCACGATTGACGCCGCCATGAGCGAGGCTGGCCAGGCCGCACAGGACCTCCTGGACGTGCAGGAGCGGCGCATCGCTGCTATGGCCGGAGAACTGGCCACCGATCTGGTCGACGGTGAGCCCTGTCCGGTCTGCGGGGCGCCGGAGCATCCCACCCCGGCCCTGCGGACCGCCGGAGTCCACGCTGAGGACGTGGCACAGGCGCAACGTCGATTCGACGAGGCACAGTCCATGGCGCACGACCTGTCCATCCGGCAGGCGGGCTACTCAGGGCGTATCACCGGCCTGCTCGCCCAGGTTGGTAGTCCCGAGCCACCGCCGCAGCAGATGGCCGAGCTCGTTCGAGCGGCGCAACAAGCCGTGGACGATGCGCAGACAGCCGCCGCGGCTCTGGTCGCGGCCAAACAGGACCTGGCGGATCAACACACAGCCCGCAACCGTGCCGTCGCCGCTGCGGAGGCGCGGCGCTCCAGGGTTGACGGGCACCAAGCGCTCCTTGCGGCAGCGGCACACACCGGCACCGAGATTGTCGCTCGGCTTGGCGCCAGCCTGGAGGCCCACGCCGGCCAGTGCCCGTGCTCTACGAGCTCCCGAGCGGACGGCTCGGTCGCCGAGGTGCTCGCGGCGTCGGGGGGCGTCTTGAGCGCTGAGACTGCTGGGGTGATCCACAGCCTCGATGAGAGCGCCGCCGACCTGACGAGCGAGGTTGCGTCAGTGGTGGCACGTCACCGCGCCGTTCGGGATGCCCTGGACGGCGCGGTTGTGGCAGCTGCCCTCGTCCGCGACCGGACCGAGGAGGTCACCCGCGCGGCCCGTCGAGCCGCTGACGAGTGCGCTGCAGTCGGTTTCGAGAGTGTGCAGCTCGCCGCGGAGGCCCTGCTGCCGCGATCGCGAGTGCAGGAGTTGACTGACATCGTTCAGGCAGCCCGCGACGCCCGCAGCGTTGCCGAGGCGATCCTCGCCGAAGCCGCCGTCGAGTCGGCCCTTAACGCGGGGCCGGTCGACATCGCCGCGGCCCGGTCGCTCGCCGAAAAGGCCAAGAACGCTCGAGCCCAGGCTGCGGCCGCGGTGTCAGGCGCAGAACTGGCCTGTCGGGAAGTGGCAGAACGTGCTTCCCAGGTGACCGAGCGTGCCCAGGCCCGCCGCGACCGGCGCGTCGACGATGAACATTTCAGCCGGCTCGCCGCGACCGTTGGCGGCACCGCGTCGGACAACGCATTGCGTATGCGGCTGTCCGCCTTCGTCTTGGCCGGACGGTTGGAGCGGGTCGTCGACTTGGCCAACGAGCGGCTCGTGAGCATCGGCGCAGGTCGATACCGGTTGGCCCACACCGACGACGTGGCCTCCCACGGTCGCCGCAGTGGCCTCGGGTTGGTCGTCCACGACCTCTGGACGGGACGCACCCGCGACCCCGCGACCCTCTCCGGAGGAGAGTCGTTCATGGCGTCCTTGGCGCTGGCTTTGGGACTGGCCGACGCGGTGCGTCAGGAGAGCGGCGGGTTCGACCTGCAGACGCTCTTCATCGACGAGGGTTTCGGCACGCTCGACGAGGAGAGCCTCGAACACGTCATGGAGATCCTCGACACGCTACGCGACGGCGGTCGCGCCGTCGGAGTGGTGAGCCATGTCGTCGATCTGCGATCGCGCATCCCCACCCAGCTTCGCGTCCACAAGTCGACTCAGGGATCTTCGGTCTCCGTCGTCGGTATGCCGGCCTGAACCACCTGGCATAGCGTCAGGGCCACTGGGTGACGTGCCCAGGGTCGGCGGATAAGGGACTCACCGGTGTCGAAGAGGTTTTCGGTGGTTCCGAGGCCGTTGGCGCCGTGCTGTCGATCTCGATCCGTTCCTCGGCAGAGCCAGGATCGACACCGGTCGGGGCAGGATCGGTCAGGTCGTCCTCGTCGGGTCGCTCCCAGGGCAGCAGGTCGGGCTCCTCCGCCTCCTCGGGGGCCTCGGGCTCGGGCTCTGGCGCCTCGACCGGCAGTTGGGAGGCGGCCCAGGTGAGATAGGCCTTCTCCGCGACTGGAAGCGTGGCGAAGAGCATGTCCTTACCGATGACGTCGATGACGCCGGCGCGGTCCAGGGGTTCGTAGAGGTCAAGTTTGACCCGTGCCAAGCCCAGGTCGATACCGCGGGCCGCCAACTCTTGGGCGAGCTCGCGCAGCCCGTCCGCGGCGGTGACATCGACTTCGACATTGGCCTCGACATTGAGGATGAACCACCGCACCGGGCTTTCCGGGAACGCTGCGTTCTCCTGCGCGATGACGTTCTCGACCCGCTCGCGTAGGTCGCCGATGTTGGCGAAGAACAGCGGAGCGTCGTAGCGGTAGAAGATGCACCCAGGGATGGTGCGGGCCTTCTTGTAGTCCGCCACATCGTGCATTCCAGGCAACCCCGGAACACGACCCAGCACGCCTTCGTGTGGCCGGGCCAGGCGGTGGGTCATCTCCAGCAGGCTGATGGCGATCGCCAGCACGACGCCGGCGAGGATGCCGATAACGACGGTGCCAAGCATGGTGACCACGGCGAGGACGAGTTCGCGGCGGCGGAAGTTCCACAGTCGGCGGAACTCCGGGATCGACACGAGTTTGCCGGCGGCATAGAAGACCACCGCGCCCAAAGCCGCTTGCGGCAGGGCCGAGATGAGCGGACCGGCGAAGAAGAGCACCGCGATGATGCAGACCCCCGCAGCGAGCGAATAGACCTGGCTGCGCGCGCCCGACGCGATCGCCAGGGCGGTGCGCGACCCGGACGACGACGCCGGATAGCCACTGAAGAACCCGATGGCGGCCTGGACGCCGGCCAGGGCGACGAGCTCCTTCTGGGGATCGACCCGCACATCGGCCTTGGTCTCCCCCTCCTCCAGCGGTGCGGGAAAGCCCCTGGCGATGAGCATGTTGTCGCTGTAGCCCACAACCGCGACCCCGAGCCCCGCCAGGATGAGGGCGTTGACATCGGACATGCTGACATTGGGCAGGTGTGGCATCGGCAGGCCGGACGGCACCTGGCCGACAATGGCAACCCCCTGGTCGGCCAACCCCAGCAGCGCAGATGTTGCCGTCGCGAGAGCGACGGCGATGAGAGGCGCCGGCAGTGCCGGGCTGACCTTGCGCAACACGAGGATGAGGACGAGGGTCGACACGCCAACAGCCAAGGTCAGCGGCTTGGTATTCCCCACGACCGACAGGAACGACTGAATCTGGTCGACGATGCTCTCGCCGGACACCTTGGTGCCCGTGACCTTACCGAGCTGTCCCACGATCATGAGCACAGCTCCACCGGCGAGGTAACCGACGAGCAGGGGTTGCGAGAGTAGTTCGACGACGATTCCGGCCCGCAGCACTCGGGCGATCAGGCACCAGCCGGCCACCACGAGGCAGAGGGCCGCCGAGAGCGACAGCGCTCGCTCCGGGTTGCCACCCGCCATCGGTGCGATCGCCGCGCCGGCCATCAGGGCGATGGTCGACTCTGGACCAGCCGACAGCACCCGGGAGCCGCCCATCACGGCATACGCGACGATCGCAGCGAGCGCGCTCCACAGGCCCGCGACAGGCGGCACGTTGACGATCGCGGAGTAGGCAAGGACCTGCGGCACCAGGTATGCCGCGACCGCGACACCCGCGATGACGTCCTTGCGCAGCCACTTGCGTGGGTAGCGCGTGAAGAGGTACTCCAGCCCCGGCGCGGCGGATCGCAGCGCCGACACCGCCATGTGTTCGGTCTGCCGATCGAGGTCGTAATCCAGCGCGCGCCGGGGCCTCAGCTGCGCCGGGACCACAACCTCCGGGGCAGGGCGGGCGTCCACCTTCGGCTTGGACTTGCCCTTCTTACCCTTCTTCGCCACGCACGTTCTCCTCAGCAGGAAATCCCCCATCAGCAGGCCCGACCATACTCACCCCAGGGGGCTTGCTGGCAGCATTACCGGGTTCCGATTGGGTCTCGGCACTCGCGGACCGGGTGGGCTACCCCTCGAAAGCTTCGGGCGGTGGGCAGGAGCAGACCAAGTGACGGTCACCGAACGCCCCGTCGATGCGTGCCACCGGCGGCCAGTACTTCGCGGTCGGGTCCACCCCCGGGGGGAAGGCCGCAAGAGCCCGGTCATAGCTGCGTTCCCAGGCACCCGCGAGCTGGTATGCCGTGTGCGGCGCCCCGCGCAGCACACTGTCGGCGGCGCTGGACTCGCCTCGACTGACGGCGGCGATCTCCGCCCGGATCGCGATCATCGCGTCGCAGAAGCGATCGAGTTCGGCGAGGTTCTCGCTCTCGGTCGGCTCGACCATCAACGTGCCCGCGACCGGGAAGGACATCGTCGGGGCGTGGAAGCCGTAATCAATCAGTCGCTTGGCGATGTCGTCGACGGTGACTCCGGTCTCGGCCGTGAGGGGGCGGACGTCGAGGATGCACTCGTGCGCCACGAACCCGCCCTGCCCGCTGTAGAGCACCGGGTAGTGCTCGCGCAGCCGCGCGGCGATGTAGTTGGCGCTGAGAATGGCCTGCTCGGTCGCCCGGGTCAGCCCCGCCCCGCCCATGAGCCGCACGTAGGCCCATGAAATCGGCAGGATGCTCGCCGAACCGTACGGCGCGGCAGACACCGGCCCGACGCCGGTGGCGGGACCCGCCTCCGGAGCGAGCGGATGGTTTGGCAGATAGGGAGCCAGGTGGGCCCGGACGGCCACCGGCCCGACTCCCGGGCCGCCTCCGCCGTGCGGGATGCAGAAGGTCTTGTGCAGGTTGAGGTGCGAGACGTCGGCGCCGAACCGCCCCGGCTGCGCGAGGCCGACGAGTGCGTTGAGATTGGCCCCGTCGACGTAGACCTGGCCACCGGCGTCGTGGACGAGGGCGCAGAGCTCGGTGATGGTGTCCTCGAAGACCCCATGGGTCGAAGGGTAGGTCACCATGATCGCCGCCAGGTTGTCTCGGTGGGTGGCGATCTTGGCCCGCAAGTCTTCCAGGTCGACATCCCCGCCAGGCGCTGTCTTGACGACGACCACCGACATGCCGGCCATGACCGCTGAGGCGGCATTGGTGCCGTGCGCGCTGGCCGGGATGAGGCAGATCCGTCGGTGCCCTTCTCCCCGCTCTCGGTGATATGCCGCGATGGCCATCAGCCCGGCGAACTCCCCTTGCGAGCCGGCGTTCGGCTGCAAGGACACCGCGTCATAGCCGGTGATGGTGGCCAGCCAATCGGCCAGTTCCCCGATCAGGGCTCGGATCCCTTCGCTCTGGTGCGCCGGCGCGAAGGGGTGCAATGCACCGAACTCCGGCCAGGTGACCGGCTCCATCTCGGTCGTCGCGTTGAGCTTCATCGTGCACGACCCGAGCGGGATCATCCCCCGGTCGAGCGCGAAATCGCGGTCCGACAGCCGTCGCAGGTAACGCAGCATCGCGGTCTCGCTGTGGTGGTCGTGGAAGACCGGGTGGGTGAGGTATGCCGTGCCCCGCACCAAGGCGGCTGGCCACGTAACGTCATCGGTGGCCGCGGGCAGCTCTCCTGCCCCTCCGAACGCCGACACCAGGGCGGTGAGATCGGCTGTGGTCGTTGTCTCGTCACAGGAGATGGACAGGGTGCCCTCGTCGACGAGCCAAATGTTGATACCAGCTGCCTCGGCGGCTGCCTGCACCTCGCGCGCCCGACCCGGGACCCGCACCCGGATGGTGTCGAAGGGCTGGGCCGTGAGCACCTCAACGCCTTGGGCTGCGAGAGCCGCAGACAGCCGGCGGGTGGTCTGGGCGACCCGGGTGGCGATGACGGCCAGGCCATCGGGACCGTGCCACACGGCATACATGCCGGCCATCACCGCGAGCAGGACTTGCGCGGTGCAGATGTTGGAGGTGGCCTTCTCGCGCCGGATGTGTTGCTCGCGGGTCTGCAACGCAAGCCGATAGGCCGGAGCGCCCAGGGCATCGACGGACACGCCGACCAGCCGCCCGGGCAGGGAGCGCTCCAGCCCGGACCGCACCGACATGAAGCCCGCGTGCGGCCCGCCGAAGCCCATCGGCACTCCGAACCGCTGCGAGTTGCCGACCGCGATATCGGCGCCCCACTCCCCCGGCGGGGTGAGCAGCGTGAGGGCGAGCAGGTCGGTCGCCACGGTGACGAGACCGCCACTGGAGTGGACGAGGTCGACCAGCGCGCGCCAGTCCCGCACCTCGCCGTCCGCACCGGGGTATTGCACGAGCACCCCGAACACCGCCCGTCCGTCAGCCGCGGCGGCCAAGTCCTCGGTGGTGTTGACCGATCGGAGATCGGCGAGGACCAGAGGTAGGTCGAGCGGGTTGGCCCGCGTGCGCATCACCGCGATGGTCTGCGGGAAGGTCTCTGCGTCGACGAGCAACACCGCATCCTTGGGGGCCTTGCTGCTGCGCCGCATCAGGGTCATCGCCTCGGCGGCCGCCGTGCCCTCGTCGAGCAGGGATGCGCCGGCGATGGGCAGCCCGGTGAGGTCGCTGACGACCGTCTGGAAGTTGAGCAGAGCCTCTAGTCGCCCTTGGGAGATCTCCGGCTGATAGGGCGTGTATGCCGTGTACCAGGCGGGGTTCTCCAGCACGTTGCGCTTGACCACCGGCGGCACGTGGGTGTCGTAGTAGCCCATGCCGATCATCGAGCGCAGCACCCTATTGCGCGAGGCAAGCGCGCGCAGGGCCGCAGTCACCGCGGCCTCGGACTCGGCCGCCTCGAGATCGAGGGCGCCCTGAGATCGGATCAGCCCGGGCACGGCCGTGTCGACGAGCGCCTGCAGACTGGGCTGGCCGACGACGGCCAGCATGTGGTCGATGTCGGATTCCGCAGGGCCGATGTGCCGGCGGGCGAATTCTGGCAGGGGGGCGGACGAGAGTGACAACGGGGCCTCCGACACATCAACGTGGACCGATGGGACGCCCCCTCTGTCGGACGGCAGCGTCCCTCAGAGTTGCCTTCCTGAGCGGTCCGTTGGCCTGAGAGGTTCCGGGGTAGTTGCCCCTTCGGCGCCCGTCGATTGTTATCGGCCGGGACTCTCCCGCGCAGGCGTGAGTGGCGGGTCGCAGTCTACCGTCCGGGTGTGCTCACCCGACAGCGATGCGCGGGGAGCGGAACGGATCAGGCCATCCGCCGGGCGGCCCGCCGCGCTGACAGCTCGTCGGCAGCGTTGGTCAGTCGTTCCTCTTCAGCGCGTTCGCTGGGCAGCTCGGACAGCGACCCCTCGACTTCGCGCCAGACCCGCCCGAGGGCGATCCCGAAGACGCCCTGGCCGCCTTGCAGCAGGTCGATGACTTCGTCGGCCGAGGTGCATTCGTAGACGGTCGCGCCGTCACTCATCAAGGTGATCTGGGCGAGGTCCTCAACGCCGCGCTCTCGCAGGCATTCGATCGCGGTCCGGATCTGCTGCAGTGAGACGCCGGTGTCGAGCAGTCGCTTGACCACCTTGAGCACGAGGATGTCGCGGAAGCCGTAGAGGCGCTGGGTGCCAGATCCGCCAGCCGAACGCACGGAGGGCTCCACCAGGCCGGTGCGGGCCCAGTAGTCGAGCTGCCGGTAGGTGATGCCGGCGGCGCGGCAGGCGGTGGGGCCGCGGTAGCCGTCCTCGGGGTTGAGCACCGGCAGATCGGCGTCGAACAGCATTCCCTGGGCAGCGCCCAGGGCACGAGGTGCCGGGTTAGTGGCGGTCACGACGCCCTCCTGATGAGGCTGCGGGCCGAGCTGGCGGTCTGGTTGCGATCAAGCTGGTTCAGGTGCTGCCGCGGCAACCCCACGAGCCGCCTGACTGGCACGGCATACGTCGGGTGTAGTTACAGCGGTGCACTTCCTGGGTCGACGGTACGGCCCGCTGAGCCTAGCGTCAATCACCGCTTCACCTTCAGTCCCGCGTGTCGCAGACGTCACAGGCGTAACGTAAACCTCAACTTGAGGTCGAGTAATGGCTCTTCAATGGTCACGATTCCCCCGCGCCAGGATCCTGGGGCGCTTCGAAATCCTCAGGCGACACCTGGTCGAGGAACTCCCGGAATCTTTCGACTTCGTCGTCCTCCTCGGGCGCCATGGCAATCCCGGCCTCGTCGAGGACAGCCTCGGCGACCGATATCGGGGTCTGGGTGCGCAGCGCGACCGCGATGGCATCACTCGGGCGACATTCGATGGGCTTGCCGTCGATGATGAGCGTCGCGTAAAACACCTTGTCGCGCAGCGCGTCAATGTGCACTGCCTCCAGCGAATGTCCCAGCCCGTCCAGGAGCAGGCCAATGAGGTCGTGGGTCAGCGGGCGCGGCGGCGTGACACCTTGCTGGGCGTAGGCGATCGCGCTCGCCTCGGGGGCGCCGATCCAGATCGGCAGGTAGCGGTCGCCGGATCGCTCGCGCAGGACCACGATCGGCTGGTTGGTGGGCAGTTCCACCCGGACACCCAGAACCTCGACGGGGATCATTCCCTCACGCTACCCGGGATCACCGCGCAGATGAGCAGGCCTTCCGCAGCCAGATGTCGACAGAGATCAGCGGGTGAACTCCGCGCGCACCAGCGCGGCGTGCAGCGCCAAACACTGGTGCAGCACCTCGGCCGCCACGCTGTGCTCGCCGTGGTCGCCCCGACCACCCGCATTGGGACCCAGCGCTTGCTGCACGAGCGCGACCTCGCGTTCGGCCGCCGAGCGGAACGGTCGCAGGTGCCGAGCCTCGATTCCGTATGCCGTGAGGGCTCCGGCCGCGCGGGCCACGGCCAGGTCTGCCTCTCCGAAGTAGCCGGCCTCGTCGGCCCGCAGCAGACCGTAGGACTCCAGCGAGCTCAGGGACTCTTCGTCGAGCCTGCTGGCGTGCGCGAGCTCGGTGCGGGTCACCCGCAGCGTGCCACTGGCCACGAGCGAGCTCGGCGCGGGCAGCTCGGGGCTCACGGTCTCCGCGGGGACAGCGGGCGTGACGTCGGCTCCCGGCGTCAACCCACGCTCCAGAGCGTCGAGAGCCTCCCGAATGACCTTGAGCGGCCAGAATCGGTCTCGTTGCGCGCTGAGGATGTAGCGCAAACGCTCGACGTCCGCCACGGCATACATGCGGTATCCCGATGCGGTGCGCTCCGGGGTCAGGAGCCCCTCGGCCTCAAGGAAGCGGATCTTGGAGATGGTCAGGTCGGGGAATTCTGGCTGCAGCTCGGCCAGCACTGCACCAATGGCGCGACCGCGTCGGCGCGAGGCACGGCCGGCTCCAGCTGCAGAGCGAACAGACAACCCAAATCCCCCGGCCTCAGCCGGCGTAGTAGACGAAGCGGTACTTGCCGATCTGCACCTCGTCGCCCCCGCGCAAGGTGACCTGTTCGATGGATTGCCGGTTGACATAGGTGCCGTTGAGCGATCCCACGTCCTTCACGGCATAACCCGCTGGAGTGCGCAGGAAGACCGCGTGCCGCCGTGAGACCGTCACGTCGTCCAGGAAGATGTCGCTGTCGGGGTGGCGACCCGAGGTGACCGAGTCGTCGTCGAGCAGGAAGCGGGCGCCATTGTTGGGGCCGCGCATGACGACCAGCAACGCCGTGCCCGGACGCAACGCTCCGATCGTGGCCTGGTCCTCATTGGTGAGGCCATGCTCGTGGTCGACGTATTCGACGGGATCCGCGGACCCGCGAAAACGCATCGTCGTGGGCTCGCCAGAGCGCGGTGGAGGGGTCTCTCGCATGTGGTCGGTCATGCTGGGGCTCCAATCTGCCGCGGTGGGTGTCGACACCGGGCCGTTCTGCCAGAGACGCGACGCGACAGCGTGCTCCTCCGGTCTCGGCAGGATACGTCATGCCGGGGACACGCGGCTAGCGGCCTGGGGCCGAGGAGACTGCGCCCAGGAGCTCGAGAACCGGGTCAGCCCACCGATTCCCGGTAGGCCGCGGCCGACATCAACTCCTCGAGCTGGCTGGCGTCGCTGGCTGCCACCTCGAACATCCAGCCCGCTCCGTAGGGATCGGTGTTGACCAATTCGGGGGTGGCGTCGAGCGCCTCGTTGACCGCGGTGACCGTGCCCGAGACGGGAGCGTTGATTTCGCTGACCGACTTGGTGGATTCCACCTCGCCACAGCTGTCACCGGCTGCCACGTCGTCGCCGACGGCAGGCAGCGACACGAAGACGACATCGCCCAGCGCGTCCTGCGCGAAGGACGTGATGCCCACCCGCACCGACCCGCTCTCGCCGACCCGGACCCACTCGTGGTCTGAGGTGTAGCGCAGGTCGTCGGGGTAGTCGAGCTCGCTCATCGATTGCCTTCCATCGCTGGGTCAGTGCCTATTGCATGCCTCGTTGCAGCCCACGTCGCCCTCCGTCCGGTCAGCTGTTGCCGCCGGTGGGCTCGGGGACGGGTTGAGCGTAACGAGGGGCCTTGGGGGTGTGCAATGCAGTGATCTCGACCGTGCCGCGTTCTTCGATGACCGCGTTCGCTCCGAGACGACGCGCCGTGTCGACGATGCCGCCGGGGATCTGCATGGCCGAGGCCATGGTCTTTGGGTCACCGATGGCCAGGAACACGAACGGCCGGCTCAAGGGCTGACCGTCGAGGGTGACCGAGGTGCCGGCGTCGGTGAAGAATGACCCGGCGACAACCCTGACTCCACCGACCTGGACCACCTCGGCACCGGCGTCGCGCAGCTCCTGCAGGACATCGAGCAGGACCGGACCGCGCACCGCTCCCGAGGGATCGCTGATCGTCAGCGCGATGCCCGGGCCCCGGGCCGGTGCCGTGCCAGCCAGGATGGACAACTGGTCGAGTCGCTTCTGCGCCTGAGCTGCAGCTTCAGCCGCGGTGTTGGCGCCGGAGGTGAGTACCTCGCGTTGCGCCTCCAGCTCGCGCACCTGCTGGTCGAGCCGCGAGGACCTCTGGTTGACGTCGTCGAGCACCCGGACCAGCTCATCCTGTCGCAGACTGGTCAGCCCGGTCTCCTGGGTCTGCTGGATCTGGGTCGCAATGGCAAAGCCCAGACAAAGCGTCAACCCGGTGGCAAGCAGGTTCCCTCGGGTCATCCGCGGCTTGCCCATCCGCCGCAGCCGTCGCCAGGTGGCATCTCGGCTGTCGTCGGGGTCGGGCGCGCTGGGCGCTGGGGGTGACGGCGCGCTGGCGGCTGAGGTTACCGACGATGGCAACGACTGACGCGGGATGGACCCGGTCGTCGCCACGATCCCCCGCTCCGGCGCCGCCCGCGGAGGTGCCGTTGACGGCATACCTGGGGAGGTGCGGCCCGCGGCACCTCCCCGTGGCGCCCCCGTAGAGGTATGCCGTGCGGCACCGTCCGCTGTGTCCCCCCGGTCACGGGGGCTCTTGCCGAGCCATGGCAACCGCACCCGCGGCACCTTGAGTCGCTTCATCTGCTGGCCCTCCCCCGTGTCCTCATGCCTTGAACAGGTGCCGGCGGATGGCGGCGACATTGGAGAAGATCCGGATGCCAAGGACGACGACGACTCCGGTGGACAGCTGTGAGCCCACGCCGAGTTGATCGCCGAGGAAGACGATGAACGCCGCGACGAGGACATTGGACAGGAACGAGACGACGAAGACCTTGTCGTTGAAGACGCCGTCCAGCACAGCGCGCACCCCGCCGAAGACGGCGTCGAGGGCAGCAATGACCGCGATGGGGAGGTAGGGCTGCAGCCAGAGCGGCACGGTCGGATGCAATAGCAGGCCGATGACAACTCCGACGAGGAGGCCGAGTGCGGGGATCATGCGTGCTCCGTCAGGGTCATGGGGTGGTTGCCTGGGGTCGAGGTGCGGCGCTGGTCGAGCCGGCGGGCGTGGCCGTCTTGGATGGGGATGCCGTCGTCTTGGCGGCTGATCCGGTCTTCTTGGCTCCGGAGGTGGCCGACGGAGCGGCAGCCGGCGTCGAGGGTGTCGTGGTGGCCGTTGGGACCGCGCTGGGTGCCAGCGGCTCGGCATACCGCAGCACGGGCACCGAACTCGCCGGACACGTGAGCGAGCCATTCCCTTCGATCGTGACTGGGATGCCGTAGTTGTCGGTGAGGGCCTTGACGTAACTGCCGACCGTGGAGGCGCCGAAGGCTCCCTGCATCGTGGCCGTGTCGCCGATTGCGGTGACGACATAGGGCCGGGCCAATGCCCGGAAGTCAACGAGGATGGCCTGGCCGGCGAAGCGGATCGCCGAATGAGTGGTGAGGCGTTGGCCGTTGATGCTGATCGCCTCGGCTCCTGCAGCCCACAGCCCGTTGGTGATGACCTGCAGATCGGTGGCGGTCACCCGGCCGTCGCCAAAGCCACCGTTGGCCCGGGGGTCGGCGTTGCTGCCCTTGGTGGGCGCTGCGTCATCGAGGGTGACGAGCAGGCCTGGGCCGGTGACGGGGACGCTGCCGGCGGCGACTTGGAGGCTGTTGAGTTGGGCCAGCAGCGCCGACTGACCGGACGGCGCCAAGGCGGACGCACGCGCGGCGGCGATCTGCTTCTCCAGCGTCTGGATCTGACCGGCGAGTTGGTCGCCGACGGTTTGCCGGGCCGTGATCTGGTCGATGAGTTGCATACGGGCCTGGCCGACAACCGACGTGCTTGAGCGCAGGCTCAGGGCCGCGACGGCCAGCACGAATCCGACGAAGAGGGCGATGATGACGATGGTGACGCTACGGGTGGAGGTGGAAGGGGGCAGTCCGGCCTCGACGCGCCGGTGGGCAGCTGCGGCGTAGCTGGGTTCGAGGGGGCGCTCCATGAGCTCGGTGATGAGGCCCATCGACGCGTCAGGCCTGGGGGTGATGCTCATGCCAGGGCACGACCTCGATGGTGGCGCCGGTCTTGACGCAGGAGTCCGACGGCCTGGCCGGCATACAGGACAGCGGCGATCCAGTAGAGCACGATCCCCCACCAGGCGAACGCCCAGCCGATCGGCAGGGCCCACCGTGCAGCGGTGCTGTCCCCTTGGGCGAGCAGCAAGACCGGGAAGGCGTAGAGCAGGTTGAAGGTGGCCGCCTTGCCGAGAAAGTGCACGGGAAGACCGACGATGCCGATGCGCTTGAGTGCCAGCAGGAAGCCGGCCATGACGAGTTCCCTGGCCGCGAGGGCGATCACCAGCCACCACGGGATGATGTCGCGCCAGGCCAGACCGAGGACCGTGCTGACGATGTAGAGACGGTCGGCAACGGGGTCCAGAAGCTGCCCGAGGCGGGACTCAAGGTTGAAGGTGCGGGCGATCTTGCCATCGAGGTAATCGGTGAAGCCCGACACCGCGAGCAGCGTGATGGCCCAGCCATCTTGCTCGCGCAGGATGAGCATGAGGAACAGCGGTACGCCGAGGATGCGCAGGAAGGACAGCAGATTCGGGATGGTGACGATGCGGTGGGAGACCTCGCCTCCCCCGCCGTCTACGCTGCGCACGCGTTCCCGAGCCTCCGACACGCGGCCACTCTAACGCCGCACGGTGGCCCAGCCATGAAGAGCAGGGCGTGTAGACCACTCGTATCAGCAGCCATCACGGGGACCATCTGGTGTCGCGGTGCGTGATGCGTGGCCTCAGTCCAGCCTCGACAACATCAGGCCTCGAAGGTTGCCCTCCAAAGCCTGATTCTCGTTGTCGGTCAATGGATTTGGTCGGGCTGACAGTGTCGGAGTTCTTGACATAGTTGGCATCTGTCCGGAGACATGGTTGGCACCTAGCGTGGAGGTGCGGCATGTCGCTCGCGGAGCTCGTCATCACATCAGTCACGGTCGAGAGGCGCTCCAAGAGCGAGGTCGCCCGGGACTACAGGATCAGCCGTTACTGGGTACAGACCCTCGTGAAACGCTACGAAGCCGAGGGCGAGGCGGCGTTCGAGCCGCGGTCACGAAGGCCACACACCAACCCGCGTGCGATCAGCCTCGACCTGGAAGACCAGATCATCCGGCTGCGCCAAGAGTTGTCCAAGCAGGGTTTGGATGCCGGCGCTGAAACCATCCGCTCCCACCTTCAGACCTCTGGCGTGAACAGGCTCCCGGCGACCTCGACCATCTGGCGGGCCCTGACCCGGCGCGGGTTGGTCACCCCACAGCCCCGCAAACGACCCAAAGGCGCGGGGAAACGTTTCGCGGCGGACCTTCCCAACGAACGATGGCAAGCAGACCTCACCCACTGGCAGCTAGCCGACGGCACCAGCGTGGAGATCCACCACATCCTCGATGACCACTCCCGCCTCGCGATCACCAGCAAAGCCAGGACCACCACGACCGGCCCCGACGTTCTGACCGACTTCCGAGCCGCATTCCGCCGCCACGGCATCCCCCGCTCAGTCCTGACCGACAACGGCGCTGTCTACACCGGCACACCACGCCGCGGTGGCCGCGTCGCTCTCGAGATCGAACTCGACCTGCTCGGCGTCCGACTCCACCACTCCCGGCCCTACCATCCACAGACCCAAGGCAAAGTAGAACGCTTCCATCAGACCGTGAAGAAGTGGCTCCGTGCCCAACCCCCCGCACCCGACCTGGCAGCCCTGCAACGCCAACTCAACCGGTTCCTGCGCTACTACAACACCGTCCGCCCCCATCGAGCCCTCAGCCGCCGAACCCCCACCCAGGCCTACACCGCCCGAACCAAAGCCACCCCGGCCAAACCCGCCATCAACGTCCACTACCGGAGTCCGACGCGACCGCGTCGACACCGGCGGAGTGATCACCATCCGCTACGACAGCCAACTACGCCACATCGGCCTCGGCCGCGAACACGCCGGCACCCGAGTCCTGGCCCTCATCGCCGACCGCGACATCCGCGTCGTGAACGCCGACACCGGCGAACTCCTGCGCGAACTCACCCTCGACACCACCAAGGACTACCAACCCCTCGGACGCAAACCCGGCCCCCAAACCAAGACCTGAAATGCAACGATGTCCCGCGACACCTGTCAACGGTGTCGCGGGACATCACATTGGTCGGGCTGACAGGATTTGAACCTGCGACCCCTTGACCCCCAGTCAAGTGCGCTACCAAGCTGCGCCACAGCCCGTGGCTGCTCCCAGGACCCGGCCAGACCGGACCCTTGAGAGCGAACGAAACCTTATCGCACGGCATACCAGGGCCTGAAATCGCCGCGTATGCCGTGCCCGTCGCCTCCCGTGCTACCGCTTGCGCTTCTCCCGCACCCGCACGCTCACCTCGACCGGCGTGCCCTCGAAGCCGAACCGCTCGCGCAGCTTGCGTTCAACGAACCGCCGGTAGCCGGCCTCGATGAAGCCGCTAGCGAAGAGGACGAACCGCGGCGGACGGGAGGACGCCTGCGTGGCGAAGAGGATGCGGGGCTGCTTGCCGCCACGCACCGGGTGCGGCGACGCAGCGACAATCTCGCCGAGGAATGCGTTGAGTTTGGCCGTGGGGATCCGGGTGTCCCAGGAGTCGAGCGCGGTCTCCAGAGCCGGCACGAGCCGGTCGAGGTGGCGGCCGGTGCGGGCCGAGACATTGACCCGCGGCGCCCACGGCACTTGGACGAGGTCCTTGTCGATCTCGCGCTGCAGGTAGTAGCGCCGGTCCTCGTCGACCGTGTCCCACTTGTTGAACGCGATGACCAGGGCCCGGCCGGCATCGATGACCTGCTGGACAACCCGGATGTCCTGCTCGGTGAGTTCTGTCCCGGCGTCGATGAGGACGACCGCCACCTCGGCCTTCTCCAGCGCAGTCTGGGTGCGCAGCGAGGCGTAGAAGTCGGCCCCGCGGGTCTGATGGACGCGCCGGCGGATGCCCGCCGTATCGACGAACCGCCAGGTCTTGCCACCGATCTCGACCAACTCATCGACCGGGTCACGAGTGGTGCCGGCCAGGTCGTCAACGACGACCCGCTCGTGGCCGATGAGTTTGTTGAGCAACGAGGACTTGCCGACATTGGGCCGACCGATGAGCGCTACGCGACGCGGCCCACCCCGCGCGTAGGCGCCACCGACCTGCGAGACCGTCGGAAGCACCTCCAACACGGCGTCGAGCACGTCACCGCTCCCGCGGCCGTGCAGGGCCGACACCGGCCAGGGCTGCCCCAGCCCCAGCCCCCAGAGCGCGGTCGCATCGGCCTCGAACCGTTGGTCGTCGACCTTGTTGGCCACGAGCACCACCGGGCGCCCAGAACGCCGCAGCATCTTGACCACACCTTCGTCGGTGTCGGTCGCGCCCACGGTCGCATCGACGACGAACATCACGACGTCGGCGAGCTCCACCGCGATCTCGGCCTGCTCGGCCACCCGCAGATGTATGCCGGCAGCGTCCAGCTCCCAGCCACCGGTGTCGACCAGCGTGAACCGACGCCCGGCCCACTCGGCGTCGTAGGCGACGCGGTCGCGGGTGACGCCGGGGACGTCCTCGACGACGGCCTCGCGGCGACCAAGGATGCGGTTGACCAGAGTGGACTTGCCGACGTTGGGACGGCCGACGACCGCCACCACCGGCAGCGGACCCTGCGCGGTGTCATCATCAAGGGGGGTGCTGTCGGTGGACAGCAGCGCCAGATCCGACTCGTCGAGGTCGAACTGCTCCAAGCCCGCTCGCAGGGCCCGCTCGACGGCCGCCTCGTCGAGCGCGGTGGGGGCATCGGCGTCGGGGGCTGCGGGGGCGTCCAGCGCGTCAACCGGGGTTGGGGTGGGGTTCTCGGTACTCACCCGCCCCATTGTCCACTAGGGACGGCTAGGCACCGTTCGCTGCACGGTCGTGCAGGTCGTCGGGCAGTCCCAGGCCGGCCAGTTCGCTGGAGGCTCGCACATGATCGGCGAGTCGGACCCGCAAAGTCTCGGTCGCGGCACGCATCCGGTCCCGCCCCGGCAGCGTGCGGTCGGCCTTGAGAGTGACCGGCTCACCGAACACGGCAACCAGGCGGCTTCCCGGGCGCGGGAGGGCGTTGCGGCCCTGGCCGGCATACCGAGTCCCAAGGCAGGCGACGGGCACGATGGGGGCGCCGCTCGCCAAAGCCAGCCAGGTTGCCCCCTGGTGCACCTCGGAGACGTCGCCACGCCCACGGGTGCCTTCGGGGAAGAGCCCGACGACTCCCCCGGCGCCCAGGACCGCACGAGCGCGCCCCAGGGCCGTCCGGTCCCCCACGGTTCGGTCGACCGGGATCTGCCCGACGCCGTGCAGGACCAGCCCGAACAGCCCGGAGAAGGTCTCCTGCTTGACCAGGAAGTGCACCGGCCGCGGCGAGACCGTGAAGACGAACGGGCCGTCGAGGAAGCCGGTGTGATTGGAGACCAGGATGACCGGACCGGTGGGGGGAACCAGCTCAGCGCCTTTGACGGTCAGGCGATACGCCGGGCGGAACAGACCGTGGCCGACGAGCTGACCGATCCGTGGCCGCCACACGCGCGACACGCCGAGCCGCCCGCTCACCCGCTCACCGAACACTGCCCAACGCCCCTTTGACAATGGCGAGGACCGCTTCGACCGACTCATCGAACGTGAGGTCGCTCGTGTCCAGGTGCACGACGCCATCGGAGGCGGTCGTGAAGTCCGAGACCGTGGAGTCGAGCCGGTCACGATCGACGACCTGGCTGCGTGTCGCCGCGACGCTCGCGGCGTCGGCCTGCCCGTGGTTCTGGGTAGCGCGACGCGCCAGGCGAGCGGCCTCGCTCGCCGTGAGCAGGATGCGCACCGCGGCATCCGGAGCGACGACCGTCGTGACGTCGCGCCCCTCGGCGACGCACACCCCGCGCTGCGCCACCGCGTCGGCGATGAGCAGCCGCTGCCGTCGGCGCAGCTCGGCGCGGACGGCCAGGTTGGTGGCGACGACGGAGACCACCGAGGTCACGCGGTCTTCGCGGATCGCCCGCGAGAGATCGATGCCGTCGACCCGCACGCCGGGCCGGTGGGGATCCATGACCATGGTCAGCGCGACGGTGCGCGCCTGTTCGGCCACAGCTTCGTGGTTGGCCAGGTTGACATCGTCGCGCAGGCAGGACCACGTGACCGCGCGGTACATCGCGCCGGTGTCGAGGTATGCCGCGTCGAGAGCTCGTGCGACAGCTCGGGAGACGCTCGACTTCCCGGACCCGGAGGGTCCGTCGATGGCAACGATCGTGCCGGTGAGTGGCGCCTCGTCGGACAGAGGTTCACCCGCGCCGGGTCGGCTCTGCTGCGGGCTCACTCCAGCACCCTCCATCCCTTGACCCGCAGCGCGTCGCGCAGCCGCTCGGCGGCGGCTGGCACCACGAGGATCTCGGCCAGCCCGAAGGGTTGCCCCAGGCCGTGGTCCAAACGCAGGTCCTCCAAGTTGACGTCCGCGGCACCGACGTCGGCCAGCAGTCGCGCGAGTTCGCCCGGGGTGTCCGGCACCAGGGCGGTGACACTCTCGTATGCCGTGGGGGCAGCACCGTGCTTGCCCGGGATGCGCGAGTGACCGGTATTCCCGTGCGTGATGGTGCGACTGACCACCTCTAGGCTGCCCACGTCGGCGCCGGGCTCGGGAGCAGAGAGCCCCTCCAGTGCTGCGACCACGTCGCTGAGATCGGCGACGACGCGTTGCAGCACCCGCGAGACCGAATGGGCGTTGCCGGCCAGGATCTGGGTCCACAGTCGCGGGTCGCTGGCCGCGATCCGGGTGACATCCCGCACCCCCTGGCCGGCGAGTGCCAGCGCGTGGTCCTCCAGGGTGCGCAACTGGGCGGCCACCACGCTGGCAGCCACCTGGGGCAGGTGCGAGATGGTGGCGACGGCATCGTCGTGGTCGGCGGCGTCCATCCGGCTGGTCACCGACCCTGCTGCGTGCGCGATTTCCTCGACGAGGGCGACAGCCTCGCTGGAGCTGTCGGGTGCCGGAACGATCACCCAGGCGCGCCCTTCGAAGAGGTCCCCGCGGGCGTGCGCGGCCCCGGAGCGCTCGCGTCCGGCCATGGGGTGGGAGCCCACGTATCGCTCGATCGGAGCGCCGTCGGCCAGCAACGCGTCGAGCACCGCGCCCTTGACCGATGCCACATCGGTCACCACGGCGTGGGGGCACTCCGTCAAGGCCTGGGCCACGACACCAGCGGCCACATCGGGCGGGGCCGCGACGACGACGAGGTCGGGTGGAGCAGTCACGTCATGCGCCAACTGCCCGGCGCCGAGGTCGCGAGCAAGCCGCTCGGCGGTGGGCGACGGGTCGGCGAGCGACACGGCATACCCCTTGCGGGTCAGCGCGATCCCGAGACTGGTGCCGATGAGGCCGGTGCCCCGGATCTGTACGCGCCTACTCACGCGCCCAGGGTAGCGACGCTGGCCGGGTGATCGGGCCCGCGTCCGGGGTCCGATCGCAGGTCACAGTCCGGCTGCCGCGTAGAGCGCTCCCACCTCGCGACGACTCAGCGCTCGGGTCTTGCCGGGCTTGAGATCGCCAAGCTGGATCGGCCCGACGTCGGTGCGGACCAAGCTCTGCACGGGATGCCCGACCTCTGCCAGCAGTCGCCGCACGACGTGCTTGCGACCCTCGTGGAGGACGACCTCCACCAGCGCCTTGCCGGGGGCGGAGTCGACCACCTTGAAGGAGTCGACCGCCACTGGCCCGTCCTCGAGCTGAATGCCTTCGCGCAGCCGCTTGCCTAGGTCTCGCGGGATCGGCCCGGGCACCTGAGCGAGGTAGGTCTTGAGGACCCCGTATGCCGGGTGCTGCAGTCGGTGGGCCAGGTCGCCGTCGTTGGTGAGCAGCAAGAGGCCTTCGGTGTCGGCGTCCAGCCGGCCGACGTGGAAGAGCCGCTCCTGCCGGTTGCCGAGGAAGTCGCTGATGGCCGGACGCCCCAACTCGTCGCTCATCGTCGACACCACGCCCAACGGCTTGTTGAACGCGAGGTAGACCCGGGACTCGTCCAGTTGGACACGCTCGCCGTCGACGTGGACGGTCTGGCGCAACGGGTCGATGCGCACGCCCAACTCGGTGACCAGGTGACCGTCGACAGTGACCCGGCCGGCGGTGATGAGGTTCTCGCAGGTCCGCCGCGAGCCGACTCCGGCCGCGGCGAGGAGCTTCTGCAGGCGTACGCCGTCGGGGTCGTGCACATCGACCGTCGGCTCGGTCGGGCGGCCCTTGGGCAGAGCCGTCGGTTGACTCGGCTTGGTCGAGCCAGCGAACCGCGGCGAGCCGGCGGAGGCCGAGCGACTGGCGCCCCGCGGGCCGCCAGTACGGCCACCTCCTCCACCCTGCGACCCGCCGCGCCCCTGGGACCCGCCGCGCCCCTGGGACCCGCCCCGGCCCTGCGACCCGCCGCGGCGCTGGGAGCTGCTCATGCTCGACCTGCCTGGGCAATCTCGTCGAGCAAGTCGACGTCCGGCAGGTACGGGGCCAGTGGTGGCAGCTCGTCAAGCGAGTTGATCCCGAGCCGCTGCAGGAAGTAGTCGGTCGTGCCGTAGAGGATCGCTCCCCCTTCACCCTCTCCATCTTCCTGAATGAGGCCACGCGACAGCAGCGTGCGCACGACCCCGTCGACATTGACCCCGCGCACCGCTCCGACGCGGGAGCGTGAAACGGGCTGCTTGTAGGCGATGACGGCCAGCGTTTCCAGGGACGCCTGGGTCAGGCGGGCGTGTTGGCCCTCCATGAGGAAGCGCTCGACCACCGGCGCATAGTCGGCGCGGCTGTACATCCGCCAGCCCCCACCGATGGCGCGCAGGGTGAAGCCGCGCTCGCTCGCTTCGTACTCGCCCTCCAACTCGGTCAGGGTCGCCCGCACGTCCTCCACGGGCACTTCCAGGGCGGTGGCCAACGCGATCTCGGTGACCGGCTCGTCGACAACCATGAGCACCGCCTCCAGGGCCGACCGGATGCCGCCCGGGAAGGCGTGTACGTCGAAGGCCATCTGGCCGGAGTCGAGCGTGGTTGTCGTGTCAGTCATTGCTGTCCTCGTTCTCGTCGTCCCACTCGCTGTGGGCCACCCACTCCGGCTCGGCTCCGTCGAGGGTCTCTTGCTGTTCCCGGCCCACCCATCGAACAATCAACTCCCCCAACGGTTCTGGCTGTTCGAACGCGATCGAGCTGTCTTTGAACAACTCCAACAATGCGAGGAACCGAGCGACGATGACCAGCGTGGAATCGGCGTCGGCGACCAACACCCGGAAGGAAGCGCTCCCGCTCTCGCGCAGCCGAGCGACCACCAGCCCGGCCTGCTCTCGCACACTGACGACCGCAGCGTGCAGGTGCTCGAGACCCACGGTCGGCACGGGCTTGGGGATCATCGCCCGGGCGGCGATCATGGCCAACTGTTCCGGCGTGATGCCCATGACCAGTTCTGGCAGCAGCGCCGCGAACCGAGGCTCCAGCCCCGCCTGGCGTGGCGTGAGCCGCCCGGAGGTCGCCATCCGTTCGGCGAAAGTGGCGGCGAGGTCCTTATAGGCGCGGTATTGCAGCAGCCGGGCGAAGAGCAGATCCCGGGCCTCGATCAACGCGAGGTCTTCCTCGTCCTCCGGGCCGTGGGTCGGCAGCAGCCGCGCCGCTTTAAGGTCCAGGAGCGTCGCTGCCACGAGGAGGAACTCGGAGGCCTGGCTGAGGTCCCACTCCGTCGGCCCAGCCTGGGCGGTGCGGATGTGCGCGATGAACTCGTCGGTGACCTTGGCCAGGGCGATCTCGGTGATGTCGAGCTTGTGCTTGGAGATGAGGCCGAGCAGTAGGTCGAAGGGCCCCTCGAAGACATCCAGGTGCACCTGGAATGGCGTCACTGCAGCGCGCCGGGTGAGGACCCCTCCGGGAACGACCGCCGACGCCGACTCAGGCGGCTGCACCACGGGCGATCAGCTCGCGCGCCAACTGCCGGTATGCCGCCGCTGCCGCGTGACCGGGGGCATAGGTGGTGATCGGCTCGGCTGCCAGCGTCGCGTCTGGGAACTTCACCGTGCGGCTGATGACGGTGTGGAAGACCTGGTCGCCGAAATGGTCGACGACCGAGCGCACGACCTCACGGCTGTGCAGGGTGCGTCCGTCGTACATCGTCGCGAGGATGCCGTCGATCTGCAGCGCCGGGTTGAGCCGATCGGTGATCTTCTCGATGGTCTCGACGAGCAGCGCCACTCCGCGCATGGCGAAGAACTCGCACTCCAAGGGAATGATCACCCCGTGCGCGGCCGTGAGGGCGTTGACGGTGAGCAGGCCCAACGAGGGCTGGCAGTCGATCATGATGACGTCGTAGTCATCGATGACCGGACGCAACACTCGCGCAAGGATCTGCTCGCGGGCCACCTCGCCGACCAGCTGCACCTCCGCCGCGGACAGGTCGATATTGGCCGGCACGAGATCCAGCCCCGGGGTGCGGGTCTGCTGAATGACGTCGCGGATGTCGTGGCCCCGCTCGGTGAGCAGGTTATAGATGGTGACGTCGAGGTCGTTGGGCCGCACCCCCAGCCCGACCGACAGGGCGCCCTGTGGGTCGAAGTCGACGAGCAGCACCCGCCGACCGACCTCGGCCAGCGCTGCTCCGAGGTTGATGGTCGTCGTCGTCTTGCCGACGCCACCCTTCTGATTGCACATGGCGATGACGCGCGCGGGACCGTGCGAGGCCAACGGTGCGGGCGTGGGGAAATCGGGCATCGGCCGAGCGGTCGGGCCCACGGTGCCGGGCCCTTCGAGGTGGATCAATTCGGGTTCCTCGGAGGTGGGTCGGTGCACTCCAGTGCTCACGGAAGGCTCCTTCCCGGTCGGGCGCTCGGTCGGCTCACGCTGATCGCTGCGACTTTATCAGCGGGCCCGGGGGTGCGCCCCGGCATACACCTCGCGCAATCGTTGGACCGTCACCATCGTGTAGATCTGGGTCGTCGTCACCGAGGCGTGACCGAGCAGTTCCTGGACCACCCGCACATCGGCGCCACCGTCGAGCAGGTGTGTGGCGAAGGAATGCCGCAGCGTGTGCGGTGATACATGTCCGCCGAGCTGGGCCCGCTGCGACACCACTCGGATGATGTCCCAGGCGGCCTGTCGTGAGAGTCGCCCGCCGCGCGACCCGAGGAAGACCGCGGGGGTGCCGCTCCCCCGGCTCGCCAGGGCGGGGCGGCCTCGAACCAGGTATGCCGTGAGGGCTTCGGCCGCGTGCCGCCCGAGGGGCACCACGCGCTCCTTGGATCCCTTACCGAAGAGCCGAACCGATCCGCCGTCGAGGTCGAGATCGTCGACGTCGAGTCCGACAGCCTCGGAGATGCGCGCACCGGCTCCATAGAGCACCTCGAGAAGGGCGCGATCGCGAAGTGACGCGGGAGGCTCCCCGATCGCCGCGGCATCGAGCAATGCGGTGACCTCGGTGACCGACATGGCCTTGGGCAGCCGCAGCGCGGTCTTGGGTGGACGGACGGCCGCAGCCGGGTCCCCGGGCGTGCTGCCCTCTAGCGCGAGGAACCGGTGCCAGCCGCGGACCGCGACAAGGGTTCGCGCCGCTGATGACGCGGCAAGCGCTGGGCGGTCCGCGGACCCCTGGCGCAGGTGCACGAGGAAGTCGCTGATGTCCGCCTCTTGAACCTCAGCTGGCTCGGAAACCCCTCTCCCACTGAGGAACTCGACATAGCGAGTCAGATCGCGCCGGTAGGAGACGAGCGTATTCTTCGCGACCCCCCGCTCCACGTCCAGGTGGTCGAGCCAGCCGGCCACCGCCGCCTCCAACCGGGTCGGACGTGGGGAGGACTCGCTCGGCAGGGTCAGGCGATCGCCTCCGCGATCGGGGTGCACGGCATACCGAAGGCTTCTGCCACAGCAGGGTAGGTGACCGCCCCGGCGTGGGTGTTGAGGCCTAACGCCAGCGCCGGGTCGGCCTGGAGCGCCCCGCGCCAGCCCTTGTCGGCCAGGCGGAGGGCATACGGGAGGGTTGCGTTGGTGAGCGCCCAGGTCGACGTATTCGGCACGGCGCCAGGCATATTCGCGACGCAATAGTAGATCGAGTTGTGCACCGGGAAGGTCGGGTCGGCATGGGTCGTCGGGCGGCTGCCCTCGAAGCAGCCGCCTTGGTCGATGGCGACGTCGACGAGCACCGACCCGGGCTTCATCTCCGCGACCATCTCGTCGGTGACCAGCTTGGGCGCCTTGGCACCCGGGATGAGGACCGTGCCGATGACCATGTCGGCGCTGAGCACCTCTTGACGCACCGACAACCGGGAGGACGCGATCTGGCGAACTCGGTTGTCATAGCGCCAGAAACTCATCCGCAACTTGTCGAGATCGGTGTCCAGCAAAGTGACTTCGGCGCCCATGCCGAGCGCAACGTGGGCGGCGTTCTGTCCCGCGACCCCCGCACCGAGAACGACGACCTTGGCGTTGGCGACGCCACCGACACCACCCATCAGAACGCCCCGACCACCTTGGGCCTTCATCATCGCGTGCGCTCCGACCTGGGGCGCCAGGCACCCGGCCACCTCGGACATCGGGTAGAGCAGCGGCAGCATGCCAGAGGGCAATTGCACGGTCTCGTAGGCGATCGCCGTGACCTTGCGGGCTGCGAGCTCCTCGGTGAGCGGCTGGTCGGCCGCGAGGTGCAGGTAGGTGAAGAGGATGAGGTCCTCACGGAGCCGGTGGTACTCCTGCTCGACCGGCTCTTTGACCTTCATCACCATGTCTGCCGCGCCCCAGACCTCGTCGGCAGAGTCGATGATGCGGGCACCTTGGGCGACGAAATCGGCATCGCTGATCGAGGATCCCAGCCCCGCGCCCTTTTCGATCAGCACCTCGTGGCCGCGGGCGACCAGTTCGTGGACGCCGACCGGCGTGATGCCGACCCGGTACTCGTGGTTCTTGACCTCGCTGGGAACGCCAACCTTCACGATGCGTCGTCCTTCCGGATGGCCGGGGCCGACTAGAGGTCGCCCCAGGGCTGGGTGAGAGCATTCACATCCTAGGGCGCACGGGTGCGGCCTGAGAGGAGTCCGTTGATGGCGATCACCTTGTATGCCGACCTGCCGGCTCGGCGGGCGCGGCAGCTGCTCGCCGACCTGTCGGCGGTGGTCTGGATCTGTTGCTGGGGGTATGCCGCCCGGGTCGTCCACGACTCGATCGCAGCGCTGCGCGGTCCCACCGACACAGTCCGGGACGCGGGAAACACCTTTGCCTCCCAGATGACGTCCGCGGCAGACCAACTGAGCAGCCTGCCGTTCATCGGCGACCGCCTGAAGGCACCCTTTGAGGGCTGACCGGCACCGGGCAGACGATCGCCCAGGCGGGGACCGACTTCGGGGGTCGCGGTCGACCGAGCCGCCCTCGCAGTCGGACTGATCACCTTCTTGCTGCCACTGGCGCTGGCCCTGGTCCTCTGGGTGCCACCGCGGCTCATCTTTATCCGGCGGGCCACTGCCGCAAGGAAATTCATCGACGCAGAAGCCGACGTGGACCTCTTCGCGATGCGCGCGCTGGCGCGCCAGCCCATGCACCGGCTGGCGCGGATCAGCGACGACCCAGCGGGTGCCTGGCGGCGACGCGAGCCTCAGGTGGTCCGGGCCCTGGCCGAGTTGGAACTGCGGGATTGCGGGCTACAGCTGCCATCCTCGCTACCGCCGGCGTGACCGGGCTCAGCCGCGGTTGACCCCAGTCACCTGCGGCACTAGGTCCACGGCCGGGCAATTCCAGGTCTCGGGAGAAGCAGGGTGTTGCTCCTGACCGGATGTCCTTGACGGAGTCGCCGTCGCCGGAGCCCTCCGTACTCGGGAACCACACATAGGGAATCCCGCGCCGCTCGGCATACCGGATCTGCTTGCCGAACTTCGCCGCAGACGGCGCGACATCGCAGGGAATTCCTCGCGTCCGCAACGTGGCAGCGACAGCCATCGACTGGGGCCGGTCGTCTTCCGAGGTCACGGCGACCAGGACTGCCGCCGGTGTGCTGCGACTGGCCGTGACCAACCCCTTGCCCACCAGGAGACCGAGCAGCCTGGATAATCCGATCGAGATGCCCACGCCGGGGTACGTCGTGCGACCGTCGCTGGCCAGCGCGTCGTAGCGACCGCCGCTGCAGAAGGACCCCCACTCCTCGTGACCGACGAGTTGAGTCTCGTAGACCGTGCCGGTGTAGTAGTCGAGGCCGCGCGCGATCTTGAGGTCGGCGACGAGCACCCCGGCCGCACGGCGTTGCCGGCGCGGATGACGGCGGCCAACTCGGCCAACCCCTCCTGCAGCACCGGGTGCTGCACCCCAACGCCTCGACCTGCGCCACAAAACTCTCGTCGGCGCTGCGGATGGCGGCCAACGCCAGGCACTGCTGCGCCTGCTCGATCGTGGCTCCTGCCTCCTGCAACGCGGCGGTCACCTTGACCGGCCCGATCTTGTCGAGCTTGTCGACGATGCGCAGCGTGCCGGCGATATCGGTCAAGCCGATGCCCCGGTAAAGCCTTCGGGGATCTTGCGGTTGTTGACCTGGATGACGAAGGGGCCGATCGGCAACTGCGCGAAGGCGTCGGCGACGACCAGCGGCATCTCCGCTTCGAAGTGCGCGGCAAGGTGGCCGACGTCGACGACGTCGATGTCACATTGGGTGAACTCGCGATAGCGACCCTCCTGAGGTCGCTCGCCCCGCCAGACCTTCTGGATCTGGTAGCGCTTGAACGGGAAGGCCAGCTTGCCGGCGTTCTCGAGGACATAGCGCGCAAACGGCACGGTGAGGTCGAAGTGCAAGCCGAGGGCGGCCTCGCTGGTCTCAGCGGGCGCGCTCAGGCGCACGACGCCGTAGATCTCCTTGTCGACGTCGCCCCCTTTTCCGGCCAGCCGTTCCACCGGCTCGACGGCACGGGTCTCGATCGAGGCGAACCCATGGAGCTCGAAGGTGCGGCGGATGACGCCGAGGAAGTGCTGCTCGACGATCCGCCCCTCGGGAAGGAACTCCAGGAAGCCGCTGATCAGGGTCACCTTGGCATTGCTCACCGGGGCATCCTCCCAGACGCACGCCGGAGAGCGTGGACCCGCGGTCCCACGCCCTCCGGTGAGTCACTGACCGAGGTCGGCTGGAGGTCGTCGATCTTGGCCGTTCCGGCGCCCATCCCGGCCTTGGACGGGCGAGCCCAGAGACGGATACAGCTGACCCGGCGCAATCACCGCCGTGTCCGTCACCGTGCCCTTCCACGTCGAGGGCTCGGGCTGACCATCCAGCCAGGTCCGGAACTGGAAGGTCGACCCGACCACCCGCACCCGCACCCTGCTTCCAGCCGTCAACACCTGACCATTCGCGATCGACGTCTTCGTCTGCGTCCCGTTGACCACCTTCATCATCGAGACCGTCGTCGAATTGGTGATCTCAACCCATACCCATTCGCTGGATTGAACCCACCCGAC
>JADJVI010000017.1 GCA_016710645.1 Actinomycetales bacterium | reverse complement strand
CAGTCGAGCGCATCGGAGCGCGACTTCACCGACCTGATGAACCGCCAACAATGAGCAGCCACACGAGCAGCCGATGACCTCTAGCTGGGGCCTGCTGGCCATCACCCTGGTTTGCGTCGTCACCGTCGCGGTGGGCGCCCTCGGGCTGCGGCTGTCCCGCACGACGAGCGACTTCTACGTCGCCGGGCGCACCGTCACCGCGGGTTGGAACGCATCGGCCATCAGCGGCGAATACCTGTCTGCCGCGTCCTTCCTCGGCGTCGCCGGCATCGTCTACTCGCTCGGCACCGACATGCTGTGGCTGCCGGTCGGTTACACCCTGGGCTATCTCGTCCTGCTCGTCCTCGTCGCCGCCCCACTGCGTCGCTCAGGGGCCTACGATCCCCGATTTCGCCGAAGCCCGACTGCAATCGCGACGGATCCGCAGCATCTCCTCTCTGCTGGTCATCGCGATCGGCTGGCTCTACCTGCTCCCGCAGTTCCAGGGCGCGGGCCTGGCCCTGCAAACGGTCACCGGCGCCCACCCGGCGATCGGCAGCCTCGTGGTCGCAGTCGTCATGCTGGCCAGCGTCGCGGCGGGCGGCATGCGCTCGATCACGCTGGTGCAGGCCATGCAGTACTGGATCAAGCTCGTCGCCATCGCCGTCCCGTCCTTCGTGCTGCTGTGGCTCTGGCTCCGCGACGGCCAACCCCTCCCCAGTGTCACCTCCCCCAACGGCCCCTTCAACGGCCCCGGCGCGGGGTATGCCGCCCGCGAACACCCGGTCTACGCCACCTACTCGACCCTGCTCGCCCTGTGCTTCGGCACGATGGGCCTGCCGCACGTGCTCGTCCGCTTCTACACCAACCCCGACGGCCGGGCGGCCCGGCGCACGACGGTCATCGTCATCGGTCTCATCGGCCTCTTCTACGTCTTCCCGCCGATCATCGCGATGCTCGCCCGCATCTACCTCCCGGCCCTGCCCCCGGGCACTCGGGCCGACAGCATCGTCCTGCTGCTGCCCAGCGCGATGGTCCCCGGCACCCTCGGTGACCTGCTCTCCGCGATCCTCGCCGGCGGCGCGTTCGCGGCCTTCCTCTCGACGGCCAGCGGGCTCACCGTCTCGGTCGCCGGAGTCATCGACCAGGACCTCTTCTCCGGCCGACTCAACCGGCGCAGTGGCGGCGACCTGCCGCGCACCCACAGCTTCCGGCTCGCCTCCGCCGTCGCCATCCTCGTCCCGTATGCCGCGTCGTGGTTCTGGGGCCAGGTCACCCTCGCCGACACCGTGGGGATGGCCTTCGCCGTCGCGGCCTCGACGCTGTCGCCAGTCCTCGTGCTCGGCGTGTGGTGGCGCCGGCTCTCGGTCACCGGCGCGCTGGCGGGCCTGGCCGTCGGCGGCGCGTTGGCCATCGGCGCCACCGTCGCCACGGTCGCTGGGTGGGGCGGCAGCAGCGACCGCGGGTGGCTGGGCACACTGCTGGCTCAGCCGGCCGCCTGGAGTATGCCGATCGCCTTCGCCACCACGGTCATCGTCTCGCTGGCCACCCCGGGCTCGGTCCCCAAGAACGCCGCCCGCATCCTCGTGCGCCTGCACGCGCCCGAGGAGGTGGCCGGACGGCATACCGACGCCTGAATCGTCCCGACTCTCGCCCGAGGCGCGTGCCTGCGGCGCGCGGTCCCGACGGACTCGCGCGAGGCGCGACCGTTGGGCGTATGCCGTGACCGTTCGGCGCAGCCGGTTGACCCTTCAGGCAGCACCCCTTCCCATCCGGCGCGTGCCCTCTGGCGGCTCGCGCCATCAGCCCCCAGTCTGTGACCCACGCCACTGCGGAGACGATCCGTAGTCCCGTCCCACTGGAGGTCCCCCTTGAGCGGTCCCAACGACATCAGCGAGGAGCGTGCCGCGAGATATCTCGAGGTACAGAACTCGCAGGAGTTCGCGGCCCTTCGCAAGAAGTTCCGCGGCTTCGTCTTCCCGATGACCGGCGCGTTCCTCGCCTGGTACTTCCTCTACGTCATCCTCGCGACCTACGCGACCGACTTCATGAGCCAGCACGTCGTCGGCAACATCACCGTCGGCCTCATCCTGGGCCTGTTGCAGTTCGTCACGACGTTCGCCATCACGATGTACTACGCCCGCTGGGCAGACCGTGAACTCGACCCGGCCGCCGAGAAGCTGGCCGAGCACATGGAGCGGGGGACCCTGCAGTGAACGCCCTTGTCATTCCGGCCGCGACCCAGGTCGGCAACACGACGCTGAACATCGCGATCTTCAGCATCTTCGTCCTGGTCACCCTCGGGATCGTCATCCGGGTGTCCAAGCAGAACACCTCGGCAGCCGACTACTACGCCGGTGGCCGCGCGTTCTCCGGACGCCAGAACGGCATCGCCATCACCGGTGACTACCTCTCGGCCGCGTCCTTCCTTGGGATCGCCGGCGCCATCGCGGTCAACGGCTACGACGGCTTCCTCTACTCGATCGGCTTCCTCGTCGCCTGGCTCGTCGCCCTGCTGCTCGTCGCCGAGCTGCTGCGTAACACCGGCAAGTTCACCATGGCCGACGTGCTGTCCTTCCGGCTCAAGCAGCGTCCGGTCCGCACCGCCGCTGCCATCAACACGCTCGCCGTGTCGGCCTTCTACCTGCTGGCCCAGATGGCCGGCGCCGGTGGCCTGGTGGCCCTGCTGCTCGGCATCACCGACCGCACCGGCCAGAGCATCGTTATCGCCGTCGTCGGCGCGCTGATGATCATCTACGTGCTCATCGGTGGCATGAAGGGCACCACCTGGGTGCAGATCATCAAGGCCGGACTGCTCATCTTCGGCGCCGGTGTCATGACCCTCTGGGTCGGCGCGAAGTACGGCTTCAACCTCTCTGGCCTCTTCGACGACGCCATCAAGCAGGCCGGCAACAGCAACATCCTCAACCCGGGTCTGCAGTACAAGAACAAGATCGACTTCATCTCGCTGTCGATCGCGCTCGTCCTGGGCACCGCGGGCCTGCCGCACGTGCTCATGCGCTTCTACACCGTGCCGACCTCGAAGGAAGCTCGTCGTTCGGTGGTCTGGGCCATCTGGCTCATCGGCCTGTTCTACCTGTTCACCCTCGTCCTCGGCTACGGCGCCCAGGCCCTCGTCGGTTCGGCCGCCATCAAGGCCGCTCCCGGTGGCGTGAACTCGGCAGCTCCACTGCTGGCCTATAAGCTCGGCGGCGAGTTGCTCCTCGGTGTCATCTCGGCGGTTGCCTTCGCGACGATCCTCGCGGTCGTGGCCGGCCTGACGATCACCGCGTCGGCGTCGTTCGCCCACGACATCTACGCCCAGGTCATCAAGAAGGGCGCCGTGTCGCCGGATGACGAGGTCAAGGTCGCCCGTCGCACGGCGGTCGTCGTCGGCATCCTCGCCATCATCGGTGGCATCTTCGCCAACGGCCAGAACATCGCGTTCCTCGTGGCCCTGGCCTTCGCCGTCGCGGCGAGCGCCAACCTGCCCACGATTCTCTACTCGCTGTTCTGGAAGAACTTCACCACCCGTGGCGCGCTCTTCTCGATGTACGGCGGTCTGATCAGCTCGCTCGTGCTCATCATCGGCAGCCCGGTCGTCTCCGGCGCCGCGACCTCGATGTTCCCCTCGGCGAACTTCCAATGGTTCGGGCTGAACAACCCCGGCATCATCTCGGTGCCGCTGTCGTTCTTCCTCGGCTGGCTGGGTTCGGTCACCGAGAAAGAGCACAACGCCGCGAAGTACGCCGAGATGGAGGTCCGCTCCCTCACCGGCGCGGGCGCCGAGAAGGCGATCTCGCACTGAGCTAGGCCGCACCACCCGCTGTACCAGCAAGACCAGCAAGACCAGCAAGACCAGCAAGACCAGCAAGTATGCCGTGCCGGCTCGGGACCGCCGCCGGCACGGCATACCCGGGATCTTCGGGGGAAGACCCGTGGGGAAGAATGACCCCCAGGGGGATTGCACGACAACACCGCCGGTATGCCGGCCCCACGAACCACAGCGCCCGGGACGTGTTCCTGCTCCGTCCCGGGCGCTGTGCTGTGTTTTCTGGTGCTATCGGGCCCGCGGCAGCAGACCGATCCGATCCTTGACCCGCTCCATGGTCGCCGCCGACACGGAGCCAGCGCGCTCGGCACCTGAGGCGAGGATCCGGTCGAGCTCGGCCGGGTCATCGAGCAACTCCTGCATCCGCTGCTGGAACGGCGCCAGCGCAGCGACGGTGACCTCGGCCACCTGGCCCTTGAGATCGCCGTAACCCTTCCCGGCATACCCCGCCTCCAGGGTCGGAATCGGCACCCCGGTGAGGGCCGACTGCATGACCAGCAGGTTGGAGACGCCCGGCTTGTGCTCCGGGTCGTAGCGGATCTCCCGCTCGGCGTCGGTCACCGCCGACTTGATCTTCTTGACGATCCGCTTGGGGTCATCGGAGAGCAGGACCAGGCCGGCCTCCGGGGAGTTGCTGCCCGACATCTTGCTCGTGGGGTCGGTCAGCTCCATGATCTTGGCCGTCTCCTTGAGGATGTGCGGCTCCGGGACGACGAGGGTCTCCCCAAAGCGCTGGTTGAAGCGCATCGCCAGGTCGCGGGTGATCTCCAAATGCTGGCGCTGATCCTCCCCGACGGGCACCTTGTCGGCGTCGTAGATGAGGATGTCGGCCGCCATGAGCATGGGATAGGTGAACAGCCCGACGTTGGCCACCTGCCCCTTGGCGGTCTTGTCCTTGAACTGCGTCATCCGGCTGGCCTCGCCAAAGGCGGTGAGGCAGTTCATGACCCAGCCGAGTTCGGCATGCTGCGGCAGGTGGCTCTGGCAGAAGACCGCAGACCGCTCGGGGTCGACCCCGGCCGCGATGTACTGAGCCGCCGTCACCCGGGTGCGGCGGCGCAGGACCGCGGGGTCGGTCGCCACGGTGAGGGCGTGCAGGTCGGCGATGAAGTAGAACGCGTCGTAGGTGTCCTGAAGGTCGATCCAGTTGACCAGCGCCCCGATGAAGTTGCCGATATGCAGGCTGTCGCTGGTCGGCTGCATCCCCGACAGGCTGCGGGGGCGGGTGCGAGCAGGTATGCCGGTGGGCTGGCTCATCGTCGTCATCTCTCGTCCTCGTGGGGTCGTGGCCGCCTCGCCGCGTCATCCGCAGGTCCGATCCGGACACGCAAACGCCGCCTCGAGGGCGGCGTGGAAATAGGTCTCGGGCGCCGCCGTCAGGCGCGGCGCCACCGCGGGCTGGTGCAGGTGCGGGCGAAGACCATGGGCACAGGCTAGCAGCGCGACCGAAGCAGGGCTTGGTCGCGCCTCGACTCCACTAACGGTCGATGAACGACTGGTCGCCCGGGTGAACTCTAGGCGCGTCTGGTTGAAGTCTTGGCGACGCCACTTCTACTCGGTTCGCGCGGTGTCCACCATGAGCCATGGCGACCAGACTGGTCACGCTGCCTCGGCGATTCGTGCGGTGGCTCTCCGGTGGCCGCCCGCTGACCTTCAATCGGCCGCCGTTCGCCCCCGAATTCGCGCTCATCCACCGGCCGTTGACGACCGACGGCGCCCATGTCATCGCCGCCCAGCTCGCGGTGGCCGCCACGGCAGGTCAGCCATCCAGGGTGCAGGACCGGTCGCGCCCGATCATTTCCCAGCACGACATCCGCGAGCGTCTCGAGCAGGCGACGCTCGCGGATGCCGATCCCGCCGACATCGCCAGGATCGTGGCAGTTCTGCGCGAGTCGGGCTTTCCCACGGATCTGGATGACCGCGACGACCCGGTGCCCTCGACCCCCTGACCGGACCACGCCCGCCGAGCCGGTCGAGCCCGCCGAGCCGGCATACCGGAACGCGTGAGAAGCCACCATTGCGGTGTCTCACATTTCGCGTCGCGAGACTCACACCCCGCAGAGTGCGTGAGACACGGCATACCGCCATAGCCTCGAACCTCGACGTTTCCGCGACGTGCCCCGACACGCAACCCGAGGTTCACCATGCATCACCTGCACCCCGCCCTGATCGGCACCTACCAGACCGTGCTGCGGCGCAATGCCGGAGAGGCCGAGTTCCACCAGGCCGTCCTGGAGGTCCTGGAGAGTCTGCACGCCGTCGTCGAGAAGCGGCCGGAATACGTCGAGGCGTCGATCATCGAGCGCATCTGCGAGCCGGAGCGGCAGATCATCTTCCGGGTGCCGTGGGTCGACGACAAGGGCGTCGTGCAGATCAACCGCGGCTTCCGGGTCAACTTCAACTCGGCACTCGGGCCCTACAAGGGCGGGCTGCGGTTCCACCCGAGCGTCTACCTCGGGATCATCAAGTTCCTCGGCTTCGAGCAGACCTTCAAGAACGCCCTCACCGGAATGCCGATCGGCGGCGGCAAGGGCGGCTCGGACTTTGACCCCAAGGGTCGCTCCGACGCCGAGATCATGCGGTTCTGCCAGTCGTTCATGACCGAGCTGTATCGGCACATCGGGGAGTACACCGACGTGCCGGCCGGTGACATCGGCGTCGGTGGCCGCGAGATCGGCTACCTCTTCGGGCAGTACAAGCGGATCACCAACGCCTACGAGGCCGGCGTCCTCACCGGCAAGGGCCTGACCTGGGGTGGCTCGCAGGCCCGCAAGGAGGCCACGGGTTACGGCACGGTCTACTTCGTCAAGGAGATGCTCGACGCCCACGGCGAAGGCTTCGACGGCAGCAAGGTCGTCGTGTCCGGCTCGGGCAATGTCGCGATCTATGCCGTCGAGAAGGCCCAAGAGTTCGGCGCGACGGTCATCGCCATGTCCGACTCCGACGGCTACGTCGTCGACGAGGGCGGCATCGACCTCGACCTGGTCAAGGAGATCAAGGAGGTCAAGCGGGGACGAATCAGCGAGTATGCCGTGTCCCGCGCCTCCGCGCGCTACGTCTCGGGTGGCTCGATCTGGGACGTCCCGTGCGATGTGGCGCTGCCCTGCGCTACGGAGAACGAACTGTCCGCCGAGGGTGCGGCTGCTCTGGTCAAGGGTGGCGTGAAGTACGTCGGCGAAGGTGCCAACATGCCGACCACGCCGGAGGGCATCCGGGTGTTGCGCGAGGCCGGCGTGCATTACGCGCCGGGCAAGGCGGTCAACGCCGGCGGTGTCGCAACGAGTGCCCTGGAGATGCAGCAGAACGCCTCGCGCGACTCGTGGAGCTTTGACTACACCGACCAGCGGCTGCACAAGATCATGAAGGGCATCCACGACAACTGCTTGGAGACGGCTGACGAGTTCGGCCAGCCCGGTGACTACGTGGCCGGCGCCAATATCGCGGGCTTCATCCAGGTCGCTGACGCCATGCTCGCTCTGGGTGTCATCTGACGCCGGAGCGGGACTGGTTCGAGCCACGCAACAACTCAACGCGGGGCGTGCGCGCCGACGGCTGACCGCTCATCGCGCGCGCCGCACCGTCTGGCCGCACGGCATACCGCTGGGGTTGTGGCGCCCCTCACGGCCGGGTCACGCTATGCCTCGACGTGCCGATTCCCGCGACGCCAGGAGGCCCCGTGTCCAACGAAACCCTCGAGAACCTGCTCCACGAGGACCGCAGCTTCCCGCCGGACCCTGCCTTCACGGCGCAGGCCAACGGCACGGCGGACATGTATGCCGCCGCGGAGGCCGACCACGAGGGGTTCTGGGCGCAACAGGCGCGCAAATACGTCACGTGGAGCAAGGACTTCACCCAGGTCCTCGACTGGAGCGATGCGCCGTTCGCCAAGTGGTTCGCCGACGGTGAGCTCAACGCGGCCTACAACTGCGTCGACCGGCACGTGGAGGCGGGCCGCGGCGACAAGGTGGCGCTGCACTGGGTCGGCGAGCCGACCGGCGACACCCGCGACGTCACGTACGCCGACCTGCACCGTGAGGTGCAGAAGGCCGCCAACGCGCTCACCGACCTGGGCCTGACCAAGGGCGACACGGTCGCGATCTACCTGCCGATGATCCCCGAGGCCGTCGTCGCGATGCTCGCGTGCGCTCGGCTCGGCGTGCCGCACTCGGTGGTCTTCGGTGGCTTTTCGGCCGAGGCGCTCAACACCCGGATCGCCGACGCGCAGGCCAAGCTCGTCATCACCTCAGACGGCGGCTACCGCCGTGGCGCTCCGAGCGCCCTCAAGCCGGCCGTCGACGCCGCGCTCGACCACGCCGACACGTCGGTGCAGAAGGTGCTCGTCGTCCGCCGCACCGGCCAGGACGTCGCCTGGAACGACTCGCGCGACATCTGGTGGCACGACGCGATGGCGGCCGCCGGCGACACCCACGTGGCCCAGGGGATGGAGTCCGAGCACCCGCTGTTCATCCTCTACACCTCCGGCACGACCGGGAAGCCCAAGGGCATCTTCCACACCACCGGTGGCTTCCTCACCCAGGCGGCTTACACCAACTCGGTCGTCCACGACCTGCACCCCGAGACCGATGTCTACTGGTGCACGGCCGACATCGGCTGGGTGACCGGGCACTCCTACATCGTCTATGGGCCGCTGGCCAATGGCGCCACCCAGGTGCTCTACGAGGGCACCCCCGACACTCCGCACCAGGGCCGGTTCTGGGAGATCGTCCAGGACTACAAGGTCTCGATTCTCTACACCGCGCCGACGGCGATCCGCACCTTCATGAAGTGGGGCTCGGACATCCCCGCCAAGTTCGACATGTCCTCGATCCGCGTGCTCGGGTCGGTCGGTGAGCCGATCAACCCCGAGGCCTGGATGTGGTACCGCGAGCACATCGGCGGCGGCCACGCCCCGGTCGTCGACACCTGGTGGCAGACCGAGACCGGCGGCATCATGATCAGCCCGCTGCCCGGCGTGACCAACCTCAAGCCCGGCTCAGCGCAGAAGGCCATCCCCGGCATCGGCGCCGACGTCCTGGACGACATGGGCGAGCCGGTCCCCAACGGCACGGGCGGCTACCTCGTGCTCACCAAGCCGTGGCCGGCGATGCTCCGCGGCATCTGGGGCGACCCGCAGCGCTATGTCGACACCTACTGGTCGCGCTTCGAGGGGATGTACTTCGCCGGCGATGGCGCCAAGAAGGACGACGAGGGCAACATCTGGCTGCTCGGCCGGGTCGACGACGTCATGAACGTCTCGGGCCACCGCCTCTCGACGACCGAGATCGAGTCGGCCCTGGTCAGCCACCCCAAGGTGGCCGAGGCTGCGGTCGTCGGCGCCAACGACGAGATGACCGGCCAGGCTGTCGTCGCCTTCGTCATCCTGCGCCAGGGCGAGGGCCACGAGCACGACGACAACAGCCAGATCGAGACCGAGCTGCGCAACCACGTGGCCAAGGAGATCGGCCCGATCGCCAAGCCGAAGAAGATCATGGTCGTGCCCGAGCTGCCCAAGACCCGTTCCGGCAAGATCATGCGCCGCCTGCTGCGCGATGTCGCGGAGGGCCGCGCGGTCGGCGACGCGACGACCCTCGCCGACTCGTCGGTCATGGACCTCATCAAGACGGGGTTGAGCAACCCGTCCGAGTGAGCCGAGGTGGATGCCGCTGAGGCGGCGCCACACCAAGACAAGGGGCGGGTATGCCGTGGCGCGAGTCGCACGGCATACCCGCCTTTGCATGCGCGCCAACTACGAGCGCATGACTGGGGGCCGCACGATCCGCGACTCTCTGCGGATGGACGTCGACGTGGCCTTTGAACCGGTCGTGTCCCGCGATCGAGGACGGGTAGCCGAGCTGTGAGGGTGTCCGATTTCGAACCCTTGGGAGTCCGCGTGGTCAACCCCTGGCTGCCCGCCGAGGGACGTGCCTAGTCGGAGGTGCCGGGCAGGACCGAGAGCCGGTAGGCGATGGTGTGGCTCTTGCCGGGACGCAGCGTGAGGGCATCGTCCAGGGCTGCGGCGGCCTCGATGCACACGAACCGCTTCCAGTCGCCGTCGCCGATGTCCTCGACCGACCGAGCCTTGGATGACCACGGGTTCCACACGACGAGGTCGGCCGCTCCCTCGGTCGAGATGAGCAGCCGCCGGCTCTGCGCCGGGTCGATGACGGTGACCGGACCGTGCGGTCCGCGGTAGACGCGGTCGGTCTCGCCGTCGAAGAATAGGTCCCCCTTCTGCACGGCGTCTTTGCCCTTGAGCTTGTCGCGATAGGTCATCCCATCCAAGCCGGTCACCCGCACGTGCCGGATGTCGCCGATGCCGAGATAGGTGTGCAGGGCCGCCTCGCACTCGAACGTCTCATCGCCCGTGTTGGTGATGGTCAGCGACACGGTGAGCTCGCGCCCGAGCTTGGAGCGCACGACCAACCGATAGGGGTAGGGAAAGTCCTTGCTGGTGGCGTCGGCATCGGTGAGCTCGTGCACGAAAGTCGCCGACGACTTCTTGACCACCCGCTCGACCAGCCGCCATTGGGAGGTCCGCGCAAACCCATGCGCGGGCGTGCGGTCCCCGGTCACGCCGCTGGCGAACCATGGCCAGCACACCGGCACCCCGCCGCGCACCGGTGCGTCCGCGGCATACCGGACCGCAGTGCTGACGAACAGCACCGGCTCGAAGTCCTCCGGGGTCCACCGCAGCACCTGAGCGCCGTAGTCGAGCACCTCCCCGACGCAGGTGGGCAGTTGCACGTCGTGGACCTTGAAGGTCGATCGAGGCATGCCCCATCTTCTCCCGAACCGACCGTCAGCGCACTGACGGTAGAATGTGAACTTCTGGCGTGCCGGGAAGTCTGGTCGGCGACTGTGGTGTTGTGAGCGGTATGCCGTGCGTGTCGTGACGTCGCGCGCGGGCTCCGACCCCGGTCCCATCGCATCGAAAGGCTCCGGTCTGCATGCCCTCCCCCAGCACGCCCCGCCGTATCTTCTCGCGGCTCAGCCTCCCCGAGGGCCGCTTCTTGGCGCGCGCTCTCCGCATGGAAACCGTCGGTGGGGCATTGCTGCTCGCCGCCGCCATGCTCGCCCTGGTCTGGTCGAATTCGCCCTGGCACGAGTCGTATTCCGCCTTGCGCGACTTCCGGGTCGGCCCATCCGCCCTGCATCTGGACCTCTCGCTGGGTCAGTGGGCGGCCGATGGGCTGCTCGCGATCTTCTTCCTCGTGGCCGGCATTGAGCTCAAGCGCGAGTTCATCGCCGGAGACCTCTCCGACCGCGCCAAAGCAGCGGTCCCGATCACGGCGGCCATCGCCGGTGTCGCGCTTCCGGCAGTCCTGTATGCCGTGTCCGTCATCTTCCTCGGGGGGGACTCCGATGCGTTGACTGGATGGGCGATCCCCACGGCAACCGACATCGCGTTCGCGTTGGCTGTCCTTGCGGTCATCGGCAGCCACCTGCCCTCGGCGCTGCGGTCCTTCCTGCTCACCCTGGCCGTCGTCGATGACCTCATCGCCATCACCATCATCGCCGTCTTCTACACCAGCAGCCTGGCCTGGTTGCCGCTGGTCGGGGCGCTCATCCCGATCGCGGTCTTCGGGTGGATGCTCCGGCGCGGCTTCACCCAGCCGGCTCTCCTCGCCATTCCTGCCGTGATCGCCTGGGTGTTGGTCCACGAGGCCGGCGTCCACGCGACGGTCGCCGGGGTGCTGCTCGGCCTCGCCGTGCCGGTGAGCCGACGCGACGAGTTGGCCGCGGCCGGTGACGACTCACGGCATACCTTGGCCGAAACCGTCGAGCATGCCCTGCGGCCCTTCTCGGCCGGTGTGGCTGTGCCGGTGTTTGCGTTCTTCGCCGCGGGGGTGCGGTTCGTCGGTGGCGGGCTGGAGGAGACCTGGCGTGACCCGGTGGCCATCGGCATCGTCGTCGGTCTTGTGGTCGGCAAGGCGATCGGGGTGTTCGGCGCGACCTGGGCGGTGGCCAGATTCACTCGGGCCGAGCTCGACGAGGGACTGGGCTGGCTCGATGTGCTGGGCCTGGCGTTCTTGTCCGGCCTGGGCTTCACGGTGTCGCTGCTCATTGGCGAGCTCGCCTATGGCGCGGGCAGCGACCGTGACGACCACGTCAAGATGGCGGTGCTCGTCGGCTCGCTGCTGGCGGCGGTGTGCGCGGCGATCATCCTCAAGAGCCGTGACCGCTACTACCGCAAGCTCGCGCTCGTCGACGAGGAGCCTGAGGCCGTAGTCGACCTGCCGGACCACCCCGCCTGAGCGCCTGTGGTCTTCGGACCGGGCGAGCGGGCACGCAGCAGGGCCGGCCGGGATGTCCGGCCGGCCCTGTCGCTATCGGCGGTGGGTGAGTGTGGTCACCGGCTCAGTTGGCGCAGGTCTGCGTGCCCTTGGGCACCGAGATCGCGTTGAAGGCGCTCTCGGTCGCGAGGCACTGTGCGGAGTTCTTGCCGTAGAGCTCCTTGGCCGAGAGGATCGCGCCCTGTCGCGCGGCGGCATAGCCACTGCTGGAGGTGAGCTTGGTCGTGAGGGTGCGGTACCAGATCTTGGTGGCCGCATCGCGCCCGGCGCCGGTCACCGCGACCCCGTTGCAGGTGGGGCTGTTGTAGGCGACGCCGTTGACCGTGCGCGCCCCTGACCCTTCCGAGGCGAGGAAGAACCAGTGGTTGAGCGGGCCCGATGAGTAGTGGACGTCCAGGCGCCCGACCGTGGACGAGTAGCAGTTGGGGCTGGAGCCGTCCTTGCTCGGCTGGTCCATGTAACGCAGCGGGGTGCCATTGCCGCGCAGGTCGATCTTTTCGCCGATGAAGTAGTCGCCCACGTCCGCCGAGTTGGAGGCGTAGAACTCGACCGCCGTGCCGAAGATGTCGGAGGTCGCCTCGTTGAGGCCGCCGGACTCCTTGCGGTAGGCGAGGTTGGCGGTGTTGGACGTGACGCCGTGGCTCATCTCGTGGCCGGCGACGTCGATCGACGTGAGCGGTTTGGCGTTGCCGGTGCCGTCGCCATAGGTCATCTGGGTGCCGTCCCAGAAGGCGTTGTTGTAACCATTGCCGTAGTGCACCCGGCTGCGAGCACCGGTGCCGTTGTTCCAGATCCCTGCGCGCCCGAGGACGGCCGCGTAGAAGGCGTAGGTCTGCTCGGCGCCGTATTCGGCGTCGACACCGGCGGTCTGGCGGCTGGTGATCGAGCCGTTGCCCCAGACGTCGTCGGCGTCGGTGAAGAGGGTGCCGGTGCCGCTGGTGGCGCCGTTGAGATCGGTCGCGTAGTTGCCGTGCGCATCCTTGAGCTGGAAGACCCCGCCGCTGGAGATCGTCGCGAGGCTGACCGTGCCGGAGTACTGCGAGTTGCCGGTGCCGGTCACGATCTCCTCGATCGACTCGATGAGCGCGCCAGTCGCTGCGTCGACGTAGGTGACGCGGCGGCTCGGGGTCTGGTCGGCCTGTATGCCGTCCGACCGCACCTCCCATGCCAACCGCGGGGTGCCTTCCACGGCATACACGACGAGTTCGGGCGCGGACTGGCCGCGCTGTCCGGTGGCTGCCGCCGCGGTGGCGCGCGCGGCGCCCGGCGAGACGTCGGCGCTACGACGGGCCACCGCGAGGTCCTTGCCGCGGTTGTAGTGCACCGAGATGACCTCACCGGCACTGGTGAGCGCCGCGACGAGGTCGCCACCGACCACGCGCAGGCCGTCGAGGGTGCGTTCATAGCGCACGTGGCGGACCCCGAACTGGTCGACGAGGACGCTGCGCGCGGTGAGGCTCTCGCCGGACCCGAGGCCGAGGGCCTTGCCGGTCGAGGCCGCGCGGGCCTGCTCCTGGCCGCGCAGACCGTCGGCGGCAGCCTGGGCAGCGGGGACGGCTCCGGTCGGGGTGGCGGACGCCGGCGCGGCGACCGCTCCCGTCGGAGCGAGGGCAAAGGCGGCACAGGCCGTCACGGCACCAGCGACCGCGACAACTGGGCGGAAGATCATCTGTACTCCTAGGGGTTCGACGGTCGGATGACGGGCCTGAGGAGTCGCGACGTCCGATTTGTCCGCCCCCCGACGGCTCCGGGTCCGATGCTCCGCCCGCGAAACCCCCACGCGCAACAGAAGCGGGCGGACTTTACCGATTCTTGGAGGGAGTTCGGTGCTGGCATGACCCAGGGCGGCGAAGCGCGCCGCCCCCGCGAACGGATAGCGGCGCTAGGCTCCTGCTTGAAGACCACCCGGGAGGACCCATGGCAAGCGACACGCCAAACCGCGAGTACCGCATCCAGGACGTATCCGACCTGGTCGAGTCCGGTGCGCCCGAGCCCACCCTGGGGCAGCTGGTCGCCACGGCCAGCAGGCAGGCCTCGGAGATGGTCCGCGCCGAGATCGCCCTGGCCAAGGCCGAGGTGACGCAGTCGGCCAAGGCCGGCGGTAAGGGTGCGGGCATGTTTGCCGGTGCGGCCTTCTTCGGGCTGTTCGGGCTGGGCTTTCTGCTGACCGCGGCTGCTTGGGGGTTGGTCGCGGCGGGTCTGGCGACGTGGTTGGCCTTCCTCATCGTCGCGGTCGTGCTGTTCCTGCTGGCGCTGATCCTCGCCCTGGTCGGCAAGAAGTCGCTCGCCCAGGCCAAGCCGGTCCCGGAGAAGGCGATCGCCTCGGCGCAAGAGACCATTGCGACGCTCAAGGGTCGACTCTGATCTCTCGAGCCGGACGGTGAGTCTCAGCGGAGCATCTGACGCCGCGTCGTTGCTGTACGACGGGCCTTGGGAGCATTCCTTCGTGTCGGCCAATGGCGCGCGATTCCACGTGGCGACGGCAGGCGATGGACCGCTTGTTCTGCTGTTGCACGGCTTCCCGCAGTTCTGGCACGCGTGGCGCCACCAGTTGCCCGCCCTCGCCGACGCGGGCTACCGGGCTGCCGCTGTCGACCTGCGCGGCTTCGGGGCCTCTGACAAACCGCCGAAGGGCTACGACACCTACACCGCCGCCGCAGACGCTGCCGCGATCGTCCGCAGCCTCGGCGACGAGCAAGCCGTCATCGTCGGACACGGCCTCGGCGGGTGGACCGCCTGGGCCATGCCCACCCTGCAACCGGCCGTCACGGTGGCCGTTGCGAGTCTGGGGATGCCCCACCCGGTCGTGACGGAGCACGCGTGTCGCCACGACCGTCGGCTCTCCTCGACGGCCAAGTTCATCGCGCGGATGCAGGTGCCCTTCCGCCCCGAGCGCACCCTCACCCGAGACGACCGCGAGGTCCGCGGCTACCTCACGTCGTGGTCGAGCCCGCGCAGCGCCTTCCCGTCCGAGGACGACGTCCACCGGTATGCCGTCGCGACGGCGCTGCCGTTCGTCGCCCACTCGGCGGCGGAGTACTTCCGATGGTTCGGACGTAACCAACTGCGTTGGGACGGACCGACCTTGCGACGCCGGCTCAGTGCTCCGGTGACCGTGCCGGCGCTCCATCTACACGGCGCCGACGACGGGTTCCTGCCGGCCGACGCAACGGGAGGCTCCACGGCATACGTCACCGGGCCGTTTCACCATGAGGTTCTCGCCGACGCGGGGCACTTCCTGCCCGAGGAGGCCCCCGACGCCGTCAACGCACGCCTCATCAGGTGGCTTGACGGGCTCACCGACCTCCACTCGCCGGGCATCACCCGCTGATACACGCCCCGGTCGACACGGCGGTCCGCGCCGCCGCCGCGGCCTGCAGGACGGGTGCCGCTTCCTCGAGGGTGAGCGCATAGCCGGTGTGGTCGTCGTCGACCGACCGGGCGAAGACGACGCCGACGACCCGCCCCGACGTGTCGAGCAAGGGCCCGCCGCTGTTGCCGGATTCCACCCGGGAGTAGAGCGAGTAGATGTGCCGGGTCACACCCGCTTGACCGTAGATGTCCTGCCCGGTCGCGAGGATCCGATCGCGCACGCGCGCGGCATCAACGCGCAGCGGGCCGTCGAGGGGGAAGCCCGCAATGACGGCGTCGTCGCTGCGCCCCAACGGATCGCCGAGGGCCAGTGCCGGGGCGCTGAGCCGCGGCACAGCGATGATCGCGAGGTCGCGCGCCGGGTCGAAGAGGACGACCGACCCCCGCAGCGTCGGACCTTGGCCGCGCACCTGGACCCCGACCTCGCCCAGCCCCGACACGACGTGGGCATTAGTGAGCACGCGCTCGGGGGCAACGACAAAGCCGCTGCCCTCCTGGCCCTGGCGGCACTCGGCGGCCACCCCGGTCACCTTGACGACCGAGTCGAGGGCTGCGATGACCGCCGGGCGCCGGGCCAGGTCGACACTCGGCGGATCGACCGGGATGACCGGCTCGGCGCCCAGCCCCTCGAAGACCCGCGGGAAACCGCCACGATCAAGCACCTGCCGGAAGCCGGCGAAGAGGTTGCCCGTCTCGGCCGGCACCACGGCGTCGATCACGGCGAGCACCCGCGATTCGCCGATTGCCTTGGCGGTCGCCGACGACGTCACCCCGCGCAACCCGCCCGCAACAAACCACACCAACACCGACACGGCCGTCACGGTCGCCACGGCGCCCAGGGCGGAGTCGAGGGCCTGCACCGGGCGGGCCCGGATGCGCCGGCGCATCCGTCGGGCCACCGTCACCAGCACGGCCTGCCCGATCACGGCGAGAGCGAAGACGACCGCCACGAGCAGGTAGCGCGCGGCGGCAGCATGACTCTGCGCCCAGTCCCACTGCCGCAGCAGCACCGGCAGCACGGCCATCCCCAGAGCCCCGCCGCCGAGGAAGCCGACCAGCGACAGGACCGAGACCAGCAACCCCTGGCGGTAACCGGACACGGCATACCAGAGCAGCACCCCGACGAGCACGGCGTCGACGAGCCAGCCGCCGCTCACGAGCGCCTCCCGTAGAACCTCGGCGGCAGCGGCAACACGCGACCGGCATCCCAGGGCCGCGCGACTCCGGCCAGTTCGAGGGTCTTGTCGATGATTCCGCCGGTGAAACCCCAGAGCAGCAGGTCGCCGCCGAGGTCCCACGCGGGGCCGCGGTAACCCGAGGAATGCACGACGGTATGCCGGTTGTCCGGCTCGGTGAGGAAGGCGATGGGCACGCTGACCACTTGAGCCACCTCGTCGGGGTGTCCGACCGTGACCGGCGCCGGGTCGCGCCACCAGGCGATGATCGGGGCCACGGCGTAGTCGCTGACCGGGAGGTAGAGCGAGGGCAACCGGCCGACGATCTCGACGCCCGAGGTGTTGAGGTCGACCTCCTCGCGGGCCTCGCGCAGGGCAGCGGCGACGACGTCCTCGTCCTCTGGATCGACCCGCCCGCCGGGGAAGGCGACCTGGCCGGCGTGGGCGCGCAGACTGTGGGCGCGTTCGATGAGCAGCAGCGAGTCCTCACCATCGGGGTTAGGCCCAAAGAGCACGAGCACGGCCGACTCCCGGAAACCCGCTTCCGGGGGCAGGAACCGGCTGAACCACGACGGGTCGACCTCACCGGCCCGCTGGACGATCTGCTCGACCCAGGGCGGCCGAGGTGCTCCGCCCGGTCCGGCCGGAGCGGGCACCAGCGAGTCGCCGTGGGTGACGCGGTGCGGCAGCGGGCTCACCCGTCGGCCTTCGGCGCGAGTTCGTAGGTGAGCAGCTTCCGGGCGCGCTCGGGGTCGGTCTCGCCGGTGCCGTATGCCGGGCACCACCGGGCGATCGGGCAGGCACCGCACGCGGGCTTGCGGGCATGACAGGTGCGGCGGCCGTGGAAGATGACGACGTGGCTGAGCATGGTCCAGTCACGGCGCGGGATGAGGGCTCCGACGGCGTGCTCGACCTTGACCGGATCGGTCTCCTCGGTCCAGCCGAAACGCCGGACCAGCCGCCCGAAGTGGGTGTCCACGGTGATACCGGGCACGCCAAAAGCGTTGCCCAACACCACATGTGCGGTCTTGCGGCCGACTCCGGGCAGAGTGACCAGGTCATCCAGGCGTCCGGGCACCTCGCCGTCGAACCGCTCGACCAGCGCCTGACCGAGCTTGAGCAACGAGTCGGTCTTGGCCCGGAAGAAGCCGGTCGAGCGGATCAGCTCCTCGACCTCGGACCGGTCGGCACCGGCATACTCGGCCGCCGTGCGATAGCGCGAGAACAGCGCAGGCGTCACCTGGTTGACCCGCACATCGGTGCTCTGCGCCGACAAGATCGTCGCGACGAGAAGCTCCAACGGAGTGGAGAAGTCGAGTTCACAGTGAGCGTATGGATAGCGCTCTGCCAGAACGCGATACATGAGCCGCGCGCGCCGGGTGAGGGCGAGCGGAGTTTCCTCGCTCGGGACGCCGCGGCGGGCAGGTGGGGGCACGCACGACAGGGTAACTCCCGCTCGGGTCGACTGAGCGCCCGCTGGGCGACAGGACCGGCCGGTCGCGGACACCCCCTAGGAGCGCCGGGTGGAGTGACGTGGCACACTGTGCGACGTGGATCACGACGTGGTGCGACGCGCTCCCCTATTCGCTGCTCTCGACGACGAGGCCGCTGCAGCCTTGCTGCGAGAGATGCAGCCGTGTCGCCTGGAGCGGGGCGACATCCTCTTCCGCGAAGGCGACCCTGGCGACACCCTCTTCATCATCGGCGAGGGCAAGGTCAAGCTCGGGCGCACCAGCTCCGACGGCCGGGAAAACCTCATCGCGATCCTCGGCCCCAGCGAGATGTTCGGCGAGCTGTCGCTCTTCGACCCGGGGCCGCGCACCATGACAGTCACCGCAGTCGCCGAGACCCAGCTCATGGGCCTGGGCAACGACTCGCTCACCTCCTTGCTCACCGGCCGCCCCGAGGTCGCCAAGGCGCTCCTCGCGGCTCTGGCCCAGCGGTTGCGCAAGACCAACGAGCACCTGGCCGACCTGGTCTTCACCGACGTCCCCGGCCGCGTCGCCAAGGCCCTGCTCGACCTGGCCAACCGGTTCGGCCGCCCGGTCGAGGACGGCATCATGGTCAGCCACGACCTCACCCAGGAGGAGCTCGCGCAGCTCGTCGGTGCCTCCCGCGAGACGGTCAACAAGGCGCTCGCCGACTTCGCCACCCGCGGTTGGCTCAAGCTCGAAGCCCGCGCCGTGCTGTTGCTCGACGTCGAGCGACTCAAGCGCCGGGCCCGCTGACCCTCCTTTCGCACGACGTGGTGCGCAACCCGACGCCCTGACATGGGTTTGCCCACCACGTCCTCGCAGGTCGCCGATCAGCGAGTGCGATCCTCGAGGTAGGCCAGCTGGGCGCGCACGCTGAGCTCGGCCGCTCCCCACACGGCCCGGGGCACGTCGGCATAGACCACCTCGACGACCTCGCGTGGGGTCCGGGCTCCGGCCGCGACAGCGACTCGCACCTGCGCCAAGCGTTCGGCCCGGTGGGCCAGGTAGTGCCGCAGCACCGCAGCCGCGTCGGGTAGGTCGGGGCCATGCCCCGGGAGCACGTGGGTCACCGCGCCGGTGCCACACAGCTCCGCGATCCGCTCCAACGACTCCAGGTATGCCGTGAGCTCGCCATCGGGCCAGGCCACCACCGTCGTGCCGCGGCCCAGGACGGTGTCGCCGGTGAGCAGGGCGGTCTCGGCGGGTAGCAGGAAGGACACCGAATCGGCGGTATGACCGGGGGTGGTGACCACGACGAGCTCCAACCCGCCGACGCCCACTCGGTCACCGTCGGACAGGTCGTCATGGCCTGCCCCGACGGCCCGCACGGCCCGCAGCGGCGCTCCGGAGCGCTCGGCGAACGCCACGGCCGCCTCCGCATGGTCGGCGTGGTCATGGGTGAGCAGCACTAATCCGACGTGCGCGTCCTCGGCGGTCGCGGCGGCCCGCACCCGGTCGAGGTGGGCTGGATCGAGCGGCCCGGGGTCGATGACGATCGACATCCCGGCGCCTGGCTCGCGCAGCACCCAGGTGTTGGTCCCGTCGAGGGTCATGACGCCGGGGTTGGGGGCCAGGATGCACTCGGCCCGCTCGGTGACCCGGCGGGAGCCCCAGGTGGCTGGCACCGGAGGCAAGGGCGGCACCGGGCCACCCGGCATACCTGGCTCTGGAGCGACCATCAGCGCGGCAACTGCGCGCGGGTGACCATTTCCCCGGCGTCGTTGCGGGCGAGCACCGGACGGATGAGCCGGATCACCGGCTCCTGGGCGAAGAACTCGGCGGCGCTGCCAGCCCGGGCGAGGTCTTCCAGGCACACCACGGTGGGCGGCATGAGGATGGCCCGGCCGGCTTCACGCTCGGCGAGCACCTCCTCGGGCCGGAACCAGCCGGAATGCTGGGCCTCGCTGGTCTCCCCGTCGGCCGTGGCACCCTCGGGCATCACGGCGGCGAAGATCCGCGCGTCGAACTGGCGGGGCTCGATCTCAGGTGTCATCCAATGCGCATGCGCCCGAAGCAAATCCGTGCGCAGCAGCAGCTCTTCGTCGCGCAAGACCTCGCCCAGGGACGCCTCCCGGGCAACCAGCCGCTGACGCAGGGTCTGCCAGCGTTCACTGCGGGTGTCGACCAGCCGCCCGTCCTCCAGCCGCGACGCGAAGAGCACGCCGCACTCCTCGAAGACTTCACGCACCGCCGCGACGAGGATCTCGCGGGTGAGCTGCTCGTCGGAGTCAAGGCGCGCGGCCCAGGCATGCACCGGCGGGCCGGCCCAGGGCAGCTCGGCGCCGTCGCGCCGGTCGACCCCACCGCCCGGGAAGACCATGGTGTTGGGCGCGAAGGCCATCGTCGCCACCCTCAGCAACATGAAGACCTCGACGCCCGGCGCGACCCCCTGACTGCCCTCGCGATCGCGCACCAGCATGACCGTCGCGGCCGGGCGAGCGGGAGGGGCGGCCGGGCGGCCAGCCGCCTCCCACTCGCGCGCGTGCGCGTCCAGGGCAGGGGTATGCCGGGTGGGGAAGTCACGGATCACGCTCGGCACAGCGGGCCTCCTGGTCAGTCGCGCGGCGCGACCGAGACGACGATCTCGACCTCGACCGATGCCCCGAGCGGCAGCGCTGCCACACCCACGGCGGATCGGGCGTGCACACCCGCATCTCCGAAGGCGGCGCCGAGCAGCTCGCTGGCCCCGTTGACGACGCCCGGCTGGCCGGTGAAGGCCGGGTCGGAGGCCACGAATCCGACGACCTTGACCACGCGGGTCACCAGGTCGAGGTCACCTATGACCGACTTGACCGCGGCGATGGCGTTGAGAGCGCTCGCGGCGGCCAACTCCTTGGCCTGCGCTGGGCTGACCAATCCCTCGCCCTCGCCGACCTGGCCGGTGGCGGCCATGGCGCCGTCGACCATCGGCAATTGGCCGGAGGTGAACACGAGGTCACCCTCGCGCAGCGCGGGGACATAAGCCCCGACCGGCATGACCACGTCGGGGACCGTGATCCCCATCGCCGCGAGCCGCGACTCGACCTGACCCAGCGCGCCCATCAGGCACCGACGTTCTTGGGGCGCTTGAGGTAGGCGACCAGGCTGGTGCCGTCGGGCCCGGGCACGACCTGCACGAGTTCCCAGCCGTCGGCTCCCCACTGGTCGAGGATCGCCTTGGTGGCATGGACGATGAGGGGGACGGTGGCGTATTCCCACGTGGTGAGTGCGCTCATGCGGTCACTCTAGAGGGGAGGGCCGACGGAACGGCATACGCTCTGGGTATGCCGTCCACGTCACCACCCGCCCGCGCGAGCGGGTGGCCCGGCGTCCGGCTGCACGTCGTCACCGGCAAAGGTGGCACCGGCAAGACGACCGTGGCTGCGGCCTTGGCGCTGGCGTTGGCCGGGCGGGGTGCGCGGGTGCTGCTCGCCGAGGTCGAGGACCGGCAAGGGATCAGCCAGGCCTTCGACGTGCCGCCGCTACCGCCGACCGAAGTGCCGATCGTGTCGTATGACCACGGCGGTCAGGTGGTCGGGCTCGCCGTCGATGCCAAGGCGGCGCTGTTGGAATACCTCCAGCTGTTCTACAAACTCGGCCGGGCCGGAGGGGTGTTGGAGCGCTTCGGCGCCATCGACTTCGCGACGACCATCGCCCCCGGCGTGCGCGACGTCCTGCTCATCGGGCGGGTCTACGAAGCCAGCCGCCGGCGCGTGGACTCCAAGCACCACCGGCACAGCGACACCACGCCCTTGGCCTATGACGCCATCGTCCTGGACGCCCCGCCGACTGGCCGGATCGGGCGATTCCTCACCGTGGGGTCCGAGGTCGCCGGGCTGGCTCGGATGGGTCCGATTCGCGCGCAAGGCGATTCGGTCAACGAGTTGCTCACCTCCCCCGCCACCCGGATCCACGTCGTCACCCTGCTGGAGGAGATGCCGGTCCAGGAGACCATCGACGCGGTCGCCGAGTTGCGTGGCCTCGGGATGGCGATGGGCGCGATCGTCGTCAACCAGGCCCGCTTGGCCGACGGCGAGGACTTCGCGGGGGTGGACCTCGTCGAATTGGTCCACGCCCTCACCGACGATCTGCCCACCGTCGGGATCGAGGCCAAGCCGGCGCTGGTGTCGGCCCTGGTCGAGCAGGTGCGCGACCACGCCACCCGTGAGGACCTGGAGCTCACCCACCTCCAGGCGTTGGAGCAGCTCGACCTGCCGATCGTCACCGTCCCTGCGCTGCTGGACGGCATCGACCCCGACGCGCTGCGGGAGATCGCCGGGCTGCTCACCGAGCAAGGGATGACCGTCCGCGTCACTGCAGGCAGCCGATGAGCACTGCACTGGACCTCGACGCGGTCTTGGCCGACCGGCATACCCGGATCGTCGTCTGTTGCGGGTCGGGAGGTGTCGGAAAGACCACGACGGCAGCGGCTTTGGCGCTGCGTGCCGCCGAGTCAGGGCGCCGCGTGTGCGTGCTGACCATCGACCCTGCGCGGCGGCTGGCGCAGTCGCTCGGCCTGGTCGAGCTGGACAACACCCCGCGTCCGGTCGCCGGCCTGGACGAGTCGGCCGGCGGGCACCTCGACGCGATGATGCTCGACATGAAGCGCACCTTCGACGAGGTCGTGCTCGCCCACGCCTCCCCCGATCACGCCGCCCAGATCCTCGCCAACCCGTTCTATCAAGCGGTGTCCTCCTCGTTCGCCGGCACACAGGAATACATGGCGATGGAGAAGCTCGGGCAACTGCGCGCCCAGGCCGACCGCGACGGCCGGTGGGACCTCGTTGTCGTCGACACCCCGCCCTCCCGCTCGGCCCTGGACTTCCTCGATGCCCCCAAGCGACTCGGGTCGTTCCTGGACGGACGGTTCATCCGGCTCATCTCGGCCCCCGCGAAGGTCGGCGGACGCGGGGCCTTGCGGCTGGTCAACGTCGGCATCGGCCTGGTCTCCAAGACGCTCACGACCGTGCTCGGCGGCGAGATGTTGCGCGACGTGAAGACCTTCGTCAATGCGCTCGACACGATGTTCGGCGGCTTCCGCGATCGGGCCGACCAGACCTATGCGCTGCTCAAGGACGGCGGCACGGCCTTCGTGGTCGTCGCGGCTCCCGAGCGCGATGCCTTGCGAGAGGCGAGTTACTTCGTGGCGCGCTTGGACAGCGACGGCATGCCGCTCGCCGGGGTCGTCGTCAACCGGCTCGCTCCCGAGCCGGCCGCGGGATTGTCGGCATCCCGGGCCCGCGCTGCGGCCGAGGCGCTGGAGGAGGCCGGCCGGGTCGAGAGCGCTGCGGTGCTGTCCCTGCATGCCGGGCTCTCGGATCTGGCTGCCCGGCAACGCAATTTGGTGCGGCGGTTCACGGCTGGCCATCCGGGCATCCCGGTGGTCACCGTTGCGGCGTTAGCTCAGGACGTCCACGACCTCGACGGTCTCCGCGAGGTCGGCGTCGGCCTGGCCGGCTGACCTGGCGAACCCCGCCCGCGTCAACCAGCGGGACGGCATACCGGCGCCGGTGTGCGAAGGCGAGCGCACGGCATACCGGCCTGGTGTTCTTGGCGCGTGGGGCGGGAAGGGACGCGCGGCCGGGCAGAGCAAAGGCATCCTCCCCCCAGAAGAAACCCCCGAGGCTCCCGCTCGGCCGCGCGTCTTTTTTCAGGAGGCCGCGACGTCGGCCCGTCCCGCACCTGCTGATGCGAACAAGGCCCACCACGACACCACGCCGGGCTTGCGCCGCAAGAGCGCCCGGCGTTCCCGCTCAGTCATGCCGCCCCACACCCCGAATTCGGTGCGATTATCGAGGGCCTCGGCAAGGCACTCGGCAATGACCGGGCAGCGCTGACACACCATCTTGGCTTGCTGTTGGGCGGCACCCCGGACGAACAATTCGTCGGGCGGAAGAGTGACGCAGGCACCGAGCGGCGCCCATTCGGCACGCATTGTGCCGATGGCTGGTGTTGACATGGCGCCCTCCGACTTCCCAGGAACGCCGACACCCGAGGCGTCCCACTTGCAGGTTAGGTGCGCCTAACGGCTGTCGGCCATGACCCATGTGGGTGGTCTGCGGCCGAGGGTGACTAGTCCGTTCTGCGCGGGTTGGTGGATTTATTGCGGATCGATCACGGGGCTGGTGAACGGCGCCGCACCGAGCGGGGCGCGCTGCGGCGACGTCTACAGGGAAGGAGACGCCGCCGATCGGCCTGATACACGCACCGGCCTGAGACAGCGGCGGGGGTTACCCTTGCCCCATGAATGGACGGTCGACCAACGTCGCCGGCGTGGTCAGCCTCATCGGGGCGTTCCTCGTGGCATCTGTCGTCATGGGCCTGCTCGGTGCTGGCTTGGCCATGCCCGCTGTCGGTGCGGTTGGCGCCAGCGCGCGGACTGCGGTTGATCTGTTCGATTCCCTGCCCAGCGAGTTCACGACGACGCCGCTGTCGGAGCAGTCGGTCATCCTCGCTGCCGACGGCAGCAAAATCGCCACGCCCTACGACGAGAACCGCATCATCGTGCCGCTCTCGGAGATCGCGCCGATCATGCGTCAGGCCCAGATCGCCATCGAGGACCACCGGTTCTATGAGCACGGCGGCGCCGACCTGCAGGGCATCCTGCGCGCCTTCATCTCCAACCAGGTTTCTGACAGCACCGGCGGCGGCGGGTCGACCTTGACCCAGCAGTACGTCAAGATCACCTTGCAGGAGAACGCCCTTCGGTCAGGCGACAAGGCCACCGCCAAGGCCGTGACTGCCAAGAACTACGCCCGGAAGGTGCAGGAGCTCAAGTACGCCATTCAGCTTGAGAAGACCCTGACCAAGGACCAGATCCTTGAGGGTTACCTCAACCTCGTCTACTACGGCGACCGGGCCTATGGCGTCGAGGCCGCCTCCCAGCACTACTTCGGTCACTCTGCCAAGACCCTGTCGATCGCCGAGGCCGCGCTGCTGGCCGGCACGGTCCAGAACCCTGGCACCACCGACCCGATCAACTATCCCGAGAAGGCGCTGGCCCGCCGCAACATCGTCCTCGACCGGATGAAGGAGCTCGGCGTCATCACACCCGCCGACTGGACGGCCGCGAAGGCGCTGAAGATCGCCGACATGCTCAAGCCCAAGCCGGCGAAGAACTCCTGCATGGCCTCGGAGTACCCCTACTTCTGTGACTACGTCTTGGCCTATCTCAAGCTCGACCCGTCGTTGGACGCGGTGCTGGGGACCGGTGAGGCGGCGCGCATCCAGGCGATCTACCGCGGCGGCTTGACCATCCAGACGACGATGGACCCGGCGCTGATGAAGATCGCCCGCGAGGAAATCACCGCGCGGGTCCCGATCGGCAACGACCAGGAGATCGGGTCGGCGGGCGCGATCGTCGACGTCAAGACCGGTGGGGTCAAGGCGATCGCCCAGAACACCGACTACAACGTCAAACCCTCCAAGCCCGGTGAGACCGCGGTCAACTGGGCCGTCGACCAGAAGTACGGCGCGAGCATGGGCTTCGGCTTCGGCTCGACCGCCAAGGCCTTCACCCTCGTCACGGCGCTGGAGGCGGGGTACCCCACCACAGCCAGCGTGTATGCCGAGAAGGCCAGCCCGACGCAGGCCCACAAATACACGAGCAAGGACGTCCCAGGCGAGTGCGGGGTCGACGGCGGTGGTTGGCCGGTGCGCAACGACGAGACCGCCGGCGGCGAGGACATGACCCTCGTGGAAGCCACGGCGCGCTCGATCAACACCGCCTTCGTGGCCCTGGCGGCTCAGGTCGATGTGTGCAAGGTCCGCGAGACCGAGTTCCGCATGGGCCTGCACCGCTCCAACGGCCAGGAGATGCAGCCCTTCCCGTCGGCGGTCATCCTCGGCACCGACTCGGTCTCGCCGCTGACGGTGGCGTCGTCCTATCAGACCCTGGCCAACGACGGAGTTTACTGCCCGCCCACGCCGATCGCCTCGATCAGCAAGGGTGGCAAAGCCCTCCCGGTGCCCGCTTTGGGCAGCGCTTGTGAACGTCGGGTCGATGCCGATGTCGCGCGTGGCGTCACCGACATCCTCACGAACGTGCTCAAGGGCAAGGGCACGGCTGCGCGGAGCGCGCTTTCTGGCGGGCGGCCGGCCGCCGGCAAGACCGGCACGACCGACGGCAACAACGAGACGTGGTTCGTCGGCTTTACCCCGCAGCTCTCGACCGCCGTATGGGTCGGCACCCCGGACGACAAGAACAACGCGCGGGTGCTCGACAACGTCCGCCTGGCCGGGCAGTACTACCGCGTTGTCTTCGGCGCGAGCATCGCCGCCCCCACGTGGAAGGCGATCATGGACCGGGCCCTGTCCGGGGTCGCGGTGACGCCGTTCGCGAGAGCGAGCGACAAGATCGTCAACGGCGAGAAGGTCGACGTCCCGTCGATCTCGCGCCGGTCGCTCGATGACGCCAAGGCGATCCTCATCCAGGCCGGCTTCACCCCACGCGTGGTGGGGACCTACTCCAATGCCCGAGTCGGCGCCGTCATCGGCAGCTCGCCGACCGGCAGCGCCACCCGCGGGTCGGTCGTCAAGATCTTCGTCTCGAAGGGCCCTGACCCCACACCGCCCGCCCCGAGTGCTCCACCGAGCGCACCGCCGGTGGTGCCGCCACCTCCGGCGGGCTAGCTCGCGGGCTAGCTCAGGGCCGCTCGCACGGCTGCGGCGACCGCCGCGCCGTCGGCACGCCCGGCCACCTGCGGCTGGAGTGCCTTCATGACCAATCCGAGCTGCGGCATACCGGTCGCACCGGTCTCGGCCACCGCAGCGGCGACCAGCGCCGCGATCTCGTCGGCCGTCAGCTGCTGCGGGAGATAGCGCTCCAGGACAGCGAGCTCGGCCTCCTCGCGCGCGGCGAGTTCCGGACGCCCGGCCTGCGTGTATGCCGCCGCGGCCTCCTTGCGCTTCTTGGCCTCCTTGTTGACGACCTTCTGGACCTCGGCGTCACTGAGCTCGCGCGCGGTCTTGCCGGCGACTTCCTCGGTCGTAATCGCGGCCAGCACCATCCGCAAGGTGCCGGAGACGACGGCGTCGCGCGCCCGGATCGCGGCGGTGAGATCGGTGTGGAAGGTGTCCTTCAGGCTGCTCATGGCCCCAGTCTCCCAGCAGGTATGCCGTCCGGTCGCCCGAGTTTCCGCGCAGGAGGTGCGCGGCCGGGGTGGTGAGTCGGGCTGGGAGGCGACTGAACGGCATACAGGGAAGTGAAGGGGCGTGGGAGACTGTGCCCTATGTCTTCTCTCGCGCGCGCTGCCGTCGGTCTCGCGGCGGCCGGTGCCGCGGGGATCGGGTATGCCGCGCTGGTGGAACGCAATCTCTTCACGCTGCGGCATCGGTCGGCACCCGTGCTGCCGGCCGGCTCGGAGCCGCTGCGGGTGCTGCATCTGACGGATATGCACCTCATGCCGGGCCAGCGCCGCAAGGTCGAGTGGGTGCGCGGCCTGGCCGAGTGGGAGCCGGATCTCGTCGTCAACACCGGCGACAACATCGCTCACCGCGATTCAGTGGCCACGGCGATGCGGGCGATGGAGCCGCTCTTTGGGCTGCCGGGCGTCTTTGTCATGGGGTCCAACGACTACTTCGCGCCGCGGCTGAAGAACCCCGCGCTGTATCTGACGACGTCCCATCGGCGGGGGCTCGGTCAGTCGGCTGCGCTGCCGACCGGCGAGTTGATCGCGGGGCTGGCCGACGCCGGTTGGGTGGAGCTCACCAACGCGCGGACCCGGATGACGGTGAGGGGTTTGCCGCTGGAGTTCGTCGGCGTGGACGACCCGCACCTGGATCGTGACCGTTATGACCTGGTCGCCGGCGCCGCGGCGGCTGACGCGGCGTTGACCATCGGGGTGACCCATGCGCCCTATCAGCGGGTGCTCGACGCGATGACCGCCGACGGGGCCGGGTTGGTGATCGCTGGGCACACCCATGGGGGGCAGCTCTGCGTGCCCTTCATGGGGGCGCTGGTGACCAATTGCGACCTGGACCGCAAGCGGGCGCGGGGTGTCTCGCGCTGGTGGCCAGGCGCTGGGGGCGCGCCCTCGTCGGCTGCGCCGGCTGACGCGGCATACCTGGCGGTGACGGCAGGCCTGGGCACCTCGCCGATGGCGCCGGTGCGATTCGCCTGCCGCCCGGAAGCGACCCTGTTGACGTTGTTGCCGCGGGCTGAGTGATCGCGGCAGGTTGCGGCGGCGGCTGGCGGGGCGGCTGCTGGCCGGAGGGTGGGATGGGTCGGATGGGTCGGATGACCGTAGGGCGGGCCGATTCGTGGCTGGTGGCTGCGGTCGGCTATCCTCTCCCCTGCTGCCGTGAACGCCCTTGGGTGCTCGCGGGCCACGGGGTGTGGCGCAGCTTGGTAGCGCGCTTCGTTCGGGACGAAGAGGCCGCAGGTTCAAATCCTGTCACCCCGACCAGTTGGCTTTTGGGCTCTGACCTGCGGAAACGCGGTCAGAGCCCTTTCGCTTCCCCCGCCCTCGGGCACAAGTGCGGCATAAGAGCACCGGTCGCGAACAGGTAAGACCCCCGCGAGGCGGCAACCTCCGGGGGTCGGACGACAGCAATCTCGAGGTGCTGACGTGACGTCAATGGTAGCCGTGGACGCTCCGCCCGTGAAGGGCGTCGAGCTCCTGGCTGGCGTGCGCCCTGTCCCCTCGCGTCATCGCTTGTGTCGCTCTGCCCAGGCGTTGGGCGGGTGGTGGTCCATGGCGTAGCCCTCGACGCTCGACGCGGCGCTGGACAGGGCCTCAGCCGCGACACCAAAACGATCGACGCCCCCGGTGATTGATCTTCGAGACCCCCGAACCGGCGCGGGTCGCCTGCAGGGCGGTTGTGGCCACACCTGCTGCAGGTTCGCGAACAGCCTGCTCCTCAACCGAGGGCAGGCCAGACGGCGTGGGCTGGAATCAACGCAAGGTCGGCTCTTTGGGAGGGATTCCCACATCTATGCCTACAACTCTCTCAGCCGATCCACTCGCGCCTCGGGCTCGCTACGCTGACCTCGCCATATGACCTCGTAGCCGAGTTGTGTCAGGACGCGTACCGCCACCGCCGGGTTGTCCGCGACCGCCGCTCCCAATTGATGCGCTCGCCAAGCGGCCCGACCTGCCCGCAGAGCCTCAAGAGCTGTCTCCTGATCAGGAGAGGGGACGACGTTGAACTCCAAGATGAGCATCTCAAGCACGTCCTCGAGGCAGGGCCGGAAGCGCCGACCACCAACAGGAAAGTGAAGGTCGCTCACGCGCTGACGTCTCCGGTGCTTACGGGCCCGACGGGTTCCTGAGATCGACTCGAACACACCTATCCAGGTGGGATGGTCGCCATGCACCTGAACATGGGCTGCAGGTATGCCATGCGGCGTCTCAAGGAACTCATATCGCACCAAGGGCTCGGTCGCGCCGTGGGGAGTAACGCGAACCTTGGATTCGACGACGGCCAAGAAGTTTCGGTGCTGGCTACGGCGGCACCTATAGCTCGCCTCCAGATCCAGCAGGGGGCCCTCTCGCGTGCAGAGCTCCAGGGCTGCAGAGCCTGCCTGCTGAACAAAGGCCACGTCAGGCGAATCCTCAAGAAGGACGGCCTCGAAGACTACAGAGTCAGACCCTGGCCGAGCGACTGTGGCCAGGGTCTGGGTGAGCTCGCTCGCGAACGTGTCCGCGAGCTCCCTCAAGTTGGATTCACTCACCTTGTCGAGCGAGCCACTCGAGGCCGTCGATGCGCTCAAGGATCTTGCGACGACGCGCGTCGAGCCGATACTCACGAGCCTTCCGGCGGAGCTTCGCACTGCTCATCCCCGCATCACTCTCAAGGCGTTGAATCTCGGATCGGACCCGGCCACGCGGAACGACAAAAACCGAGTGGCCCGAGCTGTGAGAAATAGTGGACATACCCTGGTCTCCTCCCTGTCCGGTTTCAGCGAGTGTTCCATCGACCACCGACAACGCTCCGCCCAACCGTACCGTGCCGCTGCCACCTCGTGGCGTGAACGCTCAACGACGCCGGCCGCGCCGGACCAACGCACCGACCAGATCGTTGACGGCTCCGGCCAACGACTCAAGGTCTCGGTCGTAGACCCGACCCGCCTCGACACGGCGCGTCAGATCCTGGATGGCCGTCACCCAATCGCTCGTCGCCGACGGCCACCGCACCGCCTCAACTTCAACCTTGCGCGTGTGGTGCTGAACGACCGTGACCGTCTTGATCCGCTCGACGTCTCGCTCGAGAACCTTCACCGCAGCGAGCCCGTCGGCTGCGGCCCGGCGCCGTTCGGATGCCCGCGTTCGGCAGGTCGAGGAACACCACTTCGGCATGCGACCGCGGACTTGGACGATGACGGGCCCGCCACACCAGCCGCATTCCAGGACCTGCCCCGGCGCGCGGGGGGACTTGCGAGCAACCGCCCGATCGTCCGCCGGCTCGACTGACGATTCCATTTGTTCATTACATCACAGCGAAATGACGCGACTCCGCGAATGCAAGAGGTGTGTCTGACATCGTTTGAGCACAAATCGTGGGTCCGTCGAACGTGCGGCCGAGTGAACCGCGGAGGCGCTCACTCCGCTTTCGGAGTGAGCAGCCAGCAAATGGCCAGCGGACGAAGGAGCGTGATCGAGTTGACCTCACAGCAGGCGGCACGACAGCGGGCACGGCGCCGGGCCATGGACCCTGCGATGAGAGCCCGCATCGCCGCAGCGCAACGAGACCAACGCATCAGTCGGCTCGCGACCAAACTTGCGGTCACGTTGGCTCGTCGCGACGAAGCAATACAACGCTGGGACCGGCGCGTCGGTGATGTCCTCATCGAGCTCACGCGCGTAGAGCACCTGACTCTCGACGACGCCGTCGCCTGGTCAGGCATCACCCTTACCAAGCGCGAGGCTCGGCGCATGCGCCAGCTGGCCGAGAGTCAGTCCGGCGAGGCCGACCCGATCGACACGACGACGTAGGGCAGGATCGACCCATGTCGACGTCGATCTACGAGGTGCTGGAGGAACTCGACGGGCAGTCGACATCCAACGCCGACAAGGGCAGCAAGCTCGAGCGGCTGATGGCCCAGTTCCTTCGCACCGACCCGGTCTATGCCGAGCAGTTCAGCGACGTGTGGCTCTGGCAGGACTGGCCGGACCGCGGCGGCAAGCACGACACCGGCATCGACATTGTCGCCGTCGACCGCCTGACGGGCGGCAACGTGGCGATCCAGTGCAAGTTCTTCGACCCGAACTCGACGATCTCCAAGCCCGACATCGACACGTTCCTCTCCGCGTCGGGCAAGGAGGGCTTCACCCAGCGGATCATCGTCTCGACCACGGACAAGTGGAACGCCCATGCCGAGGACGCGATCCAGGGCCAGCAGGTCCCGGTCCGTCGCATCGGGCTCGCCGACCTCGAGGCGTCGACGATCGACTGGGACGCCTTCGACTGGGCCACCCCCGAAGCGCTCCCGGTCACCGACAAGAAGAAGCTTCGGCCGCACCAGACGAAGGCCATCGAGGACGTATGCCGCGGCCTCGCCACCGCGGACCGCGGCAAGTTGATCATGGCGTGCGGCACCGGCAAGACCTTCACGTCCCTCCGGCTGGCCGAGCAACTCGTCGGCGCTGGTGGCAGCGTCCTCTTCCTGGTCCCCTCGATCAGCCTGCTGTCGCAGACCCTCCGTGAGTGGGCCACCGAGGCCGAGGTGCCCCTCGCCTCCCTCGCCGTCTGCTCGGATCGCAAGGCCACCGCCCGCTCCAAAGCCACCAACGAGGACATCTCCGCGGTCGACCTCGCCCTCCCCTCGACGACAAACATCGCTGTCCTCGAGTCCCGCTGGACCCAGGCAGTCGGCGAGACCGACTCGATGACCGTCGTCTTCGCGACCTACCAGTCCATCGACGTCGTCGCCCAGGCCCAGAGCCAAGGCGACCTGCCCGCCTTCGACCTCATCGTCTGCGATGAGGCCCACCGGACGACGGGCACGACCCTCGCCGGAGAGAACGAGTCCGCCTTCGTGCGGATCCACGACCCGGCATACATCCGCGGCGACAAGCGGCTCTACATGACGGCCACGCCCCGGATCTACGACGACGCGTCCAAGGCCAAGGCCGGTGAGGCCAGCGCCGTCCTCGCGTCCATGGACAACGAAGACCTCTTCGGCGAGGAACTGCACCGCCTCGGCTTCGGCGAAGCCGTCGCTCAGGACCTCCTCGCCGACTACAAGGTCCTCGTCCTTGCCGTCGACGAGACGGCCGTCTCCCGCACCTTCCAACTCCAACTCGCCGACGAAGGCAACGAGCTGCGCCTCGACGACGCCGCCAAGATCGTCGGCTGCTGGAACGGCCTGGCCAAGCGCGGCTCAGCCGAGCACTCCTTCGAGGCCGACCCGGCCCCCATGCGGCGCGCGGTCGCCTTCGCCGGCACGATCAAGGACTCCAAGCACATCGAGTCCCTCTTCGCCGAGACGGTGAGGCAGTATGCCGCGGCGCACGACCTCGACGACGCCGCCGGCGACCCGGTCCTGTCCTGCGAGATCCAGCACGTCGATGGCACCTTCAACGCGCTCGAGCGCAACACCCGCCTGGACTGGCTCCGCGCCGACGTCCCCGACGGCGTATGCCGCATCCTCACCAACGCCCGCTGCCTGTCCGAGGGTGTGGACGTTCCCGCCCTCGACGCGGTCATGTTCCTCTCGCCGCGCAAGTCGGTTGTCGACATCGTGCAGTCAGTGGGCCGAGTCATGCGCAAGGCGCCGGGGAAGCAGTACGGCTACATCATCCTTCCGGTCGGCATCCCTGCCGGGATGACCCCCGAGCAGGCATTGAGGGACAACAAGCGGTATGCCGCGGTGTGGGAAGTCCTGCAGGCTCTCCGCGCGCACGACGAACGCTTCAACGCGATGGTCAACCGGATCGAGCTGGTCAAGCAGCGCGACGACAGGATCAACGTCATCGGCGTCCCCGGCCCCGACAGCCGCGGTGAATCAGACGGCGACTCGACCGGCAGCCAAGGGACTCTCGCACTGACGTTCCTCGACGAGTGGCGTGAGGCGATCTACGCCAAAGTCGTCGCCAAGGTCGGATCCCGGCGGTATTGGGAGGACTGGGCCAAAGACATCGCCGACATCGCTCAGCGGCACATCACCCGCATCACAGCCCTGCTCGATGGCGGGAACAGCACTGTCACAGCGGAGTTCGACCGGTTCCTCACCGGCCTACGCGGCAACCTCAACGACGGCATCACCCGCGGCGATGCCATCGACATGCTGGCCCAGCACCTCATCACCCGGCCGGTCTTCGAGGCCCTCTTCGGCGGCTACGACTTCGCCGCACACAACCCCGTCGCCCAGACCATGGAGCGGATGCTGGTCGCGCTCGACGAGCACAACCTTGACGACGAGAACCACTCTCTCGAGAAGTTCTACGACTCGGTCCGCATGCGGGTGCAAGGCGTCGACACGGCCGAGGGCCGGCAGAAGCTCATCGTCCAGCTCTATGACACCTTCTTCGCCACCGCCTTCAAGAAGACGGTCGACAAGCTTGGCATCGTCTACACCCCGGTCGAGATCGTCGACTTCATCCTCCGCTCGGCCGACGACGTGCTGCGAGAGCACTTCGGCCAGGGCCTTACCGACGAAGGCGTCCACATCCTCGACGGCTTCGTGGGGACCGGCACCTTCATCACCAGGTTGCTCCAACTCGGGCTCATCGAACCGAAGGACCTCGCCCGCAAGTACGCGCACGAGCTGCACGCCAACGAAATCCTGCTCCTCGCCTACTACATCGCCGCCGTCAACATCGAGACGACCTACCAGGACCTCCGCGGCGAGCTTGGCGATCCCGGCGACTACGAGCCCTTCCCCGGCCTCATCCTCACGGACACCTTCCAGTCATGGGAGGAAGGCGACACCCTCGACACCACCGTCTTCGTTCAGAACAACGCGCGCCTCGAACGGCTCAAGGCGTTGGACATTCAAGTTATCGTCGGGAATCCGCCGTACTCCGTGGGTCAGGGATCGGCCAACGACGACAACGCCAACGAGTCTTACCCCACCCTCGACGCCGCAATCGAGCGAACCTATGGCGAACGGTCATCAGCGGCGTCCAAACGCACCCTCTACGACGGCTATATCCGCGCCATCAAGTGGGCCTCACTCCGGATTGCCGATCGCGGCGTCGTCGCCTTCGTGACGAACGGTGGCTGGCTCGACTCCAACAGCGCCGACGGCATGCGCCTCACCTTGGCCGACGAGTTCAGCGACATGCACATCCTCAACCTCCGCGGCAATCAACGGACCGCAGGCGAGCAGTCCCGGAAAGAAGGGGGCAAGGTCTTTGGCGGCGGCTCACGTGCAACGGTCGCGGTGACGATATTGGTTAAAGACCCAGCACGTAGCGGGCCGGCGCGGATCCACTACACCGATATCGGCGACTACCTCAGCCGCGAGGAAAAGCTCACTAGGGTCGCCTCGACCGCCCGGGTCAGCAACCTTCGCCCCCGCGCCATCACCCCCAACACGGCCGGTGACTGGCTCAACCAACGCCGCAAGGACTTCGGCACCTTCCTCCCCATCGGCGACAAGGAGCGGGGGCCGGCCGCCTTCGGCCTCTATTCATTAGGTCTGGCAACGGGCCGAGATGCCTGGGTTACCGGAAGCAGCGCCCATAAGGTCCTGGACAATGTCCACCGCATGGCTAGCAACTACAACGAGCTGGTGGCTCGCCACACCTCCGAAACAAGTCCGATCAAGGACTCAACGCTCATTTCATGGAACCGCAATCTCGAACAGGACTTCGCCCGGGGCCGTCGCCTGAAGCCAAACGACGATCGGCTCCGTGACGGCGTCTATCGGCCGTTCCTCAAGCAGCACACCTACTTTGACCGGCAGTTCAATGCCATGGTCTACCGGCTGAATGACCTCTACCCGACGCGCGTGCACGACAACATGGGATTCTGGGCATCAGGCCCCGGTTCTGCAGCGCCCTTCCAGACCCTGATGGTGGACACCGTCCCAGACCTCGTCATGGGGGGTGCGGGCAACCCAGGACAGTTCTTCGCACGGTGGCGGTACGAGAAGGTCGAGGCCGAGGACGGGATGCTCAGTCTCGACACGGCATATGACGATGATGCCGAGGTGATCGACGGCTACCGGCGGATCGACAACATCACCGACCACGCGTTGACCACCTTCCGCGCGGCATACGGAGACCGCATCACGAAGGACGACATCTTCTTCTACGTCTACGGGCTGCTCCACTCCCCCGACTACCGCGAGACCTACGCGGCCGACCTCAAGAAGATGCTCCCCCGCATCCCGCTCGTGACAGACCCGTGGCCCTACGTCCAAGCCGGCCGCCGACTCTCCGAGCTGCACCTCGGCTACGAGTCGGTCGACCCCTATCCCCTTGCGGGACTGGGCGATCCGGCGCCGACGGGCGACGCGGCATACGACCACTTCCGCGTCGAGAAGATGGCCTTCGCCAAGGTCCGGGACCCCGAGACGAAGAAGCTCGTGGCCGACCGCTCGACGGTCGTCTACAACTCACGGATCACTCTGAGCGGCATCCCGGAGGAGGCGTACCGCTACCAGCTCGGCAGCCGGTCGGCGATCGAATGGATCCTCGACCGGTACCAGGTCAAGGTCGACGGCGGTCCCAAGGGCTCCGGGATCGTCAACGACCCCAACGACTGGTCCCGCGAGGTCGGCGACCCGCGCTACATCATCGACCTGCTCGCCCGCATCGTCACGGTCAGCCTCGAGACGCTGAAGATCGTCGACGCACTCCCGCCACTCGATATCCGATCGGAGACAACATGAGCGCCGCATGGGTCGTCAGGGCAGGTCGGTACGGAGAGCGCGACGACTGGGCCTGGGAGACGGGGCACTCTGGCGGCGGGTGGATGGAAGTCCCGGATCTTTCACCGTTCACGACTCGGGCAGAGATCGAAGAGGTCATCGCCGAGACGTTCGGAACGGACTCTGCCGGCAAGGTTGCCGGCTACACGGGCCAGATGTGGGCACTCAGACACCGCATTCAGCCCGGTGACCTCCTCGTCCTCCCCATGAAGACGACTCGAGAGATCGCGCTGGGTCGAGTGACCGGCGGCTACCAGTACCTTTCGGATCAGGAGGATCCCAACTGTCGCCATGTCGTCGCGGTCGACTGGCAGAACCGCGTCCCCCGAGCGGTAGTCAAGCAGGACCTGCTCTACACGCTGGGGAGTGCCATCTCAATCTTCTCCCCCAGTCGCAACAACGCTGTCGCCCGGCTCGAGCACCTGCTGGTTCACGGCGAGGACCCGGGTGCGCTGGGAGCAGGGACTGCACCTTCGACTCCGACTCAGCACCCCGAGGACGTCGTCGACGACCCGGAGTCCAAGCCGAACGTGGCCGAGGTCGCGGCCGACCAGATCACCACTCGGATCGGGGAGGAGTTCTCCGGTCATGGTTTCGCCCACCTGGTGGCCGAGTTGCTCCGGGCCGAGGGCTTCGAAGTGGATGAGGCTCCGCCCGGGGCCGATGGTGGGATCGACATCACCGCGGGTCGAGGATTGCTCGGGCTTGAATCGCCGAAGGTGATCGTGCAGGTCAAGACCGGGCAGATCGGCTCCGAGGTCGTTGCTCAGCTCAACGGCCTCGTGAGCACGCATGGAGCCGACTACGGCCTCTTGGCCACCTGGACAGGCCTGAGCAAGCCGGCGAGGGACGCGGTGAAGCACCAGAGGTTCCGCGTGAAAGTTTGGGACTCGACGGACGTCATTGATGCTCTGCAGCGGAACTACGAGCGTCTGCCGGAGGACATCCGCGCGAGGGTCCCACTCCAGCGGGTGTGGATGCTCCGCGACGAGAGCTGATCACCCGATCTGGATGTCCCGCTCGTGGCCTATCACGATCTCGATTGGGGCGTGATCACTGGCGTCGTGGGACTCGACGGGCTCTCGCAGGACTCGCCACGAGGTAACCAGCGATTCCGTCTTGGCGTCTGCAAACACGTGGTCGAGCTGGAAGGGACGTCGTCCCTCGCGGAAGAAGGTCTGCACCTCATCTGCCCAGTGGCGAGGCCTCGTGTCGACGTAGCCCTGGTCGGCGAGATTGGAGAAGAGCCGAGCGTTCTCCTGAGAGCGAGGAGAGTCGAACAGCAGTGCGCTATTGAGGTCCCCTCCGCACAGGAAAGGCGACCCCGACAGAATGGGTCGCAACTCGTGCGCGGCAGCCTCGACCTCCCAGATCTCGGTCTCGCTGCAGCGAGGGATGCCGTCAGTTGACGGCATCGCGTCATACCAAGGGTGGTACTTCCTCCCGATCTCGTAGATGCCCATTGCGTCCGAGTGAATGCTGACCAACCAAGGCAGTGTTGAGTCCACCGGCTCGGCGACCGCGACAGCGCCGCCAATCCGTTGGAGCCAGGGCTGGTCGGCACTGGGAGTCCAGGCTCGATACCCACCCTCGCGCACGAGAACGGCACACCCGTGCTTCTTGTACTTGCCCTTGAAGATGACGGAACCCCAGCTCGACAGGTGCTCCTCGTGGGGGACGACCTCCTGAACAAGCGCGACGTCTGCATCCTGCTCGTTGAGCCACCGCCACGCCCGTTCGTGGCGTTCACGGTTATAGCCGTAAGCAGCGGCCATGTTCCAGCAGATGAGCTTCACGTCGTCAGGGTACGAGAGTCTCGAATGCTTGCGACGGTCAGTGATCCGCCAAGCTGGGACCGTCGCTTTCGGATGACGAAGGAGGACTTGCCATGACACTCAAGACCCGTCGTCAGTTCGAAACCCTCGCCCGTGCCGCCGAGCGCACCGGACTCAGCACGAGGACCCTGCGCCGTCGCATCGCCGCCGGAGACCTCGTCGCCTACCGGAACGGTCCGCGCGTCATCCGTCTCGACCCGGATGACGTCGACCGGCTGATGATCCGCATACCCACGGCTGGATGATGCGCTTACGGCACGGTGTGTGATGTTCGCGTCCGGCCAGCCATGTCACTGCGAGTTGGGATAGTTCACTCATGCGCGTGGGGATCTACATCGATGGCTACAACCTCTATTACGGCGGCCGAGGCATCTGCGGCCGCGGTGTCGCCGGATGGCGGTGGCTCGACCTGCGCGCAATGCTGGAGGCCGTCATCGCCGCGCAGTCGCCATGGTCGGCAGTGGTCGGCAGTCGTGTGGTGTTCTGCACAGCGAGGATCCGCGGTCGTGACAACGTCAGCAGCCAACGCGACCAGGACACTTATCTGAGAGCGTTGGTCCAACACGGTGCCGTGGACGTGATCGAGTACGGGAACTACGTGGCACGGACAGCCACGGCCCCGCTGGCCACAGCCGACCGCCGCGGCCGACCCGTCCTCACGGAGGCGAACTGGCCCCTCATGGTTCGAGACGCCCAAGGGTCCGACGTTGCCCATGCGACCTTCATGGCCTCTGTCGCGCGGCGTGAAGAGAAGGGCAGCGACGTCAACGTCGCAAGCCACATGCTCGTCGACGTCCTGGGCGGCGCCGTGGACGCTGCCGTCGTCGTGAGCAATGACAGTGACCTGAAGATGCCTGTTGACGTTGTCCGACAGCACGTGCCGCTCGGACTGATCAACCCGACCAAGGGCTATCCCGCGGGGGCTCTGAACGCTGACTCCACGACCGGGGTCGGCGGCCACTGGTGGTACCAACTCACGGCCGCAGACTTCACGAGACATCAGATGCCTACCATCGTCGGTCGGCTCAGCAGACCTGTCGGCTGGTAACACGAAAAAACCCGGCCCCTGAGGGGCCGGGCGGTATGGGGTAACTGTACACCCCCCGCGCGCGCCGCCCGCGGCCGCTTGCCCCTACGATCGGTGGCGAAGACCCCGGAACGATCCCTGGCGGAAGCCACATCGCCGGGGTTTCGTCACTCGTGGGCGCTAGGCTCACAGTGGCACGCCACGCGTAGCGCCCGAAGGGCTGTGAGCCTAGCGCCCACGACCTTCACGCTGCTTCGCCCACTTCTTGGCAGCCTTGGACATCCGGGCCGCGATCTCGGCGTCCCTCCCCCGTGCAACGTGTTGGTAGCGCAACGCCATCTGCGGAGTGGAGTGCCCGATCCTCGCCATGAGTTCGGCAAGAGTCGCGCCCGACTGTGCCGCGAGAACGGCTCCGGTGTGCCTCAGGTCGTGCACGCGCAGGTCGGGGCGGCCAGCGGCCAACCGGGCCTTCAACCAGTGTCGTCGCAGCGTGTTCGTGTGCACCTGCACATCGGGATCTTTGACGGACGGGAAGAGCAGCGCTTCGCGACCGAGCGCGACATGCTCCTTTGAGATGCTGCTCGAGGATCGGCAACAGGTGTGGAGGCACCGCGATGTCCCGGACCCCCGCGATGTTCTTCGGTTTGCCGACGGTGACCTCCTTGCCGATGCGGACGACTCCGCGCTTGACGTGGATGGTCTTGGCCTTGAGATCAACGTCCTTGCGACGAAGTTCCGAGACCTCACCGAACCTGAGGCCACACCACGCGCCGATGAGCACCAGGGCGCGATACGGCGCAGGGATCTTTTCCAGCAGCACCTCGAGCTCGCCAAGGGTGGCCGGCTCGATCGACCGGACGCGCTTGGCCGAACCAGCGCCGCGCACTCGACAGGGGTTCGAGGCGAGGATCTCGTCGGTGACCGCTGTCGACAGAATCGAGCGCAACAGGCTGTAGGTGTGCGCCCGCTGGGTCGGTCGGCTCGAATCCAAGCCGCTGTGCCACGTCCTCACCACTTGCGGGGTGATATCCCGAAGCGACACCTCCCCGAAGGCGGGCAGGATGAACCGATCGAGGAGTCGCCGATACAGCGCCCTGGTCCGCGGCTTGAGCTCCCCCTGCTCGAGCCACGCCTCGGCATACGGCCCGAACATCTCGGTCGACCGCACGACCCTCGCCCGCCGCGACTTGCTCGGCGACCACTCGTCGTTCTGCATGAGTCGGCGTTCTGAAGCGAGCCACGCCTCTGCGTCGACCTTGGCATCAAAGGTCGACGGAGCTCGATGGAAGGCCTGGTCGGGCCCCATGTAGTAGGCCTGCCAGCGACCGTTGGCCCGCTTCCGGATCGTCCCGAAGTCCCGCTTCGCTCGCGTCATCGCGTGACACCAGCGGACAGATGAAGACATAACTGGGGCATAACTAGGAACACTTCGTGTCCGCTTGTGCCCTGTCCTCTCACGCGCTAGATTCTAGATCACCGCAGGTCAGATGCCTACGGTGCAGGTCAAAGCACTGCAGCCAAATAGGCGCGTGAACAGTTCAAATCCTGTCACCCCGACTGCTAGATGTCCCGCGACACCGTTGACAGGTGTCGCGGGACATCGTTGCATTTCAGGTCTTGGTTTGGGGGCCGGGTTTGCGTCCGAGGGGTTGGTAGTCCTTGGTGGTGTCGAGGGTGAGTTCGCGCAGGAGTTCGCCGGTGTCGGCGTTCACGACGCGGATGTCGCGGTCGGCGATGAGGGGCCAGGACTTCGGGTGCCGGCGTGTTCGCGGCCGAGGCCGATGTGGCGTAGTTGGCTGTCGTAGCGGATGGTGATCACTCCGCCGGTGTCGACGCGGTCGCGTCGGACTCGGTAGTGGACGTTGATGGCGGGTTTGGCCGGGGTGGCTTTGGTTCGGGCGGTGTAGGCCTGGGTGGGGGTTCGGCGGCTGAGGGCTCGATGGGGGCGGACGGTGTTGTAGTAGCGCAGGAACCGGTTGAGTTGGCGTTGCAGGGCTGCCAGGTCGGGTGCGGGGGTTGGGCACGGAGCCACTTCTTCACGGTCTGATGGAAGCGTTCTACTTTGCCTTGGGTCTGTGGATGGTAGGGCCGGGAGTGGTGGAGTCGGACGCCGAGGAGGTCGAGTTCGATCTCGAGAGCGACGCGGCCACCGCGGCGTGGTGTGCCGGTGTAGACAGCGCCGTTGTCGGTCAGGACTGAGCGGGGGATGCCGTGGCGGCGGAATGCGGCTCGGAAGTCGGTCAGAACGTCGGGGCCGGTCGTGGTGGTCCTGGCTTTGCTGGTGATCGCGAGGCGGGAGTGGTCATCGAGGATGTGGTGGATCTCCACGCTGGTGCCGTCGGCTAGCTGCCAGTGGGTGAGGTCTGCTTGCCATCGTTCGTTGGGAAGGTCCGCCGCGAAACGTTTCCCCGCGCCTTTGGGTCGTTTGCGGGGCTGTGGGGTGACCAACCCGCGCCGGGTCAGGACCCGCCAGATGGTCGAGGTCGCCGGGAGCCTGTTCACGCCAGAGGTCTGAAGGTGGGAGCGGATGGTTTCAGCGCCGGCATCCAAACCCTGCTTGGACAACTCTTGGCGCAGCCGGATGATCTGGTCTTCCAGGTCGAGGCTGATCGCACGCGGGTTGGTGTGTGGCCTTCGTGACCGCGGCTCGAACGCCGCCTCGCCCTCGGCTTCGTAGCGTTTCACGAGGGTCTGTACCAGTAACGGCTGATCCTGTAGTCCCGGGCGACCTCGCTCTTGGAGCGCCTCTCGACCGTGACTGATGTGATGACGAGCTCCGCGAGCGACATGCCGCACCTCCACGCTAGCCTCCGTCTTTCATGAGTCAGCGAGGTCGCTGCCCTGAGGCGGTTGGGTGAGGGCGGGGACGGCGAACCGGGGTGTGGGCAGGACCGGGTGCCGCGTGGCGCTGCGGTGCGGGTCTCCTGGTGGCTCCGGGTCGAGGGTGTGCAGGGACGGTCAGGCGGCTCGTGGGATGGCGATGATGCGGGCGAAGACAGCGACGATGTCGTGGACCCAGGGCCAGGTCTTGGGGAACCGCAGCCTCCGCCGTCGTGCGCCGCGGGTGATCCGGGCTGGGACGTGCAGCAGCCGGTAGCGCAGTGCTTTGGGTTCGCAGTCGGCCAGCCGCTGCGGGAGGGCGAGCAGGCGCAGCCAAGCGATGAGGTCGGCCGCGATCGCGACGGCTACCAGCCAGGCTTGGTTGATCGCGTACTCCTGGAGGGCGGCGTCCGAGACCGGTGTCCTTGGCGTGCCGGATCCGGTCTTCGACGCGGGCGTGCGCGCGGTGGCGGGCTTCGAGGAACTGCAAGGCACCGGTGGTGGTGTTGGTGGCGAACGCTGGTAGCGCCATCCGTCGCTCTCTTCGAACAGGGACAGCTGGGCGCCGGGGTGGGGCCGTTCGCGGCGCGCGATCACTGCATCCCGTCCGGCCACAACGTCCGGACATGGGCCGGAGCAGGCCGGTGATCTCGGCGACGTCAGCCTCCACGCGCGGGTCGCCGTGGGCGTCGATTGCCGGGGACCACACGCCCTTCTTCGGGATCGCGGTGATCGCGGTGCGGACGTGCTCGGTGACCGCGAACCCAACCGAATACTGCATGGATCGGCCACGTTTGGCGTCCTGAGCGGTCAGCCAGTTCAGCAGTGCGTGCGAGGCGCCCGCCCCATCGACACGGGACCAGCAGCTTCTTGCGGTGTGCCCGCGGGACTTGGGCCAGCGCAGCGGTCAGGACCTCGATGTGGTCGGCGGCGGTGTTCGCGCCGGCGGTGCCCGGACGCAGCGCCATGGTGAGCAGCTCGGAGGTGTTGTGGCACCATGGGCCGTGCGGGGGGAACCCGAGGGTGTGCTTGAACGTGGCGGCCGCGTTCTCCTTCTCGGAGTGGGCCACCTGATCGTGGCATCCACATCAAGGGACGATCAGGTCCTTCAAGGATGCGGTCGGCGGACCCGCGCCGCCGGCGGCCCACTCGGCCAGGTCCCACAGCTGTGCTCTCGTGCGGGCCCGCGCCCTCTGACCCGGCGCAACCTGGCCGGGGTGAGCTCGTCCAAGGAGCGCCACACCGTAGGCGGTGAGGCAATCGACCCCAACACGGCGTCTTGATGGCGCAGAGTGTCAATGTCGGCGATCGCCTCCCCACTACCGGCGAGCATCGTGGCCACATCCACCAGCACCTGTCCGCGGTCATGCCCCGGCACGAAACCACGACGCGTCAGGGCGCTGGAGAACTCGCCGGTCAGGCACGACCTGATCCGCCAGCAGCCGCACCGCCAAATCCCCAGCGTGGGCGACCACGCCGACACCATCACCAGAGACCGACAGGCCCGCAGCCCACGCTGTACTCTTTCATCTACCTGCGCCTTCCCGTACCGTTCCTTGTGACGTCGATCACAAGTATTCCGTTACAGGACAGGCACTTTGGTACATCCAGGGAGCGTCACCCCGCACCCATGAAGGACTGAGGCTTAGTGCCAACCATGTCTCCGACAGATGCCAACTATGTCAAGAACTCCGACACTGTCACCCCCGGACTGGCTGGAAATCTGGGCCTCACCTGTGGAAACGCGATCAGGGCCCTTCAGATTCACTCGGTCCCTTGGATAAACTTTGGCAGCGCAGATAGCGTTACAGCCAATGACCCCCACCGCAATTGATTCAGCCACGTCAACAGCGCAACCATTGACGTCGCCAAAACGCAGCGGACGGAACCCACGTGAGCCAGGAGCGCAGGGCGCGAGTCGCGTTAACTCCTGACCAACAGGCAAACCGGAGGTCGAACGGGTCAATGCGCTGGTCACGCCGGGACGCCTCCTGATCCGCTGACGGAACACACGTGAACCCGTGAGTATCGGGACGGCTAATCGGAGAGCGGCTGGCGATGTGCTCACTGCCTGAGCCGGAGATCTTCTTTGCTCTACCATCGGTTCCGGGCAAGGCCGGAACGATTCATCAGCCTCCGTCTCGTGGAGAATGTAACAGCGAGGGAACGGCCCCTGGAATTGGGCCACCGATGTTTCGATCCTGCTCGCACTCTCTTGGAATGCGGTCGCCAGCGACCACGAATCAGGACGAGCATGGTCCGCAGTCAGCGGTAGGGACAAAGTGGAGCGCGTGCAGGACCGTTTTCAGTTCGAGCTGAGAGCTCAGTCTGGATCTGTCTGTCGAGGAGGGCCAACGCCAGATCAGGAATTGTCGCGTAACTGATCCAGGCTAAACAGACAGAAGATGCTGGATCGTTCGGACGGTCGATGCTAAGCGTGCGGCCTCGACCTGCGTGAACTCTTCGGTGCAAGAGGCGACCGAGGCCTAGATGTCCACCACGTTGTTCCACCATGCAAGCGCGGTGACGGGAGTGGGTTCGTACCCGAATGGCCGATCTAATCGTGCTTTGCGCGGTCTGTCACCGTCTTTCATGCTGCCGATCCTGACCCGAGTCTGGATCGGCTTAAGGCAGGCTGGCGGTCCGCTCTAGGCTATTCGTCGTTTGCATCCTTCCATGGTGAGCCGCTAACGAGCTGGTGTGCGTGATTCCCATACTTTCGATCCGCGGTCGCTCCGCTGAGGTCACCGATCTCGCCTATCGGGTCTACTTCTGGCTGGAGTTCCTCCGCACCTTACATGTCGGTATGCCGCGAATACTGCCCGATTGGCGCACGAGACGTCAACCACGTCCTGGCCTGGGGCTTTCACACGCCCAGACCGGCGAGCTCGCAGTGGTCTACGTCGAACACCGTGATCCCGAGGGTGGGCTGGGCTTGATCCGACTCTCCGGTGGAGGACCCGCAGTCAGGAGCACACCTCATCGCCAAGTGACAGAGAGTGCCGGGCTGTCAGGCCACAGAGCCGATCTTGAACTGCTTGAGCCGTTGACCGCGCGGCTGACGGTGCCGTGCTGAGCGGCGAAGGCAGCCGTGCCGTCCTTGCCACACAGTCCGTATGATCGCCGCTGCCACCCGGGTGCTGCGCGATCCAGCTGGTCACGTCGTAGACGCCGCTGGAGACCACGGTCCAGCACGAGGACGCCGTGGCGTGTTGCTGCACCTGCGCCAGCGTGTATGCCAGCGGTCGTCGCCAGCTGTTGACGCTGGCGCGGCGGCCGCGGTGGTCGGTGGGGCCGATGTGACGGGTGGCAGTAGTCGTGCTCGGCGCAGCGCCTGTCGCGCCCGGCGTGGATGATGCCGCGGCCGGTGGTCGAGGCGATGCGGTTGCCCACACGGCCTCAGCACCGCTGTGGCCGACCAGCACGGTCATCACCAAGGTATTCGCCGCCACGATGCCGGCCGCCCCCGAGCACCTTGACGGCACCCGAGTCCCGCGCCACGCATCTGATGCGCCAGCGCCTGCAGCGCGGCGAGCGGACTGGCGCTGCATGACCATCCACACCAGGGCGACGATCGCCAGGACAGCTCCGATCAGGGGAGCAGGTCGCCCTAGGACGCATGCGTCGCCAGGTCCCGACGCGCTTGGCCAGCGCTTCGCCGGACTCGGTCGCGACGGCAGCAGCCGCTCGCGAACAGGCCCAAGAGCGTGAGCCAGCCGTAGCTGCGCCGCAGTCGGCGCACCAAGACGATG
>JADJVI010000016.1 GCA_016710645.1 Actinomycetales bacterium | reverse complement strand
GACCAGCGAATACGGATCGACGGAGGATATGGCAAAGAAGGACGGTGTCATCGAGATCGAGGGCACGATCGTGGAAGCACTCCCGAACGCCATGTTCCGGGTGGAGCGTTCAACGGTCACAAGGTGCTCGCCCACATCTCGGGCAAGATGCGTCAGCACTACATCCGGATCCTCCCCGAGGACCGGGTGGTGGTCGAGCTCTCGCCGTACGACCTGTCCCGCGGCCGTATCGTCTTCCGCTACCGCTGATCGCCTGACCAGCTGACGGATTCGACAGCCCCACCCAACCGCCCGTCCACGGGGACGCTCGCTCGCGAGCGCGACCACGGCCGGGCACAACGCGAAAAGACACGAGGCAATGAAGGTTCAGCCGAGCGTCAAGAAGATCTGCGACAAGTGCAAAGTGATTCGCCGTAACGGGCGGGTCATGGTGATCTGCGACAACCTGCGCCACAAGCAGCGTCAGGGCTGAGCACCACCCACGCACGACCCGCGGACCTTCGGGTACGCATCTAAGTGAAGAACGCAGCACCCGACCCCTGGTTCACACGGTCTTCCAGCAATGGACCACCGCACGGACTCGGATGTCACCCCCGGCACGGAGGCTGGGGACCGGATGCGCACCGCCCGACCGAGCGGGGGAGACCCCCTGAGGCGAGCGGCACGGCATACCGGAACGGCGCTGCAACAGACCTCCGCAACCGATCAGGAGCACAGCACCATATGGCACGTCTCATCGGCGTGGACCTCCCGCGTGACAAGCGCGTCGAGATCGGCCTGACCTACATCTACGGTGTGGGTCGCACTATCGTGGTCTGCCGCCGTTCGCGGCCAGCGCACCAAGACCAACGCGCGCGCCCGCAAGGGCCCGAAGCGCACCGTCGCCGGCAAGAAGAAGGCCGGCAAGTAACCCTCGACGGGTTGCCAGCCCCAGTTCGAGAGAAGTAGGAGAACAATGCCTCCCAAGAGCCGTCAGACTGCGGGCGCTGCCAAGAAGGTGCGCCGCAAGGAGAGGAACAACGTGGCCCACGGGCCCGCTCACATCAAGGCACGTTCAACAACACCATCATTTCCCATCACCGACCCCACGGGTGCGGTGATTTCAAATCGCTCGGCCGGCCAGGTCGGCTTCAAGGGCTCGCGCAAGTCCACGCCGTTCGCCGCGCAGATGGCCGCCGAGGCGGCCGCTCGTCGTGCCATGGAGCACGGCATGCGCAAGGTCGACGTGTTCGTCAAGGGCCCGGGATCCGGTCGCGAGACCGCGATCCGTTCGCTCACCGCCACCGGCCTGGAGGTCGGCGCGATCAGCGATGTCACGCCCTCGCCGCACAACGGTGTCCGCCCGCCCAAGCGTCGTCGCGTCTGAGCGCCGGATAGGACTTTAGAGACCCACCATGGCTCGCTACACCGGCCCCATCACCAAGAAGTCGCGTCGGCTCAAGGTCGACCTCGTCGGCGGCGACAAGAACTTCGAGATGCGCCCCTTCCCGCCCGGCCAGCACGGCCGTCGCCGGGTGCAGGAGAAGGAATACCTCACCCAGCTGTCGGAGAAGCAGAAGGCTCGCTTCTCCTACGGCGTCATGGAGAAGCAGTTCATCCGCTACTACAAGGAAGCCGCCAACCGTCCCGGCAAGACCGGTGACAACCTGCTGCAGATCCTCGAGTCGCGCCTGGACAACGTCGTCTACCGCGCCGGCCTGGCCCGCACCCGCCGGCACGCCCGGCAGCTGGTGACCCACGGTCACTTCGAGGTCAACGGCGTGCGCGTCGACGTTCCCTCCTACCGGGTGGAGCAGTTCGACATCATCACGATCCGCAAGCAGTCGATCGAGTCCTTCCCGTTCGAGCTGGCCCGCCAGACCTACGGCGAGCGGCCCGTGCCGGCCTGGATGCAGGTCATCGAAGGCTCGCTGCAGATCCTCATCCACCAGCTGCCTGTCCGTGAGCAGATCGACACGATCCTCACCGAGCAGCTCATCGTCGAGTTCTACTCCAAGAACTGACACCGCCACACGCCGGTATGCCGTTCGTCCGGCCAGGTGCCCCGCGCACCTGACCCAGCCGCACGGCATACCGGCGGGGCAGTGCACCGAAGGGTCGGGTCGCAGACAGAGGCACCCGGCCCGGCAGGGCGGCAAGTCCCTGCGCTACGCGAGGCGTCAAATAGCGGTCGCCTTGTGGGAAAGGAATCACCGTGCTCATTGCACAGCGTCCCGTGCTCACCGAAGAGGTCGTGGCTGACAACCGCAGCCGCTTCGTCATCGAGCCGCTCGAGCCTGGCTTCGGCTACACGCTCGGCAACTCCCTGCGTCGCACCCTGCTGTCCAGCATCCCCGGTGCCGCGGTCACGTCGTTGCGGATTGACGGCGTGCTCCACGAGTTCCAGACGATCCCGGGCTGCAAGGAAGACGTCACCGAGATCATCCTCAACGTCAAGGGTCTGTTCGTCTCCTCGGAGCACGACGAGCCCGTGGTCATGTACCTGCGCAAGCAGGGCCCCGGGCCGGTGACCGCCGCCGACATCGCGCCCCCGGCAGGTGTCGAGGTGCACAACCCCGACCTGCACATCGCCACGCTCAACGCCAAGGGCCGCATCGAGATGGAGTTGACCGTCGAGCGCGGTCGCGGCTACGTCTCGGCGCAGCAGAACAAGTCCGGTGACCAGGAGATCGGCCGCATCCCGGTCGACTCCATTTACTCGCCGGTGCTCGCCGTGACCTACAAGGTCGAGGCGACCCGTGTCGAGCAGCGCACCGACTTCGACCGGCTCATCGTCGACGTCGAGACCAAGTCGGCCATGGCCCCGCGTGACGCGATGGCTTCCGCCGGCAAGACCCTGGTCGAGCTGTTCGGGCTGGCTCGTGAGCTCAACGTCGAGGCCGAGGGCATCGACATGGGCCCGTCGCCGACCGACGCCGCGCTCGCGGCCGACCTGGCGCTGCCGATCGAGGACCTCGACCTCACCGTCCGGTCCTACAACTGCCTCAAGCGCGAGGGCATCCACACCGTGGGAGAGCTCGTCGGGCGCAGCGAGGCCGACCTGCTGGACATCCGCAACTTCGGTGCCAAGTCCATCGACGAGGTCAAGGCGAAGCTGGCCGGCATGGGCCTGGCCCTCAAGGACAGCCCGCCCGGATTCGACCCGGCCGCCATCGTCGACACCTACGCCGACGACTTCGACGACCTCGACGAAGGCCGCGCGCTGGCCGAGGACGAGCAGTTCTGACCCACCCGCCGCTGACCGGCGCCGCGGCGTAACTCGCACGGCATACGGTCGCACCGACAAGGAGAAACACCCATGCCTACCCCTTCCAAGGGTCCCCGCCTCGGTGGCGGGCCGGCACACGAGCGGCTCATGCTGGCGGGTCTCGCCACGGCGCTGTTCGAGCACGACCGCATCACGACCACGGAGGCCAAGGCCAAGCGGCTGCGTCCCGTGGCCGAGCGGCTGGTCACCTTCGCCAAGCGTGGCGATCTCGCCGCGCGTCGGCGGGTGCTGACGACCGTCCAGGACAAGGGCGTCGTGCACCGGCTCTTCACCGAGATCGCGCCCGACATGGCCGAGCGTGAGGGCGGCTACACCCGCATCACGAAGATCGGCGCCCGCAAGGGCGACAACGCGCCCATGGTCGTCATCGAGCTCGTCCGTGAGCGCGTGTCGGCCAAGAAGGCCACCGTCAAGGAGGCCGAGGCGGCGACCAAGCGCGCTGCCAAGGCCGCCCCGACTCCTGCTCCGGCGGAGGTCGAGGACGAGGTCGTCGAGGACGTGCAGGACGCTCCCGTTGCCGAGGCTGATGGCGCTCCCGACGACGCGGTCGAGCCTGCCGAGTCTGTCGAGGCCGTCGAAGCGAAGGATGACGTCGAGGGCAAGTGACCTCGAGCTGATCCACCACGTGGGCCCCGTCCGATCTGGACGGGGCCCACGTGCATATTCCGGTGCTGCTCCAGGCAGGCGTCGGCATAAGGGAGGATGGGCCGGTGCGGCTGCGTCTGGACCTCGGCTACGACGGCACCGACTTCTCCGGCTGGGCCGCCCAGCCGGGGCGGCGGACCGTCGAAGGCGTGCTGTCAGACGCGCTCACCACGCTGCTGAGGGCGCCGGAGCCGGTGCGGCTCACCGTCGCCGGGCGCACCGACGCGGGAGTGCACGCCCGCGGTCAGGTGGCGCATGCGGACGTCGACGACACGGCATACCTCGCCGTGCCGGGGCGCTCGGACCGCAGCCCGGAGCAGGCGGCGATCACGCGGCTGGCGGGCATCCTGCCGCCCGATGTCGTCGTGCATCGGGTATGCCGTGCACCCGACGGTTTCGACGCGCGCTTCTCGGCGACCAGTCGGCGCTATCGCTATCGGATCGCCGACGCGGGCGCGGTCCACGACCCGCTGCGCCGACGCGACACCGTGTGGCTGCGCGACACTCTCGACGTGGCGGCAATGGACGCGGCGGCCGGCCAGTTGCTGGGGCTGGGGGACTTCGCGGCCTTCTGCAAGCGTCGCGAGGGGGCGACGACCGTGCGGACGCTGTTGGCGTTCATGTGGACCCGGGACGTCGAGAGCGGGGTCGTCGAGGCGACCGTCGTCGCGGATGCCTTCTGTCACTCGATGGTGCGGGCCTTGGTCGGAGCGGTCGTTCCCGTGGGGCTGGGGCGGCGCGATCCCGAGTGGCCACGGCAGGTGCAGCTGGCCGGCATTCGCGATCCGCGCGTCTTGGTGATGCCCGCCCATGGGCTGTCGCTGGAGGAGGTCAGCTATCCACCCGACGCCGACCTCGCGGCCCGCGCGCTGGAGGCGCGGGCTCGGCGCGAGGAAATCGCTGGGCCGGGCGCACGGCATACGGGAGACTGACCCGCTGTGGGCCATGTCGACGTCAACCAGGTGAGCTTCGACCTCCCCGACGGTCGCCCGCTGCTGCGCGAGGTGAGCCTGCGGGTGGGGGAGGGCGCCAAGATCGCCCTCATCGGGCCCAATGGCACCGGCAAGACCACCTTGAGCCGAATCATCAGCGGTGACCTCGCGGCTCATGGAGGGGCGGTGACCCGGTCGGGCGGGCTGGGGGTGATGCGGCAGTTCATCGGCTCGGTGCGCGACGACTCGACAGTCCGAGACCTGCTCGTGTCGGTGGCACCGGACAAGATTCGTTCTGCCGCAACGGAAATCGATCGCACCGAGCTGCTCGTCATGGAGCACGACCGCGAGTCCGACCAGTTGGCCTATGCGCAGGCGCTGGTCGACTGGGGTGACGTCGGCGGCTACGACCACGAGACCGTGTGGGACACGTGCACCGTTGCGGCGCTGGGCGTTTCGTATGAGAAGGCGCAATATCGCTCTGTCACAACGCTTTCTGGTGGTGAGCAGAAGCGCCTCGTGTTGGAGGCGCTGCTGCGCGGGCCGGACGAGGTGCTGCTGCTCGACGAACCGGACAACTACCTCGACGTGCCGGGGAAGCGCTGGCTGGAGGAGGCCCTCCGAGCCAGCCCCAAGACGGTGCTGTTCATTTCGCACGACCGCGAGCTCTTGGCTCGGTCGGCCACCCGCATCGCCACCCTGGAACCCGGTGCTGCTGGGTCGACGCTCTGGGTGCACCCGGGTGGCTTCGACTCCTATGGCCAGGCGCGCCTCGATCGCAACGCCCGCCTGGAGGAGCTACGCACCCGGTGGGACGAGGAGCACGCCAAGCTCAAGGCGCTGGTCATCATGTATCGCACGAAGGCGGCCTACAACTCCGACATGGCCGCCCGATTGCAGGCCGCCGAGACCCGACTGCGGCGGTTCGTCGAGGCGGGCCCGCCGGAGGCCGTGCCGGTGCCGCAACGGCTGCGGATGCGGCTGCAGGGCGGCCGCACCGCCAAACGGGCCGTCGTGTGCGAGCGGCTGGAGCTGTCAGCCGGCGACTCGGCCGCCACTGAGGCCGTGCTCATGAAGCCGTTCGACGTCGAGATCTGGTTCGGCGAGCGGCTGGCCGTGCTCGGCTCCAATGGCTCGGGGAAGTCGCACTTCCTGCGCCTGCTCGCCGCGGGCGGCTCGGACCCGGACCTCGAACACCGTCCAGTGGGGGAGTTGACCGGAGCGGCACTGGAGCCGGTCCGGCATACCGGCGTGGCGCGGTTGGGGTCGCGGGTGCGACCGGGCTGGTTCGCGCAGACCCACCACCAGCCGGGGCTGCTGGGGCGCTCGCTGCTGGAGATCCTGCACCGCGGCGACGCACACCGCGACGGTATGCCGCGCGAGCTCGCCTCCCGCACGCTGGACCGCTACGGGCTGGCCAAGTCGGCCGAGCAGACCTTCGAGTCGCTCTCCGGCGGTCAGCAGGCGAGGTTCCAGATCCTGTTGCTTGAGCTCTCCGGCGCCACCCTGCTGCTGCTTGATGAGCCCACCGACAACCTCGACCTGGAGTCGGCCGAGGCCTTGGAGTCGGCACTGGACACCTTCGAAGGCACCGTCGTCGCCGTCACCCACGACCGGTGGTTTGCGCGATCCTTCGACCGGTTCCTCGTCTTCCGCGCCGACGGCCGGGTGGTCGAGTCCGACGAACCGATTTGGGACGAAGCCCGAGTCCAGCGAGCCCGGTGACCGCCCGGTGACCGGCCGGTGATCTCGGGAGTCGTCCGTTATCGCGGAACCACCGACACGAACGGAGTGTCCCATCCGATTCCCGTCGGGCCGCCGAGTTGCTGTGACGTGAAGGTGGCACGGGTGACCGTGCGCACTTCACCGGACCCAGGCTCGTAGACCTGCAGATCGTCACCGCTTGTGCGAGCGGTCAAGGCACTGGGAGTGGCTCGTTCGACGACGTCGCGGATGTCTGCCGTGGGCATGTCGCGGGTCTCGACCGCGCTGCCGGTGGCCTTGATCGTGCCGCTCACGAGTCATGGCCGAGGATGACGATGAAGTTGACCCCGAGCCCCCAACGGCGAACCCGGATGAACCGATGACGGTGGAGTCGATGACGGTCCAGCGGTCCGCACGACGATCAGGGGACCCAGGCCCGCGCCCTCGGCAGAGATCAAGTCATTTCCGGTTGCACCCTCCCCTACCAGGTGTTACGGTGCCGAAAGGCTCGCACGCGAGAGAGCGGATACGACCGTGATGGTGCGTTTCAGGAACCTGGCTTACTTCCTTTCGACAGCGGTAGCGATTGCTATTGCATTTGCTCCGGCGGCGCTGGCCGGGGCATGAACTTTGGCACGACGTGGCAGGAGAACTTCGGGGCCCGGGTCTACGGCAAGGTTCAGATTCAGGCTAGCTACAATGACGGCGGCGGCCATGCCGCAGGGGCATATCAGCGCTTCACGCGAAAGAGTGGTCCCTCGCTCGACACGGGTCGTCTCTATACCACCTGGCCCACCTCACAGTGGGACCCCACCGTGCGCTCCAGGACTGACTGGGTCTGGGAATCTCTGCTTCCTGGATCCGACTACGACACCCACCACTACTACAATTTCCTTTGGTACGGTTCGGGCACCTGTTCCGCGCTCGGCGGGAAGGTCACTCCGAATATCACTTGTTAGGTATTGCTCGTGCTGACCTGGCGCGCTGCCGCGGCCGGAGCAATGATCGGTGTGATCACGGGATTGCTTGCAGTGTTTCTGTGGAACTCGATGGCCAGCCAACGTGAATCGACGCTAGGGCTACCGGCAACGACGACGATCGGGATCTCGCTCAATAGGGCCGGGCCGCAACACGCGGCCGCCACCGCCACCGAGCTTCTTTCCCTAGTGGAGCGCGAGGGGGTGGCGCTTGTGGTCTGGAGCGTTGACACCTATCCGTGCTTGTGGGCTTTCGATCCAAGGGGCTCGCTAACGTGGCTCCCCTCGGCGTCATTCCCACGATCCGGCGCCGACGCCCTTCTTGTGAAAGATAGTTACTCCGCCCAGTTGTGGACTCGTTCCGGCGCTGTCCCACTCCTTCCAGGCGACGCCACGGTGGCCGGGGTCATCGACCCACCCGATGACCTGGCGCGGGTCGAGTTCGTGGTCCGTATTCCCAATGCGCGATATGTGGCGTTCGGCGACGGCAGGATCCCTCCCGGAAAGATCGTCCTGGGCAGCGAGGACGTGGCGCTGCGTGATCGGGTGACGAGGCTGTTGGAGCAAGGCGATGTCGACCTGGCCGAGGTCAGGTCCAGCTCGAACACCGAGGTGGTTATGGACCCGGACGGCCAGCGCCTCATGTGGCTGCTCTCCTCTGCGCATGGGTGCGCCCTCCTGTGGTGGATCTTCGGCCTGCGAATGAACGCCAACGAGCTGGCTGTGCGCTCGCGTGTCGGCGCGACGCCGTGGGCTTTGTCGGCGGGTCTCATCGTCCGACTGGCACCCTGGGTTGTCGGTGCGACGGTCGTCAGCCTTGTGGGAGTACTGGGCGTCGCCCTTCTCGTGGGGGGAGGCCGCGAGGTGACTTCCCTCGTCGTGGCGTTGGCCTGCGCCGGTGCGCTGGGCGCTGTCCTGCTCCTCGGCGGCGGTCTGGTGGCGGGATGGGTGCTCATCAAGGTCGGTCATGATCGTCTTGTGTCTGCGTGAGTGCGGCGCAGGCGCCGGGGCGGCCTTGCGCAGGTGGCCGATCGTCGTGGGGTTGACCGTCACGGCGAGTGTGGCTGCGGTGATGATGGGCCTGGTCCTGTTCACCGTCCTCACGGAAGCCACTATCATCGGAACGCGCACCCAGCTGGGCAGTCACGCGGTGGCGTTCACGCCGTTCTATCGGACGTCATCCTCGGCTGCACCGGTGCTGCATACGGAGGCGCTCGCGCGGCTGCAGCGGGGGGTTGCTGGGGGCGACGGCTATTCGACGGTCATCTACAACGTCAAACCCAACGCCGTCGCGACCGCCCCCTCGCTCCTGCTCGTCTTCGGCGAGCGGGCCTCGGTGGCGCTGTCGGATCCGGTCTGTGCACCAACACCCTGTGCTCAACCTGGAGCGAGCCTGGTCCTCGACCCGATGGACCCGCTATCGGTTGCCGGGCTGTCGGTGCCGATGGGGCAAGGACTGCGACCCGGTGCCACCCTCATCGATCCGGCTGCGGGTGTGATCTCTCTCGACCGCAGGATCGTCGTCCATCTGCCTTCGCAGACCCTTGTGCACCTGGACCCACTGACCCAACAAGAGGCAGCCGCTCGGCTCGTGCTCATAGACCCCACACAGCCCGAGGTCGAGGACTTTGTCCGTGCCTGCGCTGCCGACGATCTGCTGCTGGTGCCCAGCCCCGTGGGTGACATCTCAAGCTTCCGGAGTGCGACCGTCGATGCACTTGTCACCCTCGCTGCCAGCGTCGCCTTCTTCCTGCTCGCTCTCGCGGCGATGCTCGGGTTGACCGACGATGCCGTGAGATCGGAAGCTGTGGACCTGAGAGTGCGAACGACCTACGGGGCAACGCCCGTGGTGGTGGCGTGGCGGTGGGCAGGCTTTGTCATGGCACTCATGGCGCTGCCCACGGCCGCGCTGGTCGTGGTGAGCAGTCTGGACGACACTCCGGCCCTACGCACTGCCCTGGGCTGGGCGACCGCAGTCGTCGTCCTGGGTGGCGTGGGCGTGTGGTGCCGCGCTCAATGGCAGACGGCGAGGGCCGTCACTGGCGTCGGAGCGTTGGTATGAGCACAACGAATATCGTCGAGGCCTCGGACATCGAGGTCACCTTCGGCACCGGCCGCGCTGTCGTGCGCGCGCTGCGAGGGGTTTCTGTGACGCTGCGTCCTGGCGAGGCGGTCGCACTACGTGGCCCCTCGGGCTGCGGCAAGTCGACGTTGATGCGCGCGATCGGCCTGCGCTTGTCGCTCACCGCGGGCTCATTGGCGATCGGCGGGAGCCCGGCGCCGACCGCGCGATCATCACGCGCGCGGTTGCGCAACTCGTTCTTCGGCTACGTCGAGCAGGAGTTCGGTCTCATCGGCCGCTTGTCGGCGCAGGCCAACGTCGCGGTACCCCTTGAATATGCCCGCCCCAGACCCGGCGCCGCGCAACGTCGGGAGTGCACCACGCGAGCTCTCACCCAGGTGGGCCTCCACGCACACCTGGGAGATCGGGTGAGCGAGCTTTCCGGCGGCGAGCGTCAACGCGTGGCTATCGCGCGCGCGCTCGTCAACGAGCCCACCGTGGTGCTGGCCGACGAACCCACAGGGGCGCTGGACTCTGCGACGGCGGGGGACATCCTCACCGTGTTGCTCGGGGTGCGGGACCGCGGGGCAACGCTCCTCATCGCGACGCACGACGAGCGGGTCGCCGCGGCCTGCGACCGGACCATCGACCTGTTGGACGGGCGCATTCAGGCGACGTCGGGCTGATCGTCGGCGCCCTTGGCGGGAGGGGCAGCGAGCCAAGTACCGCGGGACGATTGGCGCGTTCCAGCCGATGGAGGTCGGGCTGCCGAGTTGCTGGGCCGTGAAGACCGCCCGGGAGCCGTCCTGCTACTCAGATCGATGGGGAGATCGGCACGCGGTCGACGTCGAGCGGGTGGGTCAAGGCGTAGACAGCCACCCGTCGGGCCGTCTGATTCCCTTGTCCCACGCGGCGATAGCGCGCGACGAGGTCGGCCACCTCGGCTCGGAAGGCGAGGAGTTGATCGCTGGTCACGAGGATCGTGCCGTCGGTGACACCAGCAGCCTCGCGCCACCGAGCGGGCCAGCGACCGGACGCATCGAGCCAGCGGTCGCCTTGCTCGGCCATGTGGGCGAGGTAGTCGCGGTCCAGCCACAGCTCGGCGGCCGCCTCATCGTCCTCCTGCGTCTCGGACGAGGAGTGAGCAGCGGGAGCAGCGGGGTGCGCCCAGAGGGCCTGTCGCTCCAGCGCACGCCAGCGCCGCTCGCGGCCGTGGTTGTCGCCGGCGTCCTCCACCAGGCCGGCCTTGGCGAGGATGCGCAGGTGATAAGAGGTCGCGCCGGAGTGGGTGCCGAGCGCCGCTGCCATCCGGCTCGCGGTCGACGGGCCCCCGACGCGCAGGAGTCCGTGCAGGCGCGCCCGCAACGGGTGGGCGAGAGTGGCGAGCGGATCACGTGAGGTCGGCATGCACACTATCTTTGCATAATTCGTTTGCATAGGCCATCCCGGTCGGTGGTTGCGAGTCGGGTGCCATGACATTTCGGCAGGTCAGAGGCAGGTATGCCGCGCACGGGCACCGATTCGGACGGCCACCGCCCAGCCCGTAGACTTGAGGACTGTTGTGCCACTGCTCCGGTCCTCGGGTTTCGGTTCTCCGGCTTCGATTCTCGGATCGGGGCACCCGGGACCGCTTCGTGCGGTCGGGACCACACGGCATACCTCAATCTGGAAAAGGAAAGTCGAGCACATGCGCACGTACACCCCCAAGCCCGGCGAGGTCACTCGCACGTGGCACGTCATCGACGCGACGGACGTCGTGCTCGGCCGGCTGGCCACGCACACCGCGGTCCTGCTGCGCGGCAAGCACAAGCCGACCTTCGCGCCGCACGTCGACACCGGTGACTTCGTCATCATCATCAACGCCGACAAGGTCGCCCTCACCGGCGCCAAGGCGCAGCAGAAGCGGGCCTACCGGCACTCGGGCTTCCCGGGCGGTCTGTCCTCGTTGACCTACGCCGAGCTGCTCGACAAGGACCCCCGCCGGGCCGTCGAGAAGGCCGTGCGCGGCATGCTCCCCAAGAACAGCCTGGCCCGCCAGCAGCTGTCCAAGCTCAAGGTCTACTCCGGCCCCTCGCACCCGCACGCGGCTCAGAAGCCCGTCCCCTTCGACTTCACCCAGGTCGCCCAGTAAGGCCCCGGCCTGACCTGGCACCGACGGCATACTGACAAGGAATCACCGTGGCTGACACGCAGACTGACCTGGACCTCGAGCTCGAGACCGACGAGCCCGCCCTCTCGGAATACACGACCGAGACCGACACCTCCGCTGCCGGCGCTCCCGCCCGCAAGCCCTCCGCCTCCGCTCCCGGCGCCGCCACTGGCCGCCGCAAGCAGGCCATCGCCCGCGTCCGCATCGTCCCGGGCAGCGGCTCGTGGACGATCAACGGTCGCACCATCGACTCGTACTTCCCCAACAAGGTGCACCAGCAGCTGGTCAACGAGCCCTTCAAGGTGCTCGACCTCGACGGGGCCTACGACGTGCTGGTTCGCGTGCACGGTGGTGGCCCTTCCGGCCAGGCCGGCGCGGTCCGCCTCGGTGTGGCGCGTGCGCTCAACGAGGTCGACGCCGAACTCAACCGCCCGGCGCTGAAGAAGGCCGGCTTCCTCACCCGGGACGCCCGCGTCCCCGAGCGCAAGAAGGCCGGTCTCAAGAAGGCCCGCAAGGCTCCGCAGTACAGCAAGCGCTGATCCACAGTTTGGCTGTGGCGTCGAGGGCGGCTCGGTTCTCCGGGCCGCCCTCGGCACGTCTGGCGCGGCTGCACGCCCGGATGGGAGTACTTTCAAAGACGGTGAGTATGCCGTCCGGCAGGCCAGGGGTGCGCGGTGCGTCCCGGGAGGCTGGGCAGCACGGCATACCGAAGTGGGGAAGGACGTATCGTGGCTCGATTGTTCGGCACCGACGGGGTGCGGGGACTGGCCAACGAGAAGATCACGGCGGAGCTGGCCTTGGACCTGTCGGTCGCGGCAGCCCACGTGCTGGGGGAGCAGGGCGAGTTCGCGGGGCACCGGCCGTTCGCAGTCGTCGGCACCGATGGGCGGGCCTCGGGGGAGTTCCTCTCGGCGGCCGTCATCGCGGGGCTGGCCTCGGCCGGCGTCGACGTGTGGGACGCCGGAATGTTGCCGACGCCGGCCATCGCATTCCTCACCGCTGACCTGGGTGCCGACCTCGGGGTGATGCTGTCGGCCTCGCACAACGCCATGCCCGACAACGGGATCAAGTTCTTCGCCCGAGGCGGGCACAAGCTCGACGATGGCGTGGAGGACGCCATCGAGGCGCGGCTGGGCGAGCCGTGGAGCCGTCCGACGGGCGCCGACGTGGGTCGGGTCCGCAGCCTCACCGACGGCAGCGCGCGCTACACCCGGCACCTGCTGTCGGTGCTGCCGCACCGCCTGGAGGGGCTGCACGTGGTCATCGACGCAGCCCATGGGGCTGCCTCGGTGGTGTCTCCGCTGGTCTTCCGGGAGGCCGGCGCCTATGTCACGGTGATCGGCGCCTCGCCCACCGGACTCAACATCAACGACGGCTACGGGTCAACGCACCTGGAGCGGCTGCAGCGCACCGTCATCGAACAGCAGGCCAGCCTGGGGATCGCCCACGACGGCGACGCCGACCGGTGCCTGGCCGTCGATGCGCGCGGCGAGGTCGTCGACGGTGACCAGATCATGAGCATCCTCGCGCTGGCGCTGCGCGACCGCGGCGAGCTGGCCCAGGGCACCCTGGTGGCCACCGTCATGAGCAACCTCGGGATGCTGCAGGCGATGGCGCGCGAGGGAGTCACGGTCCGCCAGACCGGCGTCGGTGACCGCTATGTCCTGGAGGACATGAAGGCTGGCGGCTACTCGCTCGGCGGCGAGCAGTCCGGCCACGTCATCATGCTCGACCACGGCACCACCGGCGATGGGGTGCTCACCGGTCTCATGCTGGCCTCGCGCGTCGCCGAGACGAGGCGTTCGCTGGCCGAGTTGGCCTCCGTCATGACGCGACTGCCGCAGATTCTCGTCAACGTCAAGGGCGTCGACAAGGACGCCGTCGACGACAACGCCGTCGTGGCGACAGCGGTTGCCGCGGCCGAGGCCGAACTCGCCGACACCGGGCGGATCCTGCTGCGTAAGTCGGGCACCGAGCCGCTCGTGCGGGTCATGGTGGAGGCACCCGACCAGGCCCAAGCCGACGCCATCGCCCACCGCCTGGCTGGGGTCGTCAAAGACGAGCTCAGCCTGTAGACCTCGATGCAGGAGGCTGGCGTCTCCGGCTCGATTAGACGCGAGAGTCGCGCACCGATCGCTTGGGTGGTTGCATGCCCAGGGCTTCGACGACGTTGGCCTGTCCTTCGCGCAGCCGGTAGGTCGCGCCGACGATGCCGAGGGTGCCTTGGGCGAGCTTGTCGGCGACGACCGTCGAGCGGGATGCCAACAACCACGCAGTATGCCGGACGTGCTCGGCTTCGATCTCGTAGGTCGAGGTCTCGCCCCGCTTGCGGGCGGTGAGGACGCTCGGGGTGACGCGCTCGACGATGTCGCGGATATAGCCGGTGGGCATGTCTCCGGTCTCCACGGCGTCGACGGCCGCCTTCACGGCACCGCAGGAGTCGTGCCCGAGGACGACGATGAGGTGGACGTCGAGCACGCCGACGGCGAATTCGATCGACCCGATGACGCTGGAATCGATGACATGCCCGGCCGTGCGGACGACGAAGAGATCACCGAGCCCCTGGTCGAAGATGATTTCGGCCGCGACCCGGGAATCGGCGCAGCCGAAGAACACCGCAAAGGGCGTTTGCTTGTTGGCCAACCGATGGCGCAACTGGACGTCCTGGTGTGGGTGGGCTCGTTCCCCGGCCATGAACCGGACGTTGCCGGCCTCCAAGCAGGCCCAGGCCTCCTGTGGGGTGGACGGACGGGTGCCGGGCTGTGCGCGGTGCCGTTCCATTGCTCTCCCTCGGTGGTGCGGGCCAGCCGGGTCGAAACCGACTTTACGACAGGCCGGGGCGCGTCGTGATGGTGAGCACCGACGGGGTGGTCACGGAAGCGAAGAAGTCGTTGCCCTTGTCGTCGACGACGACGAAGGCTGGGAAGTCCTCGACCTCGATCTTCCACACCGCTTCCATGCCCAGCTCGGGGTATTCCAGCACCTCGACACTCTTGATACAGTCCTGCGCCAGCCGCGCGGCCGGGCCACCGATCGACCCGAGATAGAAGCCGCCGTGCTTGGCACAGGCATCGGTCACCTGTTGGCTGCGGTTGCCCTTGGCCAGCATGACCATTGAGCCACCGGCCGCCTGGAACTGGTCGACATAGGAGTCCATCCGGCCGGCCGTCGTCGGACCGAACGACCCCGACGCCATGCCCTGCGGAGTCTTGGCCGGACCGGCGTAGTAGACCGGGTGGTCCTTGAGGTATTCGGGCATCGGCTCGCCGGCGTCGAGGCGCTCCTTGATCTTGGCGTGGGCGATGTCGCGGGCGACCACGAGGGTGCCAGTGAGCGACAGGCGGGTCTTGACCGGGTGCTTGGTCAACTCGGCGAGGATCTCGGGCATTGGGCGCCGCAGGTCGATCTTGACGACATCCGCCTCTGCCTCGCCACCGGATGCCCCGGCGGCACCTAGCTGTTCGGGGGTGGTCTCGGGCAGGTAGTGCCCCGGCTCGAACTCCAACTGCTCGATGAAGACGCCCTCGGGGGTGATCTTGCCCAGGCACTGCCGGTCGGCCGAGCACGAGATCGCCACAGCGACCGGCAGCGAGGCGCCGTGCCGCGGCAGCCGGATGACCCGCACGTCGTGGCAGAAGTACTTCCCACCGAACTGAGCGCCGATCCCGAAATTGCGGGTGAGCTCGAGGATCTGCTCCTCCAACTCCAGGTCGCGGAACCCATGTCCCGTCGCGGCGTCTCCAGAGGTCGGCACGTGGTCGAGATACTTCGCCGACGCGTATTTGGCTGTCTTGAGCGCATATTCGGCGCTGGTGCCGCCGATGACCACGGCCAGGTGATACGGCGGGCAGGCCGCAGTGCCGAGGCTGCGCAGCTTCTCGTCGAGGAACTTCACCATGGCGGCGGGATTGAGAATCGCCTTGGTCTCTTGGTAGAGGTAGCTCTTGTTGGCCGAGCCGCCGCCCTTGGCCATGAAGAGGAACTTGTATGCCGTCTCATGCCCCGTCTCGGTGTCGGAGTAGAGCTCGATCTGGGCGGGGAGGTTGGAGCCGGTGTTCTTCTCCTCCCACATCGTCACCGGCGCCATCTGGCTGTAGCGCAGGTTGAGCCGGGTGTAGGCGTCGTAGATGCCCTCGCTCAGCGCCCGCTCGTCGTCACCGTCGGTGAGCACCTGCTGGCCGCGCTTACCCATGACGATCGCGCTGCCGGTGTCCTGACACATCGGCAACACGCCACCGGCCGCGATATTGGCGTTCTTGAGCAGGTCGAGCGCGACGAACTTGTCGTTGTTGCTCGCCTCGGGGTCTTCCAGGATGCGGCGCAGCTGAGCCAGGTGGGCCGGGCGCAAGTAGTGCGCGATGTCGTGCATCGCGGTCTCGGACAGCAGCCGCAGCGCCTCGGGGGCCACTTGCAGGAAGCGCCGGCCCGACAGCGCGCCCTCACCCTCGATGACGCTGACGCCCTCGGTCGTGAGCAGCCGCCACGGCGTCTCGTCCGCGCCATTCCCCCCGGCCCCGGGGAGCAACTGCTCGAATGCGAAGTCGGCCATGGTGGTCTCCTGAGGACGGCGGCACAGGGGCGACGCCGTCGGGCTCCGAGCTGAGTGGGTCGGTCGCGACAGCGCCATCCCAGCATAGGAGCGCGGCACCTACCGGCGCCCGCGGCATACCTGCTCTCGGGGTATGCCGTGCGCCACGCCGACCCGACGTACAGTTCGGTATCCGCTGGGGATCGTGGGAATTCACGGCGACACGAGGAGGACGACATGAGCGACTGGAACCACGGGATCATCGAGGAGTTCCGCGCCAACGAGGGCCGCGTGGGCGGTCCGTTCGCAGGTGCGCCGCTGCTGCTCTTGCACACCATCGGTGCCAAGAGCGGCCAGGAGCGGGTCAACCCGATGATGTACCAGGACCTCGGGGAGGGCCGGCTCGCGGTGTTCGCCTCGTATGCCGGCTTGGACGTCAATCCCGCATGGTTCCACAACCTCGTGGCGCATCCCGACGTGACCGCAGAGGTCGGGACCGAGACGCGGAGCTTCCGGGCGCGGGTGGCCGACTCGGCCGAGCGCGAGCCGATCTGGACCAAGCAGAAGGCCGACTATCCCGGTTTCGCGGGGTATGAGGCCAAGACCGACCGCATTATCCCGGTCGTCATCCTCGACCCCCGCTGAGGCGGCGGGTCGAGGCGGTTGGTCGAGGCGGTCGGCCGAGCCGTCGGCCGGAAGATGGGCCTGGCTCAGGCGCCGATCTCGGAGCGGGTCGGAGCATAGGCGCCAGCGCGAGCCACGGTAGCCGACGAGGTCGCCAGGGCTCGGTCGATAGAGGGGCGCACGTCGTCGATCCCGGCCGCTGCCAAGCGTTCTCGCGCGGCCAGGCTGCCGAGGTAGCCCGCGTCCAGCAAGCCTGAGACGAGCCCCGCCATGAAGGAATCGCCCGCCCCGACCGTGTCGATGACCTCCACCGGTCTTGCCGACACTGTGGTGACCAAGCCGGGGGTGGCCGACCGGACGGCATACAGGGCGCCCTTGCCGCCGCGGGTGATGACCGCGAGGGCCGGCCCGGTGTCGAGCCAGGCGCGCAGCACGTCGGGCAGGTGGCTGCCCGGGTAGAGCCACTGGATGTCCTCGTCGCTGGCCTTGACGACGTCGCTCAGGGCGATGATCGCCTCCACCCGATCGCGGACCTCGTCGGGCGAGCCCATGAGGGTCGGTCGCATGTTGGGGTCGTAAGACACCGTGCCGCGCCCGCGCAGTGCGCGCACCGCGTCGAGCACCTGGGCGCCGCCCGGCTCGATGGTCGCGGCGATGCTGCCGGTGTGGACGTGGTCGACCGGGTCGATGCCGGCGAGGTCGGGCACCGCCCAGGTGAGGTCGAAGTGGTAGCTGGCCTGCCCCTGCGCGTCGAGGGTGGCCTGGGCCACCGATGTGTGGGCGGCGCCGTCGCTGCCCTCGACGAGGCGCACCGAGCGGGCGGCGCACGCGGCTTGGATGCGGGCTCCGCGCTCGTCCGGGCCGAACCAGGTGGCCAGCCGCACGTCGTGGCCGAGCGAGCCCAGGCCGAAGGCGACATTGGCAGGGCTGCCGCCGACGTGCTCCGCGGGTGCGCTGCCGGCGCGACGCACGGCGTCGATGAGGGCTTCGCCGATGACGAGGACGGCAGGATCGGAGTGGCTCACGGTGACTCCTGGGGTCGAGATGGCTACCCCCAACCCTAGGGTTCACGGCCGCCTTCGCCGACCACTGGATCACCCTGTGACCACCCGAATCTGGACGGACCCGCGGATTCCCCTTCGGAGAGGAGCACATCGGGTGGTGCCTCGGGCCTGCTGTCCGCGGGCTCGCCGGGTTTGGTTCCCCCGGGCAGATCCGAGACCATGGCCGGGTGACGACGACGCCCGCCCCTCCCACGCCTCCGCGCAGCCGCTACTCGATGGGCTCGCTGGCCAACATGGGGCGCTCGCTGTTCGTCATCCTCGTCCTCGTGGGAGGGCTGATCGCCATCGTCCCGCGGGTCTCGGAGGTGCGGCAGCCGCCGGTCGACGCCGCGGCAGTTGTCGGGTATGCCGTGAAGTCCAGCGGCACCCCCTTCTCGTTCCCCACCCCGGTGCCGGACGGCTGGGTCGCGACCAATGCTCGGTATGCCGCGTCGACCGACTCCGTGCCGACCTGGCAGGCCGGGTGGACTACCCCGGACAATCGGTATTTCTCCCTGGCCCAGGCCAAGGACGCGACGACCGGCTGGCTTACCGCGGCGACGAACAAGGCGGAGGCAACCGGCTCGGCCCAGATCGCGGGCCGGACCTGGAAGACCTACGTCGATGACCGTAAGCAGTCGATCATGTCGTCGGCCGCCGACGGGCTCACGACGGTCGTCGCGACGACCGGGTCGATGGAGGACCTTGCGGCTTTCGTCGGCCGACTGGCCCCCGCGCCGGCGTCCGGCTGACTCACTGCCGCGATCTGGCTGGCCTTGGGCCGGCTGCGAAAACTCCAGGCCAGAGCTGCGCCGGTCGGCTTAGTCGGCTGCAGTCTCACTCGCCGAGGTGACCGCGGTGATACGGGCTTGGGCGCCGTCGAGCCACGCCGTGCAGTGAGCCGCGAGAGCTTCGCCGCGTTGCCAGAGCTGCAGGCTTTCCTCCAGGGGCACCTGCCCGGCCTCCAGGCGAGCGACGATGGCGACGAGTTCGTCGCGGGCCTGCTCGTAGCCCAAGGCGGCGATGTCGGCAGGGATCTGGGGCTGGCTGTCGGTCACGGGCGCTCCTGCTTTCGGCGGCGAGTGGAGGGTTGGGGCGGACCTACTGGGGCGGCTGGCGGATCCGACGCGGTGTCGCGGAGTGCGACCTCGGCCGGGTCCTCGCTGACGCTGACGTCGAAATCGCCCCGGGCCACGAGCACCTGCAGCGGCTGACCCGGGCGGACTTCGTCGGCCGCACGGACGACCTGACCACTAGGGTGACGGACGACGGCATACCCGCGGTCGAGGGTGGACTGAGGCGAGAGCAGCCGCACTCGGGCGCCCAGGTGGTGCACCCGATCAGACTCGCGAATCACCCTCGCGCGCAGCAGTTCTCGGCCGCGGGCATGCAGAGCGGCGAGGTGTTCGCGGTGGGGACGCAGCCAGGCGCGCGGGTCGGTGAGCACGGGGCGGGTACGGGTCGCCAGCAGCAGGCGGCGCTCCGACTCCAGCCGGTGAGCGAGGGAGCGCCGGGCCCGGTGGCGCAGCGTGAGCACTCGTTCACGCTCGATCGCTGCGTCGGGCACCACCCGCCGGCCGGCGTCGGTGGGGGTCGAGGCGCGCACGTCGGCGACGAAATCCAGCAGCGGAGTATCGACCTCGTGACCGATCGCCGAGACGACCGGGGTGCGGGCGGCGACGACCGCGCGCACCAGGGTCTCGTTGCTGAACGGCAGCAACTCTTCAACCGAGCCGCCGCCGCGGGCGATGACGATGACGTCGACCTCGGGTCGGGCATCGAGATCGCTCAGCGCCTGGCAGACCTCGGTGACGGTCGTGGCGCCCTGCACCGCCACCTCGCGAATGTCGAATCGGACGGTGGGCCAGCGCCGTTTGGCGTTTTCCACCACGTCACGCGCAGCAGCGCTGTCGCGACCGGTGATGAGTCCGACGACCCGGGGGAGGAAGGGGAGGGGGCGCTTGCGGCGGGGTTCGAACAAGCCCTCCGCTGCCAGCCGGGCCTTGAGGATCTCGACCCGGGCCAGCAGATCGCCGACACCGACCGGACGGATCGATCGCGCTTCGAGTTGCAGAGTGCCGCGCTTGGCCCAGAAGGTCGGCTTGGCATGCACCACCACCCGCGCACCGTCGACGAGTGGGGCTCCCATCGCGGTCAGCGTATGGACCGAGATCGTCACCGACAGTGACATGTCGACCTCAGGGTCGCGCAAGGTGAGGTATGCCGTGCTCGCTCGCTTGGACAGCTGCACGACCTGGCCCTCGACCCACAGCGGCACCATCTTGTCGACGTAGTCACTGATCTTCAGCGAAAGCACCCGCACCGGCCACGGCGCCTCGGCGCTGGTGTCGGAGGCTTTGGCTGGTAGGTCGCGAGCAGCCGTCGGTGGGCTGGGTGGCGAGCCCGGAGGCGGACCCAGACCGAACGGCATACTCACGGGGTTGACTCTAGCCACGGGTCGGGACCCGACCCTGGTAGGTGCGTGGCTGGGTGGGGGCCGGCCAGCGGGGGAGTCGGGGTGCTGGTCGACATGGAATCGGGTCCCCGGCAGACCCACACGTAGCATGGCTGTCATGTCCGACGTTGAGCCGACCACCTCCGAGACCGCTGCCGACAGCCCCGGCAAGCGGGTGCTGCTGGCTGCCCCGCGCGGCTATTGCGCTGGCGTGGACCGCGCCGTCGTGACCGTGGAGAAGGCGTTGGAGCTCTATGGACCGCCGGTCTATGTGCGCAAGGAGATCGTCCACAACAAGCACGTCGTGCAGACCCTGCGTGGCCGGGGGGCGGTCTTCGTCGACGAGACCGACGAGGTGCCCGAGGGTGCGACGGTCATCTTTTCGGCCCACGGCGTCGCGCCGATCGTGCACACCGAGGCGGCTGCTCGCTCGTTGAAGACCATCGACGCGACCTGTCCGTTGGTGACCAAGGTGCATCGCGAGGCGGTGCGGTTCGCGGCCGAGGACTACGACATCCTGCTCATCGGTCACGAGGGCCACGAGGAGGTCGTCGGCACGTCGGGCGAGGCTCCCGAGCACATCACGATCGTCGACGGACCTGACGATGTCGACAACATCACCGTGCGCGACCCCGAGAAGGTCGTCTGGCTCTCTCAGACCACGCTGTCGGTCGATGAGACGATGGAGACCGTGCGCAGACTGCGCGAGCGTTTCCCAGCACTGAACGACCCGCCGAGTGACGACATCTGTTACGCCACCCAGAACCGCCAGCTCGCGGTCAAGCAGATGGCTCCTGACACCGACCTGATGATCGTCGTCGGGTCGCGCAACTCGTCCAACTCGGTGCGTCTGGTCGAGGTCGCTCTGGAGCACGGCGCTCGGGCCGGGCACTTGGTCGACTTCGCGGCGGAGATCGACCCGACGTGGTTGGCGGGTGTGCAGACGGTCGGAGTGACGAGCGGGGCGTCGGTGCCGGAGATCCTCGTGCGCGATGTGCTCGCGCTGCTGGCCGAGAACGGCTTCGCCGACGTGCAGCCGGTGGTCGCCGCGCAGGAGAGCCTGCTGTTCGCCCTGCCCAACGAGTTGCGCCGCGACCTCAAGGCCCGCAGCGGCATCGACGCTGCCTCCGTGCGTCGCGATAGCAGCTACGCCGACCGCTCGTTGCACTGATCGGCTCTGAGCGCTCCGCCTGACTCGTGTTGGGCTCCTGTCGCGCCGGCCGGCTGTGGCTCGCGGGCCGTCCGGGTGTGCGTGAGCGGGTCGACCAGTTGCGGTCTCCCGACCTCGGCGTCGAGGACGTCGAGCAGCTCTGCAGCAGTCAAAGGCCTCGGCGCCTCCTCGACCAGCCGGGGTGACTCGACCGGGTCGGTGCTCACGCCCAACTCCTGCATCCGTCGCGCGGTGACCAGCACGCGGGTCTCCATCGACCCGACGAGGAGGTTGTAGGCCTCTACCGAGCGACGGAGAGCCTGTCCGACCTGATCGGTATGCCGTCCGACCACCCCGATCCGGGCGGTGAGCTCCCGTCCGAGAGCGAGCAACTCTTTGGCCCCCTCGGTGAGGGCATCGTGCTGCCAGACCACGGCTACCGTGCGCAACATCGCCAACAGGGTGGCCGGGGAGGCGAGCACGACCTTGCGGCGCATGGCGTGCTCGTGCAGGCCCGGATCGGCGGCCAGCGCGGCCGCGAGGATGGCCTCTCCGGGCACGAAGCAGACGACGAACTCGGCCGCGACTGGCAGCGCCGACCAATACTCCTTGCCCGCTAGGGCATCGACATGCCCGCGCAGCGACGCTGCGTGAGCCTTGAGCGCAGCGGTGCGCTCGGCGGTGGACAGATCGTCCGCTTGAGCCGCGAGGAACTTGGTCAACGGCACCTTGGCGTCGACGGCCACATGTTTGCCACCGGGCAGGTTGACGACGACGTCGGGGCGGACGGCCGCCCCATGATGGTTGCGGCTGCTGAACTGGGTGTCGAAATCACACCGCGGCAGCATCCCCGACAGCTCAAGCACTCGGCCCAACGTCACCTCACCCCACGAACCGCGGACATTGGCCGAAGCCAGCGAGCCGACCAACGACGCCGTCTGGTCACGCAGCCCGTCGGTGGTCGTCTGCACCCGGCCGAGTTCCAAGGCGACCCGCGCGAACTGCTCGCCTCGGTCGCGCTCGAGCGCATGCACTTGGGTCTCGACCCGCAGCAGGGTTTCGCGCAGGGGGGCCACGAGCTCGACGGTGTCGGCGTGGCGCCCGGCTTCCTGGTCGGCCAGCGTCGTGAGGTGCTCGACCCGGGCCCGCAGCAGATCGCGCTCGGTGGCCGCGGTGGCGAGGGGCACGGCATACCGGGAGCGCAGCAGCAGCCAGGCGAGGGCGGCACCCACGGTGACCCCAAGGGCGGTGGCGAGGACGATCGTCGGCCAGTTCGACATAGCCAGAGCCTGACATCGACCTCTGACAGGGGTCCTCACCTCGGCAACGACAGGCGGGTGTCGCAGGCGGGGGCTAGCCTTCGGACATGACCACAGCCATGCGTCCGGGCCGCGCTCGGGCGATGCTGTGGGCGTTGGTGGGAGCCGCCCTGGTCGCCGGTGCCGTCGTTCTCGTGGGGCACGGGCCTGATCGTGCTGCGGACCGGGTCGTCACGGTCGCGGGCACCTTCCAGCACGGTCTCGGGTGCGCCAAGGATTGGCAACCCGATTGCACGGCAACGCGATTGGAGACCGTCTCGGATGGAGCTGGCGCGCGGACGGCCGGCGCTCGCACGGCATACCGGGGATATCACGGGGTGTTCACCCTGCCTGCGGGAGCGCACGAGTTCAAGGTGGCCCTTGACGGGGCCTGGACCGAAAGTTACGGCCTCGGGGGAGTGCCCGACGGGGCCAATATCCCACTGCGGTTGGCTCGGCCGACGACGGTGGAATTCGGGTTCGACCCGGCGACACATGCGATCTCGGTGCGGCCGCTCTCAGACGTGGTCTTCGGGGGGCCGCAGGAGGCCGCGCCGACCGCTCCGGTGGCCTTGGGGCCGGCCTCTCGGGAGCAGTTCTACTTCGTCATGACCGACCGCTTCGCCAATGGTGATCGAGGCAACGACAGTGGCGGGCTGAGCGGTGATCGCACCGTCACGGGGTTCGATCCGACCGACAAGGGCTTCTTCCACGGTGGAGACCTGGCGGGGGTGACCCAACACCTCGACTACATCAAGGGATTGGGGACGACTGCGGTCTGGCTCACGCCGGTCATGCGTAACCAGCCGGTGCAGGGCGCCGGTCCCGACACCAGCGCGGGTTATCACGGCTACTGGATCACCGACTTCACCAGCGTCGACCCGCATCTGGGGTCCAACGCCGACCTGCGCGCCCTCGTCGACGCGGCCCATGGCAAGGGGATGAAGGTCTACCTCGACATCATCGTCAACCACACGGCCGACATCATCCGGTCGGCCGACGGGGGCACGGCCTATGTGCCGACCTCGGTCACCCCCTATCGGGATGCGTCGGGCAAGGCGTTCGACCCCAAGGACTTTGCCGGCCAGCCGAGCTTCCCGACGCTGACGGCCAGCGGGTCCTTCCCGCGCGTGCCGATCGTGGATCCTGCTGCGGCGCAGGCCAAGACGCCCGCCTGGCTCAACGACGTGACGATGTATCACAACCGCGGTGACTCGACCTTCGAAGGCGAGTCGAGCGAATACGGCGACTTCTTCGGGCTCGACGACATCTTCACCGAGCGTCCTGAGGTCGTCGAGGGGATGACGGCGATTTATCGCGGCTGGATCGACCAAGGCGTTGACGGCTTCCGGATCGACACTGTCAAGCACGTCAATCTCGGCTTCTGGCAAGCATTTTCTCCGGCGTTGCTGGACTATGCCGCGCTGGTGGGACGGCCGGACTTCTTCATGTTCGGGGAAGTTTTCGACCCAAGCACCAACGCCCGGTCGGTCTACAGCACGGCCGGAAAGCTGCCCGCCGTGCTGGACTTCGGGTTCCAGAAGGCGGCGATCGACTGGGTGTCCGGCAAGCCGGGCACCGGCCTGGTCGACTTCTTCGCCGAGGACGACTGGCTCACCGATGCCGACTCCAGCGCCTACCAATCGCCGACCTTCCTCGGCAACCACGACATGGGCCGTGCGGCCATGCTGCTCAAGGACGGCGCGGTCGACGACTCGGCGCTACTGGCACGGGTGCGCCTGGCCAATGAGCTACTCATGCTCAGCCGGGGTCAACCGATCGTCTACTACGGCGACGAGCAAGGCCTGGTCGGCACCGGCGGCGACAAGGATGCGCGGCAGGACCTCTTGGCGACCCAAACACCGGAGTATGCCGGTCAGCCCGCCCTCGCGGGTCCGTCCGGTTCGATGGATCGATACGCCACCGACCACCCCCTCTATCGCCAGCTCGCCGAGTTGGGGGCGCTGCGCGCGGCCAACCCCGGGCTCACCGACGGGGCGCAGATCATGCGGTATGCCGCGCCGGATCGCGGGCTGGTCGTCTTCTCTCGCGTCGATCGGTCCACCGGGGTGGAGTATCTGGTCGCCCTCAACAACGGCGACCAGGCTGCGAGCGCCGACGCGCCGACCTTCGGGGCGCCGTCCTTTGCAGCTATCTATGGGGGAGGCGAGGACCTCACCCCTGGCGCGGACGGCATGGTCGGTGTCCAGGTGCCTGCGTTGAGCGCTCGGGTGTGGCGAGCGACCCGACCCGTGCCCGAACCGGACTCACTCGCAGTCGTTCTCACCGCGCCCGCGGATGGGGCGGCCATCGGTGGGCGGGCCATGCTCAACGCCTTCGTCGAGGGCGGTGGCTACGCCGAGGTGACCTTCTCGGTGCGCCCGGCCGGCACCCGCGACTGGATCGTCGTCGGCACTGACGACGCCCCGCCCTACCGCGTCTTCCACGACGTCACGGCATACCCCGCAGGGACCCTGCTGGAGTGGCAGGCGGTGGCGCGCACACGCGGGGGACAACAGGCTCAGGCAGGTGCGAGCGCGCTGGTCGTCGGCAGCAGCTGATCGCCTAGGCTCCGCCCATGTCCTGGCTGAGCCCGGTCGAGCTGATCGGCTACCTCGCGTCCGCACTCGTCGTCGCATCACTGGCGATGACCAGCGTGGTGCGATTGCGGACCATCTCGCTGGCGGGGTCGCTGACCTTCGTGCTTTACGGGGTGCTCATCGGGTCGATCCCCATCGTCATCACCAATGTGGCGGTCGCTGCCCTCAACGTCTACTTCTTGCGACGCGAGCTCGGGGGCGGGCGATCCCTCGGTGTCAGCCCGATCGCGGCCGACGCTCCCTTCCTCGGCGACTTCCTCACCTCACACCTGGACGACATCCACCAAAGCCAGCCGTCTTTTCAGCGAGCCGAGCCAGAGGACTGGTGCCTGCTGCTCACTCGGGACGGCCTGCCTGCCGGAGCGGTCATCGGCCGCCGCAACGGCTCGACTCTCGATGTGACCCTGGACTACGTCATGCACGCCTACCGTGACTCGCGCCTGGGGGAGTGGCTCTACGGTCCGGGCGCCAAAGTCTTCCGAGACGCCGGGATCACCCAGGTGCGAGCGCATCCCACGACAGCCGTCCACACGGCATACCTGCGGGATGTCGGCTTTGCCGAGGATGCCGAGGATCCCGGGGCGACCGGCGTGGGTGGCGCGCTCGTCCGCGCGGTGGGGTAGTGCCAGACTCGGAGGCATGACAGCCCCGGCCGCCCCGGTGTACGCCTTCGATCAGGCCCTCGTTGTGCGTGCAGGTTCGCAGCCCGGCGAGCGGTATGCCGAGTTCGACGACCAGTGGCGGATCGGCAACGGCGTCCATGGTGGCCTGCTGCTGGCTCTGGGAGCCGCTGCGCTGCGCATTGAGCTCGACGGCGCCGGGCGCCACCCCGACCCCGTTGCGTTCAGTGCAGTCTTCCCGACCGCGTCGGTCCCCGGTCATGTGGTGCTGCAATCGGAGGTGTTGCGAGCCGGAGCGTCGTTGTCGCAGGCTCAGGTTCGGCTGCTTCAGCCGGCCGCCGATGGCTCGGTTGACGAGCGGATGCGGGCCGTGGCCTTGTTCGGGGATCTGGGCAAGCGCGCCGAACCCGTGCTCAAGACCGCCGCGGCGCCAGCGATCCCCGGACCGGACGACTGCGTGGGCAGCGACGGCGCGATCGACTTCCTGGCCCACTCGACACTGCTGGACCGGATGGATATCCGTCTCACCCCGGAAACCGCGGGCTGGGCGGCTGGAAAGCCTTCTGGCGCAGGCGTTTTGCATGGCTGGGTGCGGTTCGCGGACGGTCGGGAGCCCGACGTGTTGTCGGTGCTGTGGGCGTTGGATGCCATGCCTCCGGTGGCCTTCGATCTCGGGCTCTATGGCTGGACGCCGACCCTCGAGTTCTCGGCGCATCTGCGGGCCCACCCGGCGCCCGGATGGCTGCAGGTCGAGCTCACCACTCAGACCGTTGTCGGCGGTCTCATGGAGGAGGACGCGCGTATCTGGGACTCCACCGGTCGGCTGGTCGGGCAGTCCCGTCAGCTGTGCGGCTGGCGCGTGCCGGCGCCTCGGTAGACTCTCGCTCTTGTGGCTCTCACTATCGGCATCGTCGGCCTGCCCAATGTCGGCAAATCGACCCTGTTCAACGCGCTGACCAAGAACAACGTGCTCGCGGCGAATTACCCGTTCGCGACGATCGAGCCCAACGTGGGAGTCGTGCCGCTGCCCGACCCCCGGCTGGCGCGGCTGGCCGAGATCTTCGGGTCGGAGAAGATCCTGCCCGCGACCGTGTCCTTCGTCGACATCGCCGGCATCGTGCGGGGTGCGTCGGTCGGTGAGGGACTGGGCAACAAGTTCCTCGCCAACATCCGCGAGGCCGACGCAATCTGCCAGGTCGTGCGGGTCTTCGCCGACGACGACGTGGTCCACGTCGACGGCAAGATCAGCCCCACCGGCGACATCGAGACGATCAACACCGAGCTGATCCTCGCCGACCTGCAGACCCTCGAAAAGGCGGTCCCGCGGCTGGAGAAAGAAGCCCGGATCGTCAAGGAGAAGCGCGCGGCATACGAGAATGCCGTTGCGGCGCAACGCTGTTTGGAGGCAGGGGAGACCCTGTATGCCGCCCACACGGCATACAGTGTCGACCTCACCGAGGCGCGTGGCCTGCAACTGCTGACGACCAAGCCGTTCATCTACGTCTTCAACCTCGACGAGGACCAGCTCACCGACGAGGCGTTGCACGCGTCGCTGCGGGCGGCCGTGGCGCCGGCCGATTGCGTCTTCCTCAACGCCAAGCTGGAGGCCGACCTGGCCGAGCTCGACGCTGACGAGGCTCGGGAGTTGCTGGAGTCGGTTGGGGTGAGCGAGCCGGGGCTCGACCAATTGGCGCACGTGGGGTTCCACACCCTCGGCCTGCAGACCTATCTGACGGCGGGGCCGAAGGAGTCGCGGGCCTGGACGATTCGTCAGGGCTGGACCGCACCGCAGGCGGCGGGGGTCATCCACACCGACTTCCAGCGCGGGTTCATCAAGGCCGAGGTGGTGTCCTTCGCCGACCTCGACGAGCTCGGATCCATGGCTGCGGCGCGGGCGGCCGGCAAGGTGCGCATGGAAGGCAAGGACTACGTCATGAACGACGGCGACGTGGTCGAGTGGAGGTTCAATCTGTAGTTCCGGTCGGGTGTCTGCTTGAGTCTCCTCGTCATGCCGGGTCTCCGACTCTCCGCGTGGCGTGGTCCTGATGTAGGGCTCGTGGCCCTGCGGCAGGCTGGGTGGTGTCTAAGCATCCAGTCAGGTCAGGACCACGAGCATGTTCCAGCCTACGGTCGAGGCTGTCAGCGAGGCAGCGACCATCTTGTTCAACTTGCCGGAGTACCGCGTGATCGCGGTTACCCGAGACCCGGCCGGCGGTCGGCAGGTGTTCCTCGACACGCCGGTTCACGAGGCGGGCTGCCCGTCATGCGGGGTGGTCACGGCTCGGGTGCATCAGCGAACGGTGCAACGGATCCGGGACGTCCCGTTCGACGGCCTGGTGACGGTGTGGTGGGTGAAGAAGCGGTGGCGGTGTGTCGAAGCCTTGTGCGGGAGGGCGACGTTCACCGAGCACACCGACCAGGTCCCGCCGTACGCGCGTCTCACGACCCGGCTGAAGGAGCGGATCGTGACCGCGTACGCCTTGGCTTCCCCTACGCAGATGTCCCGCTTCAGACTTTCTGGCAGGCCGGTTATGAGGGCATGATCGGCGCCTGAGTCAGGGAGGTGCCTGATGGGACGTCCGCCGGTGATTCCGCCGGAGAAGAAGACCCGGATCGTGTTGAGCATCCTTGCCGGGGAGGTCTCGATCGCGGAGGCTGCCCGCAAGGAGAAGGTTTCGGAGCAGTCGATCGGGCGGTGGAAGGCCGAGTTCATCGAGGCTGGAAAGACTGCCTTGACCGCCGGGAGGACTGGCCCGTCGACGCGCGAGGCCCAGCTCGAGGCTGAGATCGATGACCTGACCCGTGCCTTGGGTGAGGCGGCGGTCGAGATCCGGGTGTGGAAGAAGAGCGCGGAGGGCCGGTTGGGCCCCTTCACGGACCTCGAGGTAATCCGACGCGACGCCGGGATGCCGACCACGAGGTTCACTCGTCTGGTCGGCATCCCGGAACGGACCTACCGACGCTGGCAGGCCAAAGCCAAGGCTGGGCATCCGCGGAAGGGGCCGTGGCCGACGCCGGCCCGGGACAGGCGCCGTCAGGCGGTGGTGAAGTGGGCGCACAAGTATCCGGCGTGGGGCCACCGGAAGGTGTGGGCGATGACCCGCCACGACGGCCACCGACTCTCGCAGTCGACCGTGCTGCGGGTGCTGGCCGCAGAAGGCTTGCTTCTTAAGGCCGACTATCAACGAGAACGCCGTCAGCTCGCGGCCGCGAGGAAGGCCGCGTTCGCGGCGCCTCCGACGGGGCCGAACATGGTGTGGCAGTTCGACTTCTCCGAGTACGAGACCACCACGGGCGGCACGTGGCGGGTAGCCGGTGTGGCGGATTACTGGTCGAAGTACGAGTTCGGCTGGCACTGGTCCCCGACCGCGAACCGGTACGACGCGATCGAGGCCGTTGAGCTGGCCTTGGCTGAAGCCGAGCAGTTGCTGCCGGGCGGGCACTCGCTCATTGAGTACCTGACCGACCCCGACACCGGTGAGATCGTCCCCATCACGCTGGTCACGGACAACGGCGGCCCGTTCCGTTCGTTCCTCTTCGAGAGCTTCATCGGCAAGCGGCCCGAGCTGCGTCATGTTCGCACCCGGGTCAAGACCCCTGGCCAGAACGGCGTGCGAGAGCGAGCCTTCGGATCGTTGAAGTACGAGCGGCTGTACCGCGAACAGATCGACGACGCCCTCGACCTGATCCGCGAGGCCGAAGCCTTCCGGGTCGAGTTCAACGAAGTCAGGCCGCACGAACACCTGGCCTGGAACCGTCCCCGTGAGGTCCACCTCGGCCTGGCAGACCCCGCGGTACCCAACTTTCCCGAGCCCGAAAACCTGCCAAATTCTTGACGCGGGACAGCTGCGCCAAATACCCCACCACCACCGACGCCTTCTCCGCCGCCGTCAACACCCTCAACCCAACCTCCTCAGTGACTCACACCCAGGCTGACAGGCGGGGCGACGGCGCAAATGAGTACCATGTGACGATCGTTTCTCCTCCCGAATTTGGGCTGTGCGATATCGATGGGATGCCTGAGAGCGTAGAAATTCTGCTCATTGGTCTGAGTCGCCAAGCTAACTCCGTTTCGGAGACCTTCTACGTGGCCGTCGCCTCGCCCGAACCTCAGGAGTTCCGGCGTGGTGAACCGCCCCGGCATGTCCGGAGACTTCGAACCTTGGGAAGGTTGGAGTCATGCCAGGAGACACGCACAAGCGGTACCCGCCTGAGTTGAAGGAGCGGGCGGTCCGGATGGTCGCCGAGAACGTCGGTGAGCACGAGTCGGAGTGGGCAGCGATGACCCGGGTCGCGGAGCTCCTCGGGGTCGGCACCCCGGAGACGGTTCGCAAGTGGGTCCGCCAGGCGCAGGTCGACGCGGGTGCCCGACCAGGGGTCACGAGCGAGGAGTCAGCCGAGGTCCGCCGGTTGAAGCGGGAGAACGCCGAGCTCAAGCGCGCGAACTCGATTCTGAAGGCCGCGGCGGCTTTCTTCGGAGCCGAGCTCGACCGGCCCTCCCGGTGATCGTGGACTTCATCCGCGAACACGCCGACCACCGCGAACCCGGTGGCCTGCGTTGGGGTGTCGAGCCCATCTGTACCGTGCTCACCGAGCACGGGCTGAAGGTGGCCCCGTCGACGTACTACGAGCACGTCGGGAAGACTCCCGACCGCTCGCGACCAGCGCGATGAGTTCCTGGTGACGGAAATTCGTCGGGTCCACGCCGCCAACTACGGGGTGTACGGAGCGCGGAAGGTCTGGCTGCAGCTGAACCGTGAAGGTGTCCCGGTGGCACGGTCCACCATCGAACGCCTGATGAAGGCTGAGGGGTTGACCGGCGCGATCCGCGGCAAGGTCAAGAAGACGACGATCCCCAATCCGGTCGCGGAGCGGGCACGGGATCTGGTCGGCCGCAACTTCGCCCCGGCCGCGCCGGACCGGCTGTGGGTGGCTGACATGACGTACGTCTCGACGTGGTCGGGGTGGGTGTATGTCGCGTTCGTGACCGACGCCTACGCCCGCCGGATCCTGGGCTGGCGCTGCGGGACCTCGATGACCACCCAGCTCGTCCTGGACGCCCTCGAGCAGGCCGTGTGGACCCGCCAGCGCGACGGCCGATCACTGGATTCCGTTGTGGCACATACCGATCGCGGGTCGCAGTACGTCAGCATTCGTTACACCGAGCGGCTCGCTGAGGCGGGGATCGCCGCCTCAGTCGGGACCGTCGGCGACTCGTATGACAACGCTCTCGCCGAGACGATCAACGGCCTGTACAAGACCGAACTGATCAAACCGCGCAAACCGTGGAAGACCGTCGACGACGTCGAATACGCGACCGCCGAATGGGTCGACTGGTTCAACCACCGCCGGCTCTACGAGTACTGCGGCGACATCCCACCCGTCGAAGCCGAGGCCCTCTACTACGCTCGAAACCAAGCCCAGCAACAGCTGGAGCCGTCAAACCAGTAAGTCTCCGGACTCACCGGGGCGGTTCATGGACTCAGTCTGCCGCCCCGGGACCTTCACATCACATTGGGGTTTGACCCCGAGGACATTTATGACATGCCCAAGGACGACTCCACATTGGTGGCGGCGCAGAACGTGACATGGTCGAGTGCAGGTTCAACGTGTAGTTGTCGACGCACGACTGCCCGGGCCGAGGATGAGCCACGCGCCATGTAGATGAGGAAGTCTACTCCTGTGTAGACTCGTGCTGTGGCCGATACGACAACGATCCGGATCAGCCGTGAGACGCACGCAAGGGTGACGCGGCTGGCGGCCCAGCGCCACGAGACGATCGATCAAACGGTTGCGCGTGCACTTCGGGTGCTCCGTCAGGACTCGATGGGACGCGATCTCTCGATCCCGCTGACTGACGACGAGACGACGTGGCTCGATGCTGACGCCGGGTGATGTCGTCCACCTCGATCTGGGTACGCCTGCCGGCAGTGAGGCTGGACTGCAACGTCCAGCGGTAGTGGTCACTGCCGCCCGCGTCCTTCGGGGTGGCCCCAACGTGGTCCAGGTCGTTCCCTTGACGCGGGCGATCCGTGACAGTGGCGCTGAGATCGTCATCGACCCCGACGAGGCCAACGGGCTGGAGGACGTGTCGTCCGCCCAGTGCCAACACGTCCGTTCGGTGGCGGTTACCCGCATCAGTGCCAAGACGGGCAACGTCGGCCCGGTGGTGCTCGGCGAGCTGCGCGAGACGCTGGCCGTCTTGCTCGACTTCTAGCAAGCTCATCCGCCCGTGAGCTCGCCACCTCCCCAGCCTTAACTGGCGTAGCGTTGCCGGACGGCTTCGCCGGTGGTGCCGATCGCTTCGCCGAGTTCCCGCCAGGAGATTTTGGCGTCGCGAGCCGCGTGGATTGCTTCGGCCAATTCCTTCTCCGCCTGCGTTCGGCGGAACTGGGCCAGCCGAACAGTCATCAACGGCGGGAGCGGAGCGCCCAAGTCCTCGTCGCGGGGTTCGTAGTCCTCGAAGCGCTCGGCCAGTTCGTCGGCCTTGGCGATCAGGTCTTTCAGGGAAGGTCGCATGATGACCACCTCAGATACGTGGCTCGTGCTGGACTCATTGGCATGTGCGATGGCGAGATCCCACCGCACCAAAGGACCACGCCGACTTCGATGAGTTGTCCGGTGCGGCCAGGCGCGATGAACATCCCCCTGTCGTCGCCTTGGCGGAAGGATAGAGAGCGAACCTGAGGACGTGGAACCTGTCTCCGTCGGCAACCCCGTGTCGGTGCGCGGAGTCGTGAACGATCGGATCAGATCCCGCGTCCACTCGACAAGATCACTTAGCGCAAGTTCCCTTGGGAAGAGCCGGCGCCGATCTAGCCCACGGAGGGTGCGGAGTCATCACGGCATACGCTGTCATCCTGTACGTGACCACCATGCCGCTTGCTGATGGACGACGTGCAGACAACCGGGTCGTCGTGCGCGGAATCACCTTGCGGCACCGACGCGACGCCTACCTATGAGTAGCCATGGCTCCCTTCACGCCACTTGATGGCCTCCTGATCGGCACGGCCACGGCGGCCGTGCAGATCGAGGGCGGCGACCGCAACAACAACTGGTACGACTGGTCGTCCGTCCCCGGCAACATCCGCGACGGCTCCACCCCGGTGCGCTCCACCGACCACTGGAACCGCTGGCGCGAGGACACCGAGCTGATGGCCTCGCTCGGCTTGCAGACCTACCGGATGGGCATCGAGTGGTCGCGCATCGAACCCCGACCCGGCGAGTTCGACGCCACCGCCCTCGCGCGCTACCGCGAGGAGATCGAGCTCCTGCGCTCGCACGGCATCGTCCCCCTGGTGACGCTGCACCACTTCACCAACCCGTCGTGGTTCCAGGGGCTGGGGGAGTGGACCGTCCCGGCGTCGGTCGACATCTGGCTCCGCTTCGTGCGGCACGTGGTCGCCGAGTTGCGCGACGTGGTCACCGACTGGGTCACCATCAACGAGCCCAACGTGTATGCCGTGCAAACGCACCTTTTCGGGGACGGGCCACCCGGGACTTCGTCATGGCCCGCGGTGCGAAAAGTGCTGCGACACATGGCGATTGCCCACTGTCGTGCCTACCGACTGATCCATGACCTGCAGCCCAACGCACAGGTCGGATTCGCCCACCACATGCGGGTTTTCGACCCGTGGAAGCCCAACAACCCGATCCACCAGGCGTCGGCACGGGTCAACTCGCTGCTGTTCCAAGACGCCGTAGCCGACGCCTTCCTGGCCGGCCGCTTCCATCGACTGCTCGGCCGCCCGCCCGCCGACATCGCCGCTGGCCGCCGCTACTACGACTATCTCGGCATCAACTACTACACCCGAACGGCATCCAAGCGGATGGCCGATGCGACCTTCCCTGGCTCGCCGGTCAACGACCTCGGGTGGGAGATCTACCCGGAGGGTCTGTTGCGCTGTGCGCGTCGACTGCACGACCGATACCCAGGGCCGATCTGGGTCACCGAGAACGGCACGGCCGACAACGGCACGGCGGACAACGGCGACCTCACAACCGGACAGTTAGAGCGATTCCGCTGCCGGTTCGTGAACGACCACCTCACGACGATCGCCACCTCGTCGTTGCCCTTCGAGCGCTACTACCACTGGTGCTTCGTCGACAACTGGGAGTGGAAGGAGGGGGAGGTGCCGCGCTTCGGCATCGTCCACAACGACTACGCCACCCAGATCCGGACGGTCAAGCCATCCGGACGATTCCTGGCCCGCATCATCGCCGAGGGCGGGATCAGCGATGCCGCGCGCGAGGAGTTCATCGAGCCACAGGAATACCCGAGCTCCCCAGGGGAAGGCGCGGCAGGTAAGCCGCACTCAGCACCGCACGACCGTTGAGTCGGCAGATTAGCGACATCCCCGCAGACGGATCACGAGGTCTTGGTCCAGCCAGCAGTTGGAGCCTGCCCGACTGGTAGTCGCTGCAAGGAGGCGAGCACCGCGGGGTCCTGGGCGTCGAGCCAATCGCACAGCTGCTTGAAGGTCACGAACCGCACGTCGGGCTGGCTCACCATCTGGGTGAGTGCCTCCCGCAGGGCAGCCATGTAAATGCCGCCGTTCCAGGACTCGAAGTGGTTGCCGATGATTAACGGCGCGCGGTTGGCGGTGTAGGCCCGTTGAAAGCCGGCCAGGTAGGCGTCGCGCGCCTGAGCCTGCCACCCGGCATACGAGGCGGGGTCGCCGGTCTTGGCCCTGGATTGTGTTGCGTAGAAGTTGTAGTCCATCGACAGCACCTGGCTGCCGTTGAAGGGGATGAGTTCCAGCGGGATGTTCCATAGCGACGTGCCGGAGAGTTTGCGCGGCCATACCTGGGTGCCTGCGCCGGAGGAGTCGTAACGCCAGTTCGCCACGGCGGACGCCTTGACCAAGCCTGCCTGCCCCTCCAGACACGGAGTGCGGGCGCCCACCAGCTCCTTCTCGTAGTCGAAGGGCAGCGGCGGCAGGTCGAACCCGGTCGTCGTCCGCCACGTCGAGACGAATTGCTTGGCCTGGGCGATCTCGTGGTCCCAATCCGCCGGGCTCCAGGACGAGCCGCCCTTGGGTCCGCAGAAGTGCCCGTTGAAGTGAGTCCCGATCTCGTGCCCCTTCAGCCACGCTGCTCGGACATTCTCGATGGTCGCGCGGATCGCCTCGTCCCCGAACCATGGGATCGCTGAGGCCCCCGCGGCTCGACCAGGCGACGTGTATGCCGTGCGGTGCGAGGCGGGGAGCATGTAGAGCCCGGTGAGGAAGAACGTCATCGGAACGTGGTGGGCCGCCGCAAACTCTCGCCAGGTCTCGAATAGTCCGGAGCGGTCTGCGCCGGCACCATCCCACGACACCACCACGAACTGGGGTGGGCGCTCGCCTGGCTTGAGCTTGGTCGGTGGCGCCGGCTGGTTGGGCTGCGGTCCGGTGTCGGCGGTGCTCCCGTCACCGATGAGCCGTACCGGGCCCGACGGGCCCGACGGAGCAGCCGGACCAGACGGATTGGCCGGCGTCCCACCGGACGTGGCCGCGCCCCCAGTGGGCGCGGCCACGTATGTCGTGGGAGACGGCGCGGAGGAACCGCCAGAGCACGCCGTCGCTGACAGGAGCGCGCCGAGCGCGCCTGCGACACCGAGGGCAATCCTGGCTCGGGTCCCGTGTCGGACCGGCGATGGACAGGCCGCACCGACCTCGGGGGCCGAGCGTGTCGACAGAGCCCGCGCGCCCAGGCCCGGTCGGCGTCGTACTCGAAGGATTCCCGAGCTGGCCGTCATGGTCCACACCATCCCTCACGCATGTCACAGCAAAAGCACAGTAACCCCACGGCTGGCCTCGCGCCGGTGTTCCGGGGGTAGTGCCTCGGGGTCACATGAGTGCCGACCCCGCCGATCCACTCCACCGACCGAGCGCCGTCAGCGACACGCACCTTCAGTTGAGCCTGGCTAGGCTGCCAGCTATGGCAACCCTCGTGCTCACGGTGACCGGCGCCGACCGCGCCGGGTTGGTCTCTTCGCTATCCACAAGCGTGGCCGACCATGGCGGCAGCTGGCTGACCAGTCGAATGGCTCGGCTCGCGGGCACATTCGCCGGGGTCGTTCTCGTCGAGGTCCCCGACGAGCGCGTCGAGGCTTTCCGCGACGGCGTGTCCCAGCTGTCTGCCACCGGCCTCGACGTCGCGGTCAAGGCAGCCGGAGCCGCCTCGGTCTACGCCGGAATCCCGTTGCGCCTCAACCTGATCGGCCACGACCGACCGGGGATCGTGCACCAGATCTCGGCCGCCCTCGCCGCCCACGGAGCCAGTTTCGAACAACTCGAGACTCGCACTCGCGAGGCTCCGATGTCAGGCGGTGTGCTCTTCGAGGTCGAAGCCGACGTGATCGCGCCATCGAGCGCCGACGTGCCAGCGCTGCACAGCGCGCTGGAAGCCATCGCCGACGAACTCATGGTCGACATCGAGCTGACCGACCCAGCGCGCCCGGCCCACCCCTAGAGTCGCGCACACGGCACCGGTACCATTCCGCGTAGGCGCGCCATGTCGGCGCGGGTTTTGCCCGTCGGGGGTTGTCACATGCATACAAGGGCTGATCGTTCGATGCCGCCCGTCCAGGCTCAACTACCTCGGCGCGCCCTGGTCGCCGGTGCGGCGTGGGCTGCGCCAGTCGTGCTCACCGCCGTCGCCACCCCTGCCTGGGCCGCGGCGTCGGTGCCGCTCAAGTGCTTCACCATGGACTGGAGCCAGTTGGCGACAGGCACCTCGCTCGCCGGCAAAACCTTGACCAGCACCGGCCCGACCGGGAGCGGCCCGACGACCTCACCATCCCTGTCAGTCACCTCGGGCACCCAGACCACCTTCAACTTCGACGTCGACTACCGCGGTGTCTGGTACGACAACAACACGCTCACCGTCGCGGGGATGAGCACAGCCAACACCGGGATGATCCTCAACCTCCGGGGTGCCAACGCCAGCGAGACAGCGACCCTGACCTTCAGTCAGCCGGTCCGGCAGGTCTCGTTCACCGTCTACGAGCTGAACCGGTGGACGACGATCACGGAGAACGACACGCTGAGCTTCAGCCAGCCGGTGAGCATCACCGGCTCGGGACTCAACGCGACCACCGGCACCGGTCCCTTCTACCGCACCGCCACCTACTCGACGCTCGCGTCGATCGCCGTGCAAACCACGGCGACGACGGCGTTCAGTTCCTTCGACATCACCTACCTCAACGCCGTCACCCAGGCCTCCGGCGGGGGATATGTCGGTATCGGTGATCTCACGATCTGCACCTGAGGCGCACGGCATACAGGCTCTTGCTGGCAGACTGCAGCGGTGACCGGGCCCGCAGTCGTGACCACCGATGCCACGCCCGGCCCGCAGATGCCGTGGCGGGAGCGGCTGGTTTTCGCCTTCGGTGACACCTTCGGCGGGGGATCGGCGGCGACGATCGCCGTGCTCTATCTGTTCTACCTCACCGACATCATCGGCATCGAACCGGCCGCCGCGGGAGCGACGATCGTCGTCTCCAAAGTGTGGGACGCGGTCAACCATCCGATCTTCGGGATGTTCAGCGACAACACCCGATCGCGCTGGGGTCGCCGCCGACCGTGGATCTTCGTTGGGGCGTTGCTGCTGCCGCTCGCGCAGGCATTGCTCTGGGCGCCGATCGGCTCGTGGACCAGCGAGCCGGCCAAAATTGCCTTCATCATCGGCGGCCACCTCGCCTACACGACGATCGCGAGCATTGTCCTGGTGCCGTTCGCCTCGCTGAGCGCCGAGGTCAGCACCGATCCCGACGAGCGCAACACCGTCAACGTCATGCGGTTGGCCGTCGCCGCGACCTCGGGGGTGGTCTGCACCCTGCTCATGTCGGCGCTGCTCACCAGCTACAAGAACGGCGACCTCGGGGTCATGACGCTGTATTACGTGCTGGTCTTCGGGCTGGGCACGTTGTTCGCGCTGCCGTTGATCGCGGTGGCCGTCGTGACCCACGAGCGAGCACCGGTGCCCGCGCAGGCCCATCCATCGGTCCGGGCCATGGGCGAGCCGCTCAAGGTCAAGGAGTTCCGCCAGCTCACCCTGCTCTACCTGTGCCCGGCGCTCACCCTCGACATCGTCACGGCGCTCATCATCTACTACGCGACCTATGTCGTCCGTGGCGTCAACACCACGGTCTTCTTCGGCATCTTCTTCGTCATCATCCTGGCGACCTTCGCCGTCGTCGGGAAGCTCGTCACCCGCGTCGACAAGCCGGTCATCTACCGCCGCCTCATCCCGCTGGGTCTGGTCGCCGTCGCGGGCGTCGCCTTCTACCCGGCTCACGGACCGGTCGTCGGCGTCTATGTCCTTTCGGCCTTTGTCGCCATCGGCCTGGCCGGCTCCCAGACGATGACCTGGGTGATGTTCCCCGATGTCGTCGACGCCGGAGAGCTCCAGCAAGGCGCGCGCAACGCCGGATCGTTCAGCGGCCTGCTCGTTTTCGTGCGCGCGCTTGCCTCCGCCCTGGCCATCTGGATCCTCGGCGTCACCCTCAGTGTCACCGGCTACCACCGCCCCAAAGAGGCGTATGCCGTTGCGAGACAACCGGAGTCGGCGATCCTGGGGATCCGACTCTCGCTGGTCGTGTGGGTCGTCGTCCTCATGTGCATCGGGTATGCCGTGGCGCGCCACTACCGCCTCTCCCGCGCGGTCTGCGCCGAACTCACCGTCGAGCTGGCCGCCGCTCGGGTCGCGCGCCATGCCATACCCCCCGAGGAAGGTCTGGACGCACTGCCGACCTTCGACGAATCCGCTTGGGACGAGCTGCCCTTGGGGCCGGACGGATCTCAGGCCCAAGGTCCCGGCGGCTCTGAACCCCCTCGTTAGAGTGGAATTGGCGGGTCCCGCACCCGGCGGTCGACCCAGCCATGGAGTCGATGATGACCGCCCCTCGCACCGTCGTCGTCCTGGGAGCCGCCGGTCGCGACTTCCACAACGTCAACGTGGTGTTCCGCAACGATCCGCAATACCGCGTGGTGGCGTTCACGGCGACGCAGATCCCCGATATCGCCGACCGCCGCTACCCACCGGAGCTTGCCGGACCGGGGTACCCGGACGGCATACCGATCCTGGAAGAAGCCGAGCTGACCGACCTCATCGAACGCGAGAAGGTCGATATGGCTGTCTTCGCCTACTCCGACATCCCGCACGAGCGGGTCATGCATCTGGCCTCGCAATGCCTCGCCGCCGGCGCCGACTTCGTCATGCAGAGCGGACGCAACACCATGCTCCGCTCGACCAAGCCGGTCGTCGCGGTGACCGCCGTGCGCACCGGCGTCGGCAAGAGCCAGACCACCCGCTACCTCGCCAGGCTGCTGCGCGATCGCGGGTTGCGGGTCGTCGCGGTCCGCCACCCGATGCCCTACGGCGACCTCGCGGCGCAGGCCTGCGAGCGGTTCGCGGCATACGAGGATCTCGACCGCTACGACTGCACGATCGAGGAGCGTGAGGAGTACGAGCCGCACATCGACGCCGGCGTCGTCGTCTACGCCGGGGTGGATTACGAGCGGATCCTGCGCGAGGCCGAGAAGGAGGCAGACGTCATCCTCTGGGACGGCGGCAACAACGACCTGCCCTTCTACACGCCAGACCTGCACATCGTGCTGGTCGACCCGCTGCGGCCAGGCGACGAGCGGCGCTACCACCCAGGTGAGGCCAACGTCCGGATGGCCGACGTCATCATCGTCAACAAGTGCGACGAGGCGATGCCCGAGAACATCACCCTCGTCGAGACCTCGGTCCGCGAGCTCAACCCCACCGCGCAGATCATCCGCTGCGACAGCCCGGTGACGCTCGATGAGCCCGCACTGGTCGCCGGCAAGCGGGTGGTCGTGGTCGAGGACGGTCCGACCCTCACCCACGGCTCGATGACCTTCGGTGCGGGTGTCGTCGGCGCTCGTGGGGCGCGGGTGGAGGCGATTGTCGACCCCAGCGGGTATGCCGTGGGCTCGCTGGTCGACACCTATGCCCGCTACCCCAACGCTCGGGGCATCCTGCCGGCCATGGGCTACTCACCGGCTCAGGTGCGTGACCTACAGGCGACCTTGGAGGCCGTCGACGCCGATGCCATCGTCAGCGGCACGCCGATCGACCTGCGCCGGGTGCTCACGGTGAGCAAACCGATGGTCCGCGCCCACTACGAACTGCGCGAGCGGGTGCCAGGACTGCTCGACGCCGCGCTCGACCGGGTGCTGGCCCCGAAAGGCTAAAGCGCTCCGGTATGCCGTGCGGCAGGATTCCGGGGTGACCTCACCTGCGCTCGGCGACCACACGGCATACCGGATCTCTGGGGACCCGTCCGACATCGACCTGGACCGCGTCCATGCGTGGCTGTCGACCGAGGCGTATTGGGCGCTGGGCCGACCCCGCGAGGTCACCGAACGCGCGGTGGCCGGGTCGCGAGTGTGGGGTGCCTTCGACCGCGCCGGTGAGCAGGTGGGGGTCGCCCGTCTGGTCACGGATGGGGCGACGTTCGGGTGGCTGTGCGATGTCTTTGTCGCGCGGGAGCACCGGGGGCGTGGGCTCGGATCAGCGCTCGTCGCCGCAGTGCTGGCGGAAACCGAGGCGCTGGGGCTCAAACGGGTGTTGCTCGCGACCGAGGACGCCCACGAGGTCTACGCCCGGCACGGCTTTGCTGCGCTCAGTGACCCGACCATGTGGATGGCGCGCCGCCCGCCGGTGGACCGCCCCGCCGCCGATTGAGCGTCCGGCCTACGATGAGTTGGCATGGGCCAGGACCTCACCAACAGGCACTTCGTCAAGGAGCTCGATTTCACCCCGCAGGAGTGGATGGGCCTGGTCGGCCTGGCGCGTCGGCTCAAGGCAGCTCGGGTCGAGGGCCGCGAGGAGCGCATGCTCGTCGGCAAGACGATCGCGCTCATCTTCGAGAAGACCTCGACCCGCACCCGGTGCGCCTTCGAGGTTGCCGCCTATCACCTCGGCGCCCAGCTGACCTACCTCGACCCGCACGGCAGCCAGATCGGGCACAAGGAGTCGTTCGCCGACACCGGCCGGGTGCTCGGGCGTCTCTACGACGCCATCGAGTTCCGCGGCTCGCGGCACAGCGACTGCGAGACCCTGGCCCGGTATGCCGGGGTGCCGGTCTACAACGGCCTCACCGACACCTGGCACCCCACTCAGGCGCTGTGCGACATCGTGACCATGGTCGAGCACACGGCCAAGCCGGCCGACGCGATCTCGTACGCCTACGTAGGCGACGCCCGCTACAACATGGGCAATTCGCTGCTCGTTTCCGGCGCGATGTCGGGCATGGACGTGCGGATCGTCGCGCCGCGCTCACTCTGGCCCACCGAGGAGATCATCGCCGACGCGCGTCGCGTTGCCGCCGAAACTGGGGGGAGCGTGACTCTCACCGAATCGGTCGAGGATGGCGTCCGCGGCGTCGACTTCGTCCACACCGACGTCTGGGTCTCGATGGGCGAGCCTGACCACGTCTGGGCCGAACGCATCGCCCTACTCACCCCGTATGCCGTGACCGCCGACGTCATGCGCGCGACTGGCAACCCCGACGCCAAGTTCATGCACTGCCTGCCCTCGTTCCACAACCGCGAGACGAGCGTGGGCGAGCGGATCTTCCAGGAGTACGGGCTGGAGTCGTTGGAGGTCACCGACGAGGTCTTCGAGTCACCGGCCTCGATCGTGTTCGACCAGAGCGAGAACCGGATGCACACCATCAAGGCGGTCCTCGCTGCCACCCTCTGCGGACACGAGTTGTAAGAGAAATGGGCGCTCCGACGGCCCGCTTGCTCGACTCTCCCGTCGCTAGACGGCAGTGCCGACGAGCAAGCCGATGCCGTAGGTGATCGTCATCGCGAGCCAACCACCGACGACGTTGCGCAGCACCGGACGGCGCCAGTCTGCGCCGCCCAAGCGAGCGCTGGCGAACCCGGTCAAGGCCAAGGCGACAACGACACTGCCGACCGTGGCCTGCAGACGAAACTCGGTGGGGGAGAAGAGGATTGTCAACAGCGGCAGCATCGCCCCGATGGTGAAGGCGACCGCAGAGGAGAACGCCGCTGACCACGGGTTGGTGAGGTTGTCGGGGTCGAGCTGCAACTCCACCTCCGCGTGCGCGGCCAGCGCATCGTGCGCGGTGAGCTGCACGGCCACCTCATGGGCCAACTCCGGCGTCAGCCCCTTGCCCTGATAGATACCGGCCAGCTCGCGCAACTCTTGCTCCGGCAGCTCGGCCAGCTCGCGCCGCTCCTTCTCCAGCAGGGCGTGCTCGGTGTCGCGTTGGGTGCTGACCGAGACGTACTCGCCCACCCCCATCGACAGCGCCCCCGCCACGAGCCCGGCGACGCCGGCGGTGAGGATCGCAGGCCGTTCAGTCGTCGCGCCGGCCACACCCATGACCAGGCCCGCGACGGACACGATGCCATCGTTGGCGCCAAGCACCGCCGCCCGCAGCGCATTAAGGCGGGAGGCGTGGCTGCCGTCATGGTGCTCGTGACGGTGAGGACGGGGCGTGGAGGGCTCAGACACGGGGACCACCCTCCCACGGGACGAGAGCGACCCGCGTCTGGCGTTCGCTGGCGACCTGGCCAGGGGCGCCGGTCGGCACCTCACCCCACGTTTTGGTGTGGCGGAAGATGCGCCATAGCGCTCGTTTCGCCACACCAAAACTGGGGAAGAGTCGGAAGGGTGGGGCGGGTCGGGTGTGCCAACGGGCCAGGTCGCGTACGGGTCCTCGGTATGCCGTGTGGCAGGGTGCGGATGTGTCCGCCAGTCCCACCCCGCGCCTCATCGTCGCCGCTGCGCTGGTCGACGACCTGGCGTATCCGACCCGACTGCTGGCCGCCCGACGAAGGCGACCGCCAGCCTTTGCCGGCCGTTGGGAACTTCCCGGAGGCAAGGTCGACTCGGGCGAGAGCCCCGTCGGGGGGTTGCACCGAGAACTCGCCGAAGAACTGGGAATTCAAGTTCAGCTCGGCGAACCACTGCCGGGCCCCCTCCCCGACGCCACCTGGCCCTTGGTCGAGGGGTTGCACATGGCGGTGTGGTGGGCGGTCGCCTCGGGGTACGCCGGGCAGGCGGACGGCATACCAGAGGGGTCGGGGCAGCAACTGCCGGGAGGTGCGGTGCACGGCATACCGCAACCGGGAGAAGTGCACGACGAGGTGCGGTGGCTGACCCGTGAGCAGCTGTGGGAGGTCCCGTGGCTGGACCCCGATATCCCCATCGTGCACGCCATCGCAGTGCACTTACCCACCTGACCGGCTGCCTCGCCCGGCATACCGGGTGGTCGGCAGGTGGTCGCTGGGTGGTCGGCAGCCCCAGGAAGTGCTGCGAGACTGTCCCTTATGCCTTCGCAGTCCACCGAGCTTCCGGCCGCCCAGATGCGGCGCACCGACGTGCGTAATGTCGCCATCGTCGCCCACGTCGACCACGGCAAGACCACCCTTGTCGACAAGATGCTGTGGCAGGGCGGGGCGTTCGGCGCGCACCAGCATGTCGAGGAACGCGCGATGGACAGCGGCGACCTCGAGCGCGAGAAGGGCATCACGATCCTCGCGAAGAACACCGCGATCCATTACAACGGCCCGTCCGCCGTCGCGGACGGTCACCCCGAGGGCGTCACGATCAACATCATCGACACCCCCGGACACGCCGACTTCGGCGGCGAGGTCGAGCGTGGGCTGTCGATGGTCGACGGGGTGGTGCTGCTGGTCGACGCCTCGGAAGGGCCGTTGCCGCAGACCCGGTTCGTGCTGCGCAAGGCCCTCGCAGCACACATGCCCGTCGTCCTGTGCATCAACAAGGTCGACCGTCCCGACGCCCGCATTGCCGAGGTCGTCGACGAGGTCTACGAGTTGTTCATGGACCTGCTGGAGGGCTCCGACGACGAGCGCCACCACGACGCCGCGCTGGAGTTCCCCATCGTTTATGCCTCGGCCAAGGCCGGACGCGCCAGCCTCAACCGCCCCGAAGACGGCGGCCTGCCGGACAACGGCGACCTGGAGCCGCTCTTCGCGACGATCATGGAGACGATCCCGGCGCCGGTCTACGAAGAGGGAGCCCCCCTGCAGGCGCACGTCACCAACCTCGACTCGTCCAACTTCCTCGGGAGACTGGCGTTGCTGCGGGTCTACAACGGCACGATCCGCAAGGGCCAGCAGGTCGCATGGATCCGCCGTGACGGCTCGGTGTCAAAGGTGAAGATCACCGAGTTGCTCATGACCGAGGGCCTGGAGCGCAAGCCGCTGGACCCCGACAAGCACGCCGGGCCGGGCGACATCATCGCCATCGCCGGCATCGACGACATCATGATCGGAGAGACCCTCGCCGACCCCGACAAGCCGCGCGCACTGCCGCTCATCACGGTCGACGAGCCCGCCATCTCGATGACCATCGGCACCAACACCTCGCCGATGGCTGGCCGGGTCCGCGGCGCCAAGGTCACCGCGCGACTGGTCAAGGACCGTATCGAGCGGGAACTCGTCGGCAACGTCTCCATCCGGGTGCTGCCCACCGAGCGTCCCGACACCTGGGAGGTCCAGGGCCGTGGCGAGTTGGCTCTGGCGATCCTCGTCGAGCAGATGCGCCGGGAGGGTTTCGAGCTCACGGTCGGCAAGCCCCAGGTGGTCACCAAGCTCGTCGACGGCAAGGTCCACGAGCCGATGGAGCGCCTCACCGTCGACATCCCCGAGGAGTTCCTCGGGACGGTCACCCAGCTCATGGCTGCCCGCAAGGGCCAAATGGAGCAGATGACCAACCACGGCACCGGCTGGGTGCGGATGGAGTTCGTCGTCCCCTCGCGCGGGCTCATCGGGTTCCGCACCGAGTTCCTCACCGAGACCCGCGGCACCGGCATCGCCCACCACGTCTTCGAGGGGTATGCCGCGTGGGCCGGTCCGATCACCACGCGCCTCACCGGCTCGCTCGTCGCCGACCGCAGCGGCCCGGCGACCTCCTATGCGATGTTCAACCTCCAGGAGCGCGGCACGCTCTTTGTCGAGCCGACCACCGAGGTCTACGAGGGCATGATCGTCGGCGAGAACTCCCGCACCGAAGACATGGACGTCAACATCACCAAGGAGAAGAAGCTCTCCAACGTGCGCTCCTCGACCTCCGAGGTGCTGGAGCGGTTGATCCCGCCGCGCCGGTTGTCACTGGAGCAGTCGCTGGAGTTCTGTCGCGAGGACGAGTGCGTCGAAGTCACCCCCGAGGCCGTGCGGATCCGTAAGGTCGTCCTTGACCAGATCGAACGCGCGCGCACCGCGGCTCGGGCCCGTGCGGCGGCGAAATCCGACGGGTAGGGACATCTGAGGTCAGGCTGGGAGATGAGCAGGTCAACAATGCGGGTGAGGGCGCCTGCCGCGACGGCAGCGCTGACCGCTCTCGCGCTGCTGGTCGGCCTGCTCGGCATGGCCGGCTGCACCGACGCGGGTGACCCGGGCTCGCCGGACGCGGCACACGCTGTCCGTTCGACGACCGCCGTCAGCGCCAGCCCGGGCAGCAGCCCTGGGACTGGCGGCACCGGCATACCGAGTGCTGGGAGCGCAGGGGTTCCCGGCGGCACCCTGCGGCTGCTCACCGACCGGACCTTCGGGCTCTGGGACCCGCAGCGTCTCGGGTCTGGCCCGGAGCTGGCCATCGCGATGCGCACCTTCGTGCGCACCCTCACCGGCTATCCGGCCGGGGGAGTGGGAGGCGCCGACGGACTCACCGGCGACCTCGCGACCGACACCGGCACAGCCAGCGAGGGCGGCAAGGTGTGGGCCTTCACCCTGCGGGACGGCCTCGCGTGGGAGGACGGCCAGGCACTGACCTGTCAGGACGTGAAATACGGCGTGTCCCGCAACTTCGCCCGCAACCAACTCCCCGGCGGATCGTCCTATCCCTTCACGCTCCTGGACATCCCCCGGGTGAAGAACGCCGCGGGTGTGGACGTCTCCGCCTACGGCGGGCCGTTCGAGCCGACCGGACAGGACCTGTTCGACAAGGCGGTGAGCTGCGCCGACCGCACGATCACCTTCCGGCTCAAGGTCGCGGTCCCCGATTTCCCCCAGGTCGTCGCGCTGTCGGCTTTTGCCGCATATCGCGCAGACAAGGACCGTGGCGGCGCCGGCGGCTTCGACGTCTTCTCCTGCGGCCCCTATCGCCTCGAGAAGGGCTGGAGCTCTGGCAACGGCGGCACCTTTGTGCGCAACCCGCAATGGAAGGCCGAATCCGACCCCTTGCGCAAGGCGCTGCCCGATGCCATCGAGATCCGCGAGGGCATCCCGCTGGCCACCTTGGTGACCCGGCTGGTCGAGAGCAAGGCTCCTGACGACACGGCGATCGGCCTTAGCGACCTGCCGCGCGCGGCATACGAGACGGCGGTGGTGGATGAGGCGGTGCGTCGGCGGCTGACCACCCCGGCGAGTGGCACCGTCGAATACCTGCTGCCCAACTTCCGTAGCGAGGTGATGACCAACCCCACCGTGCGCCAGGCCTTCGCGATGGCGACCGACCGCGAGGCCTTCGCCACGGCATACGGGTCGGCTCTCATGCGCCCCACGTATGCCGTGCTCGCCGCCTCCGTGCCCGGCAGCGGCGCCACCTCGCCGTTCGGCACTCCGCCGGCGGGCGACCCGGCAGCAGCGAAGGACTTGCTCACCGCGGCGGGGATCACCTTGCCGGTGACCGTGCGAGTCGCGTATCGGAGCTCGGCGACCGCGGACGCGGCCTTCGGCGCGCTCAAGGCCCGGTGGGAAGCCGCGGGCTTCGCGGTCCAGTTGGCCGCGCTCGGCGAGAACTACTACCGCACCATCGCCGAGCCCGACGCTGCCACGGCCTACGACGTCTTCCGGGCCGCGTGGTACGCCGACTACCCCTCGGGTGCAGCGGTTATTCCGAGCATCTTCGACGGCCGGGTCAACCTCACCGCGAGCGGGTCGGGCACCGACTACGGGTACTTCAACGACGATGCGGTCAACACCGGGATCGAAGCCGCGTATGCCGTGTCCGAGCCTGCCGCTCGGGCCGCCGCCTGGGGCGCTCTCGACCTCACCATCGCCAAGCTCGGGGGGCACGTGGCCCTGGGCGAACGGCAACGGGTCTTCCTGCATGGCTCGGCCATTACCGGGTACGCCGACAACCCGCTCTTCGGCGGGTGGCCCGATCTGGCTGCCGTGGGGGTAGCTCCGTGACCACTCCAGAGGGCCCGCAGGTCCCCCCAAAGGGCACAGGTGCATCACGATCCGGAGAACAAGGCCGCTCGGGTCGTTCCACAGCGTGGACAGTCGGGCTATGGTGAGCCACGGTCTACCGGCGCGTAGCGACGTGCCCGGAACAGCTACCTCCCCACGAGTCGACGGAAAGGAACGGCACGGATGAGCGCTCCCGCCGCACCGGAAAAAGTGCAGCCTCCGCCGCCGGACGCCGCTGTTTCCGCGACAGACGGGGCAGTTGCCATCAAAGGTCGCACCCCGTGGGAGATCGTGCGCAGTCGACTGATGCGCGACAAGATCACCATGACGGCGTTCGTCTTCTCGGTGCTCATCGTCGTCGTCGCGGCCACCTCGCCGCTCATGGTCAAGCTCGGCTGGCTGCGTCCTGACGACTTCAATCCGGAACTGGTCCAAGGCCTCGGATCGCTTCCGGAGGGGTTCGCCGGAGGCATCTCGGCCCAGCACTGGCTCGGCGTCGAGCCGGGCACCGGACGTGACCTGTTCTCGCGGATCGTCACCGGCATCACCACATCGCTGACCGTGGCAATCCTCGCGACCCTGCTCTCGGTCGTGCTCGGCGTCACCCTGGGTCTGGTCGCTGGCTTCTCCAAGGGGCGGCTGGACTGGCTGATCAGCCGCTTCCTCGACCTGGTGCTGTCCTTCCCGAGCACCCTCATGCTGCTCTCGCTCGGACCGGTCCTGGTGAGCCGGATCGCCTCGATCATGGGGATCTCGTCGGCCGACAACAAGGCCAAGGTCGCCTTCATGGCCCTCGTCCTCGGCTTCTTCGGTCACCCGTTCTTCGCCCGCATCATCCGCGGCCAGGTGCTGTCGCTGCGCGAACGCGAGTTCGTCGAGGCAGCGCGTTCGCTAGGGGCTCGCTCGGGCCGGATCTATTTCAAAGAACTGCTGCCGCACCTGTGGGCCCCGATCCTCGTCTACACAACGCTGATCCTCCCGGCCAACATCTCCGCCGAAGCAGCCCTGGGCTTCCTCGGCGTCGGCATCAACCCGCCCACGGCCTCGCTCGGAGCGATCCTCAACGACTCGGTGGCCTATGCCATCCCCGACCCGGCCTACTTCATCTTCCCGGGGCTCACGGTGTTCCTCATCGTGCTCGCCTTCAACCTGCTCGGCGATGGCCTGCGGGATGCCCTCGACCCCAAGGCCGACCGGTCGTGACCGGCGGCGCCTGGGGCAGGGCCCACACACTCATCGATTCTTTATGCGGGATCGATGTGGAACAGCTCGCAGCAACCGCTGCGGCTCAGTCCGTCGCGCCAGCGACGGGTAGCGCTCACAAGGAGATTGCATGATGCGCACGAAGAAGGGCGCGATCGGCGTCGCCCTCGGTGCGGTGGTCGCACTCGCGGCGGCTGCGTGCAGCAGTGGAGGGAGCACGGCCACCAGCACGAGTTCCGCGGCCGCTGCCACCAAGGGTGGAACCATCTACATGGTCAACCTCGGTCCGCAGGAGCACTGGGACCCCCAGCGGATCTACATCGGCGCGGACATCGAGTTCGCCAGCCGGGTCATGTACCGCAGCCTGACCACCTACACCGCGGGCAAGGACGCCAAGGTTGTTCCCGACCTGGCGACCGACACGGGCACCATGTCCGATGGCGGCAAGATGTGGAAGTTCACGCTGAAGGACGGCGTGAAGTGGGAAGACGGCCAGGACATCAAGTGCGAGGACGTCAAGTACGGCCTCTCGCGCACGTTCGCCCAGGACGTCATCACCGGTGGCCCGAACTACATCATCACCTTCCTCGACGTCCCGTCGGCGGCTGACGGCTCGTCCGTCTACAAGGGCCCCTACACCAAGGAAGGCCAGGCCGAGTTCGACAAGGCCGTCTCCTGTGAGGGCAAGACGATCACCATCAAGTTCAAGACCCCCTGGACCGACTTCAACGTCGCGTCCGCCGGTCTGCTGGCCTACGCGCCGTACCGCGCCGACATGGACAAGGGTGAGGCCAGCGACTACGCGATCTTCTCCTCCGGCCCGTACAAGCTCGAAGGCACCTTCGACAAGGACAAGGGCGGCAAGTTCGTCCGCAACCCGAACTGGGACGAGAAGACCGACACGGTCCGCAAGGCCTACCCGGACGTCATCCAGTACGACCTCGGTGTCCAGGGTGACACCATCTACGAGCGCCTGCTGGCTGACTCGGGCAACGACAAGTTCATGGTGACCCAGGGCTCGGCCCCGCCGGCCAAGCTCGCCCAGATCGCGGCTGACGCCAACGTCATGAAGCGCACGGTCAACCCGACCTCGCCGTACACGGACTACATCCAGCCCAACGTCAAGAGCGCCGCGTTCACCAATGAGAAGGCCCGCCAGGCCTTCGCGATGGCGACCAACAAGGACGCTTACATCACGGCTCTCGGTGGCTCGCAGGTTGCCGTGGCGACCAACGCCATGTGCAACAAGGAACTCCCGTGCTACCAGGACTCGAACCCCTTCGGCACCCCGTCCAAGGGTGACCCCGAAGCGGCCAAGAAGGTCCTCACCGACGCCGGCATCGCGACCCCGGTCAACATCACGGTCGTCTACCGCTCGCGTCCGACCTCGGACAAGGCCTTCGCGGCACTCAAGTCCGACTGGGACAAGGCTGGCTTCAACGTCACGCTTGAGCCGCTGACCGCGAAGTACTACGCGACCATCCAGAGCCCCGCCTACGCCACGAAGGACGCCTTCTGGGCCGGCTGGGGTGCTGACTGGCCGTCGGGTTCGACCGTTCTGCCTCCGCTGTTCGACGGCCGCGTCAACATCAGCGCCGGTGGCTCGGGCCAGGACTACGGCTACTTCAACGACGCCGAGGTCAACGCGGCGATCGACAAGGCCTACACCATCACCGACTCCGCTGAGCGCGAGAAGGCATGGGGCGCCATCGACGCGATGATCGTCAAGAAGGTCGGCGTCATCCCGTTGATCAACCAGAAGTTCACCTTCACCTTCGGGTCGAGCGTCAAGAACTTCGAGGTCAACTCCCTCATGGGTGGCTACGTCGACTTCGCGAACATCGCGGTCAAGTAAGCCAACCGGCGTGACCCACTGCGGGAACGACACGGCATACGTGTCGATCTCGCGGTGATCCAGCAGTGAACGGGTGTGGGGTGCCGACGAATCCGTCGGCACCCCACACCCCCCCGCACGACCTTCGTGCTGTCTCATCCCCCGATCAGCGATCGGGTGGGCGAGACAGCACGCCACTGTCAGCCCGCCACCGGCTGATACCCCGCGCGCATGGAAGGCAGGTGACCGCCCGGACACCCGGGTCGACCCGAATGTTCTTCTACATCCTCAGAAGGCTCATCTCGGTCGTCGTGATGCTGCTCATCATCAGCATGACGACCTTCCTGCTGTTCTTCGCTGCGCCCGAAGACCCCGCCCGACTGACCTGCGGCAAGAACTGCACGCCGGCCGTCATCGAGGGCAACCGCAAGGCCCTGGGCTACGACAAGCCCCTTGCCGTGCAATACGCCAAGTTCCTCCAGGGCATCTTCGTCGACCGCAAGTACCCCGACGACCCGGCCCTGCAGGCTGCCTCGCCCGAGATCGTCACCACGTGTCAGGCTCCCTGCCTGGGCTACTCGGTGATGGCCCACAAGTCGGTCACCGAGATCGTCAAAGACACCCTGCCGGTGTCGGCATCGATCGCCCTCGCAGCCTTCGTCCTCTGGATGATCGTCGGGGTGAGCGGCGGCATCATCGCCGCGCTCAACCGAGGCAAATGGCTCGACCGGGTCATCGTCGGTCTGGCCCTCATCGGCTTCTCGCTGCCGACCTTCTTCATCGGTCTGTTGTTGCTGACCTTCGTCGCCATCAAGATGAAATTGGTCGAGATCCCACGCTTTGTGCCCCTCACCGAGGATCCGCTGGCGTGGGCGCAATCCCTGACACTGCCGGCCATCACGCTGGCCATGGTCTTTGCCGCGTCCTACGTCCGACTCACTCGCGCCTACATGCTCGAGACGATGTCCGAGGACTACATCCGCACTGCCCGCGCCAAGGGCGTCAAGGAATCCGTCGTCATTCGCAAGCACGGCCTTCGCGCGGCCCTCACCCCGATCGTCACCGCCGCCGGTATGGACCTCGGTGGTCTGCTCGGCGGCGCGGTCATCACCGAACAAGTCTTCGGCTTCCGAGGACTGGGCTATACGGCGGTGAGAGCCATCGATACCACTGACTTGCCGGTCATCGTCGGCATCGTCATCGTCGCCTCGACGTTCGTCGTCATTGCCAACCTCGTCGTAGACATCCTCTACGGCGTCATCGACCCGCGCGTGCGGCTGACCTGAGGCGGGGGACATGGCACAGCACACAACAGGTATGCCGCAGGACCGGTCCGCGACGACGGCCGCTTCCCGCGCTGCGGCACCCGAGAAGGGGGCCACGACCACGGCCCCCTCCGACGCGGGCTACCTCGATGTCCGAGGACTCAAGGTGCACTTCCCGACCGACGACGGTGTCGTCAAAGCGGTCGACGGCGTGTCCTTCCGGATCGACCGAGGCCAGACGATCGGCATCGTCGGCGAGTCCGGTTCCGGTAAGTCGGTGACCAGCCAGGCCATCCTCGGCTTGCACCGTCGCACCCGGGCCCAGACCTCGGGTCAGATCTGGCTCGACGGGGAAGATCTCATGACCGTCTCGGACGAGCGGATGCGTGAACTGCGCGGCAACAAGATGGCGATGATCTTCCAGGATCCGCTCTCGGCCATGCACCCCTATTACACCGTCGGCGCCCAGATCATCGAGGGCATCCGCGTGCACCACCCCGACCAGTCCAAGGCCCAGGCCAAGACCCGGGCGATCGAATTGCTCGGCCTGGTCGGCATCCCCAGCCCGGCGCGGCGCGTCGACCAGTACCCGCACGAGTTCTCCGGCGGTATGCGCCAGCGCGCCATGATCGCCATGGCGCTGTCCAATGACCCGTCGCTGCTCATCGCCGACGAGCCGACCACGGCCCTGGACGTCACCGTGCAGGCCCAGATCCTCGACCTCATGCGCAAGCTGCAGGCCGAATTCGGCTCGGCCATCATCATGATCACCCACGACCTCGGTGTCGTCGCCGAAATGGCCGACGAGATCCTCGTGATGTATGGCGGCAAGGCCGTCGAGCACGGGCCGGTCGAGGAGGTCTTCTATCGCCCGCAGCACCCCTACGGCTGGGGTCTGCTCACGTCCATGCCGCGGCTGGACCGGGCCCGCACCGAGCGGCTCAACCCGGTGCCCGGCAACCCGCCCTCGCTCATCAACATCCCGCCCGGTTGCGCCTTCCACCCGCGGTGTGCCTACCAGGGAGAGGCGCCGCCTCAGGCGTGCTCGACGATCGTCCCCGACCTCATCGAATGTGGCCCTGATCATCTCGTCCGCTGCCACATCCCCACGGCGCGCCGGGCCGAGATCTTCGAGTCCGACATCAAGCCGCGGCTGTAAGAAAGAGGGCCATCCGTGAGCACTCCCACCCCCGAGGCATCGGTGCCGTCCTCGTCGTCGGCCCAGCCCAGCGACGCGCCCATCACCGCGGCATCTGCGGCGGCCGCACGAACGGTCGCTGACGCGGCGGCCGACAAGGCGGCAGGCGGGCCGCCCTTGCTGCGCCTCACCGAGTTGACCAAGCACTTCCCGCAGTTCCGGCAGACGCTCGTCAAGCGACCGGACAACCCGGTGCGCGCGGTCGACGGGGTGTCCTTCGAGCTGCGCAAGGGCCAGACTCTGGGCCTCGTGGGCGAGTCAGGTTGTGGCAAGTCCACGGTCGGCCGCACCCTGCTGCGGCTGCTCGAACCGACCAGCGGCAAGATCGAGTTCGAAGGTCGCGACATCACCCATGTCAGCGGCAACGAGCTGCGGATGCTGCGCCGCGAGATGCAGATGATCTTCCAGGACCCCTACGGATCGCTCAACCCGCGCCAGACCATCGGGTCGATCATCGCAGCCCCCTTCGAGATCCAGGGCATCAAGCCCGAGGGAGGCACCCGCAAGACGGTCCAGGACCTCATGGCTCGCGTCGGTCTCAACCCCGAGCACTACAACCGCTACCCGCATGAGTTCTCCGGTGGTCAGCGCCAGCGCATCGGGGTCGCCCGGGCCATCGCCCTGCGGCCCAAGCTCATCGTCTGCGACGAGCCGGTGTCGGCCCTGGACGTGTCGATCCAGGCTCAGGTCGTCAACCTGCTGGAAGACATCCAGACCGAGCAGCAGCTCTCCTACGTCTTCATTGCCCACGACCTCTCGGTGGTTCGCCACATTTCCGACCGTGTCGTCGTCATGTACCTCGGCAAGCTCATGGAAGAGGCCGACCGCGACGAGCTCTACGAGCAGCCGCGACACCCCTACACCCATGCGCTGCTCTCCGCGGTGCCGGTGCCTGACCCGCACAAGGGTCAGAAGAAGGAACGCATCCTGCTCAAGGGTGACCTGCCCAGCCCGCAGAACCCGCCAAGTGGTTGCGTCTTCCGCACCCGTTGCCCCAAGGCCGTCGAGAAGTGCGCAGCCGAGGTGCCGGTGCGCACGGAGATTGCGCCCAACCACTTCGTCGCCTGTCACTTCCCCGAGGAGCGCCAGGTCCTCTAAGTGGGACGGCTGCTGTTCGTCCACGCCCACCCCGACGACGAGACCCTCGCGACCGGCGTGGCCATCGCCGATGCCCTCCATCGCGGCCACGACGTCGACCTCATCACCGCGACGCTCGGTGACGAGGGCGAGGTCATCCCGCCCGGTCTGTCTCACCTGGTCGCGGCCCGTGACGACACCATCTGGGCGCATCGCCGTGGCGAGTTGTCCACGGCGATGGCAGCGCTCGCGGGTGCCGCCCGCGAGGGTGCGGTGCTACGGCATACCGTGCTCGGCGACCAAGCCTGGAGTATGCCGGGTGTCCCGGCCACGCTCGCGCCCGCCCGCTGGCGGGACAGCGGGATGGCAGGCACGCCGAGCGCTGAGCATCCGCGGGCCTGGGTGCGGGCCGACCTCGGAGAGGCAGCCGAGGCAATGGCGGCGATCATCGCCGACTCGCAGCCCGACCTGGTGGTGAGCTATGACCCGGATGGCGGCTACGGCCATCCCGACCACATCCGCACCCGCGAGGTCCTCCTCGCCGCGCTGCGTCGGCTGCCAGAGCGGGATCGTCCGCAGCGTCGGTTCGATATCGTCACGCCGCTGAGTTGGGCGCGGCAGGACCGCGAGTGGCTGGCTCAGCACGTGCCCGCCGGCGCGGGATTGCACATCCCCAGCACGACCGAGCCGTATGCCGTGTCAGTTGTGCTCGACCACGCCGTCACTCACGTCGTCGAGGCTCCGGACCTGGTGGCCGATCAAGCGGCCGGACTGCGGGCGCACGCGACCCAGGTCACGGTGTTCGACGGCTACTACACGCTGAGCAACAACATCGCGGCCCGGCTGTCGGGGCGTGAAGGATTCGCCGAGCGCGGGGTCGTCACCGACGAGCTCATCGGATGCGGAAAGCCTTGGCAGGCAGGTCTTTTCGACTAGTTCGAGGCTAAGCCCCGACTAGTGCTCGGGCGGACGTTGGAGGTAGCGGTAGCCGTTGTACACGCTGAACCCAAACCGTGAATACAGGTGCCGTGCAACGGTATTGGACTCCTCAACATGCAGATAGAGCCGGCCGCAGCCGCGTTCCTGTGCCAGAGCCGCCATCGTCGTGAGGACGTGCGTGGCCAGGCCTTTGCGGCGGTGCTCCGGCGCCACCCACATGGCATGAACCCCGCCCCAGCGGCGGGTCATCGCCAACCGTCCGATCGCCAGGGGGCGTTGCGCGGCCGGGATGAGCACGCTGGCATTGGCCGACACCACCCCGCCGGGACGAGGCGCCTGCGCAGCGGGGATCGAGACGAACACCTGCCGCATGGAACCGGTGAGCACCGCCTCGGCCACCTTGGGGGTCGGCAACCGCCGGTATGCCGCGAACCCCGCCATCCAGTCAGGGGACAGGTCGGACTCGACCCGCACTGGCGTGGCCGAGTCCCAGATCGAGTGCTCCCGCCCGGCTCGCAGGACCTGCTCGGTGGCTGCGGTCATCGTCATGATCCACTCACTGGAGCGATAGCCGCGGTGGGCGAGCGGATCGGCCAGCGGCCGGTCGATGACGCCACCCGCTGCGTCGGTCGGAACGGAGAAGATCGGCGGCAGGTCGCGGGCGGCATACCAGGCCTCGATTGAACTCACCGCCTCGAGGAGGTGCTCCTGAGGGCGGCCGGTGACCAGGACCGAGTTGCCGCGCAGGGTGAAGCCGTAGCTGGCTCGGAGCAGCCACGGGCCGAGGGGTTCGGTCTCGATGGCCGGCCAGCCGTCGGCCGCGACGGCGGCGAGTTGCACGTCGGCCGCCGACGCAGCGGGAGGCGCATCCGCTGCGCGCCCAGAGAACCCGAGGTGCTCCACCTGCGGCATACTAGGGCCGAACCGCCCCGCGTCCGCAGGAGGACCACTCATGACTTACGTCATCGCCCAGCCGTGCGTCGATGTCAAGGACAAGGCTTGCATCGAGGAGTGCCCGGTCGACTGCATTTACGAGGGCGAGCGGATGCTCTACATCCACCCCGACGAGTGCGTCGACTGCGGTGCCTGTGAGCCGGTGTGTCCGGTCGAGGCGATCTACTACGAGGACGACGTCCCGGCCGAGTGGGCCGACTACTACAAGGCCAATGTCGAGTTCTTCGACGACCTGGGCAGCCCCGGCGGCGCCGCCAAGCTCGGCCTCATCGCCAAGGACCACGCCCTGGTTTCAGCGTTGCCTCCCCAGGCCGCCGAGCACTGAGGCGGGGCCGTCCTGCGCGTCTCCCCGCCTCCGCTTCCCGACTTCCCCTGGGACTCGCTCGTCCCGTTCAAACACCGCGCCGCCGGGCATCCGGACGGTCTGGTCGACCTGTCGGTCGGCACCCCCGTCGACCCCACGCCAGAGGTGGTCCGGCGCGCGCTGGAGGCTGCTGCCGACTCACCCGGCTATCCGCTCACCGTCGGAACCCAGGCGTTGCGCGAGGCGGTTGTCGCGTGGTTCGAGCGGCGCCGTGGTGTGCCGGGGTTGCTCCCTGAACAGGTGCTCCCCACGATCGGCAGCAAAGAGCTCGTCGCCTGGCTGCCCACCCTGCTCGGCCTCGGGCCCGGTGACCTCGTCGGCATCCCCGCGGTGGCCTACCCGACCTATGACGTCGGCGCCCGGCTGGCGCGGGCCACGCCGGTCGTCGTCGATGGCCTCGCCGCATTCGGCCCGTTGACCCCGTCAACGACACCAAAACTGTTGTGGCTCAACAGTCCCGGCAACCCGACCGGCGCAGTGCTGGGCGTGGAGCACCTGGCCAAGGTCGTCGACTGGGCTCGGCGACATGACGTCATCGTCGCCAGCGACGAGTGTTACGCCGAGCTCGACTGGCGGGTGCCCGACGCGGGGCGGCCAGGGCCACGGCATACGACGCCGAGCATCCTCGACCCGGCTGTGACCAGAGGGAGCACCGACAACCTGCTTGCGGTCTACTCGCTGTCCAAGCAATCCAACCTCGCGGGGTACCGCGCCGCCTTCGTCGCCGGCGACCCGGCTCTGATCGCGGCGATCACCGAGGTGCGCCGACATGCCGGGATGATGCTGCCCGGTCCGGTGCAGGCCGCCATGGTTACGGCCCTCGGCGACGCCGAGCACGTGGCCGACCAGAAGGTCCGCTATGGCATGCGGCGCGAGATCCTGCTGCCAGCCTTGGTGAGCGCCGGATTCCGCGTCGACTCCTCCGAGGCGGGGCTCTATGTGTGGGCCACCCGCGACGAGGACTGCTGGGCCACCCTCGGTTTTCTCGCCGACCGAGGCATCCTCGCGGCCGCCGGATCCTTCTACGGGCCGGCGGGGGCGCGCCATGTGCGGGTCGCGCTCACCGCGACCGATGAGCGCATCGAGGCGGCCGCTCGTCGGCTGTCCGGGGGCTGAGTCGGCACGGTTGGCGAGCCTCGGGTAGCGTCCTGAGAACTGAAGTTCGGTATGCCGTCGGACCCCCTGGGAGGCCCAAGTGAGCGATCGTCCTGCATTCGCAGCCCTGCACCTCGGCGAGAAGTCGTTCGACTTGCCGGTCGTGCCCGCCACCGTGGGGGAACCCGGCCTCAACGTCGGCAGCCTCATGAAGGACAGTGGGCACGTCACCTACGACTCGGGCTTCGTCAATACGGCGGCCTGTCGCAGCGCGATCACCTATATCGACGGTGACAAGGGCATTCTGCGTTATCGGGGCTATCCCATCGAGCAGATCGCGGCGCAGTCGAGTTTTGTCGAGACGTCCTACCTGCTCATCTACGGGCACCTGCCCAACGCCGTCGAGCTGCTGGAGTTCGACGACAAGCTGCGCCACCACACGCTGCTGCACGAGGACCTCAAGGCGTTCTTCAACGGTTTCCCCCGAGACGCCCACCCCATGCCGGTGTTGTCCTCCGCGGTGAGCGCGCTCTCGACGTTCTACCAAGACTCGCTGGACCCGTTCGACCCGGAGCAGGTCGAAATGTCGACGATCCGACTGTTGGCCAAGCTGCCGACGATCGCTGCCTATGCCTACAAGAAGAGCATCGGCCAGCCCTTCCTCTACCCCGACAACTCCATGTCGCTGACCAAGAACTTCCTGCGGATGACCTTCGGGACGCCCGCCGAGCCCTACGAGCCCGACCCCATCGCGGCCAAGGCGCTGGATCTCTTGCTGGTCCTGCATGCCGACCACGAGCAGAACTGCTCGACGTCCACGGTGCGCATGGTGGGCTCCTCTCAGGCCAACCTTTTCGCCTCGGTGTCCGCCGGGATCAACGCACTGTTCGGTCCGCTGCACGGCGGCGCCAACCAGCAGGTGCTGGAGATGCTGCAACGGCTGCAGGAGTCGGGGGAGAAGCCCGAGGACTTCATGCGCCGGGTCAAGGACAAGGAAGCCGGCATCCGGTTGATGGGCTTCGGCCACCGGGTCTACAAGAACTACGACCCGCGCGCGTCGATCATCAAGGAGACTGCCGACGGCGTGCTCAATCAACTCGGCGTCGACGACCCGCTGCTGGACCTGGCCCGCCGGCTGGAGGAGATCGCGCTCGCGGACGACTACTTCGTGCAGCGGCGGCTCTACCCCAACGTCGACTTCTACACCGGCCTCATCTACAAGGCGATGGGCTTCCCCAGCCGGATGTTCACCGTGCTGTTCGCCCTCGGTCGGCTACCCGGCTGGATCGCGCAGTGGCGCGAGCTGATGGCCGACTCGGACACCAAGATCGGTCGCCCGCGGCAGATCTACATCGGGGAGCCGGAGCGCGCCTACGCCCCGATTCTGCAGCGCTGACTTCTCCTACCAGACCACACACGGGTATGCCGTGCGGCCTCGGTCGCACGGCATACCCCTGTTCCGGCCGGGTCACGGCATACCGAAACTTCCAGGCGGGCAGCCGATGTATCAGCGGACGCGCGCGAGCCTCCTTCTTCGCAACGCTGCCGCAACCGCGCGGCACGGGGATCACGCGGAGGGATGACATGCCGATCGGTCCGTTCGACAGACTGCATGATGTCGATCAGAAGCTCGACCGATTCAACGACTGGAAAGGCATGGCGCTCGCTAATCGCGATGCGGAGCCGTTCGGGTTCGGCCGGCTCACCAGTGAGAGCCGACGCCCGGGTCAAGGCATGAAGGGCCGGTTCGGCCCTCGGCCGACCTGGCTCATCCTCGCCGAGCCGCCCAACGCTCCACTGGCGCACGAGAGAGCCTTCTACCAGACGTTCTTCTACGGCCGGGAAACTCCGAGCACGTATGCCTGGGTGATGGCGCAGTACGGGGCGCCTCCCGTGCCCGTGCTTGGTGGCCCCCCGGCGACGGTGCACCTCACTCAGGAGCAGGCGCAGCTCCAACTGCCCTCGCGCATCCCGGTCATCGACGAGCAGGCGCTGCGCGACATCGGGTCGTATCCGATCGGATGGGGTGGGCTGGACGCGGATCGTGACGGCGTGGTGAAGGGAACCGAGTTGCTCACCGTCATCGTCGATTCGTACGGGCTGGGCAATGCGACAACCCAGTCCCTCACGGTCGACTCGACCGCGCTCGGGTATCCCCTTCAGATCCGCGGGAAGTACAGCGTCATGGGTCATCAGGTGGCCCTGCAGACGGCCTGTCACGAGGTCTTCCATCAGTGGGGGGCGATCGACATGTATGGAGCCGACCAGTCCTTCCATGGCGGGCTGACCACGATGGCGGCCACGATCACGCAGACGCCCGATGACCGCTCCATGGTCGAGTTGGACGCCTGGCACCGGATGCAGTTCGGGCTGACCCGCCCGTATGTCTACGACCTCGCCACCCAGGTCAGCGGTACGGCGAGCATCTCGGCGGTCGCCCAGAACCGTTACGACAGTGCGGTGCTGTTCTGGGACTCGCGACGTGGCCCTGGTGACTATCTGCTCGTCGAGCTGCGGCAAGCGACCCCCGGCACCCTCGACAGCGACTGCGCGTCCGGCTTCGTCGTCTGGCAGTGCAAGGTCGACGCCAACGGTGACCCGATGGGCGGCCTGACCCCCAATGGGACTTACGCGGTCAACGCGATCGGTCCTGGTGGTGTGGGGGATGGGGCCTGGGCGTCCGGGAGTTCCCTCCGCGACATCAGCTGGGTGGACGGCACGTCGATCGGCGTCGAGGTCACCCTCGACTCCCCAAACGGATCGACGGGAACGGTCGAGTGGTCGCCCCGCGCTCTCCAGGGCTCGAAGTTCGATCGTCTTCGTGAGCCACTATGAACCGCCGTGGCCTGCTCTGACCCGGTGCCCTGCGGTCAGCCGAGCAGGGTGATCTGGACCCCCGGTTGGGCCGGCGCGGTCGACCACGCGGCGCCGTCGCGGTACCAGCGGCGCTGCTCGGTGGTGACCGCCGTGATCGCGTAGGTCTTGGCGTTGGCGACCGCCCAGGATGCGACAGCCCAGGCATCGGCCCCGGACGCGGTGACGGTGACCGTGGTCCCTGACGTGGTGGCCTTCACGCCGTGGTGCGCCTGCAGTGCGGTGGCCAGGGCCTTGGTTCGGGCCGCAAGGGTCGTGCTGGTCGTCGCGCCCGCCGCGCCAGCCGAAGAACCACCCGCGATGGTGGCGGCTGGGGAGTCCGCAGCGACCGCCGGGAGCAGGTCGCAGGTCAAAGCTGCCGGCGTGGCGCCGGTGAGGGCATGGGCCAGCGCAACGGCCTCCTCCTCGTGCTTGGCATAGGCCTGAGGGAAGGCGCTGCGTTGCACCGCCTGGGCCACCTCGGTGAGTGGCCGAGTCTCGAAATCGGTCACCTTGACCAGGCGGTCGTAGAAGGCGCCGCTGGAGTAGACCGGGTCGAGGATCTGCTCGGCGGTGCCCCACCCTTGACTGGGGCGCTGCTGGAACAGCCCTAACGAATCCCGGTCTCCGAAGCGGATATTGCGCAGTTTGGACTCTTGCATGGCGGTCGCGATGGCGATCGTCACCGCCCGGGTCGAGAGCCCTCGGGTGTGACCGACCGCGGCGATGACGGCGGCATTGCCGGCCTGGTCGGGCGCCAGCTCGGCGGTCTGGCCCGCTGCCGTCGCCACGCACGATTCGCTCTTGGGTCCGGCCAGCAGCGAGGACAAGGCGGCGTACCCGGCATACCCGAGGCCGACAATCACCGCCACGATGACCAGCGCCCCGACCAGGCGCCGGGCGCCGGTGGGGCGCTCCTGCTCGGCAAGGACGAGTCCGCCTCGGGAGGTGCGCGGCATACCGTCAGTCGTTGGCGTGCAGCGCGTCGTTGAGGACGATGCCGTGGCCGTCGCGGGCCTTGACGACGACCGCACCGGAGACCGAGTCGCGCAGGAAGAGCAGGTTGGACTGGCCGGACAGCTCGCGGGCCTTGACGATCTGACCGTCGGGAAGGGTGACCTTGGTGCCGGCCGTGATATAGAGCCCGGCCTCGACGACGCAGTCATCACCGAGCGCGATCCCCAAGCCCGACTCGGCCCCGAGCAGGCAGCGCAGCCCGATGCTGACGCGCTCGGTGCCGCCACCAGACAGGGTGCCCATGGTGGAGGCGCCGCCGCCGATGTCGGAGCCGTCACCAACGACGACGCCCTGGCTGATCCGTCCCTCGACCATCGACGCCCCGAGGGTGCCGGCGTTGAAGTTGACGAACCCCTCGTGCATGACGGTCGTGCCGCTGGACAAGTGCGCCCCGAGGCGCACCCGGTCGGCGTCGGCGATCCGCACTCCGCTCGGCACCACATAATCGGTCATCCGGGGGAACTTGTCGACCCCGAAGACCTGCACCGGCCCGCGGGCCCGCAGCCGGGCCCGGACCGCCTCGAAGCCTTCGACGGGACACGGACCGGCCGAGGTCCACACGACATTGGGGAGCACCCCGAAGATGCCCTCGAGGTTGATCGTGTTGGGGGCGACCAGGCGGTGCGAGAGCAGGTGCAGGCGCAGGTAGGCGTCGGCGGTGCTCGCCGGAGGGGCATCGAGGTCGATGGACAGCCCGATGGGGTGCACGTCCACTCCGCGCACCTCGTCGCGCGCGGCCAGCGCCTGCAACTCGGCCGGGATCGGCTGCTGGTCGTCGTAGTCGTCGCCGAGGGTCGGGCTGGGGAACCACGCATCCAGGACTTGGCCGTCGGCCTCCGTGACGACGCCCAGTGCCCAGGCTCGGCGGGTCGCAGCGGCGGGGAAGGCGGCAGGCGCAGACATGAGGGCAAGCCTACGGGTGTGACGCAAAGCCCTCGGTATCCGGCCGGTCTGGTCACTAGACTCGATATACCGGCCGATCGGTCGGTTATGGTGACATCGGACCGATGGTCCAGACTCGCCCTAGCTCGCAGCACTCGTCCATCCGGAGGATGACCGATGGGGACCGCCCCGGTCCGACCCCGCACCGTGCGCATCCCGGTGCCTGGGGGAGAGGTGGTCGCCTCGCGACTGTCCAAGGCCCCTGCCAGCGCGCCTACGGTCATTGCGCTGCATGGCATTACTGGCAACGGTTGGGCCTGGATGCCGGTTGCCGCAGCGCTGGAAGGACGCCTCACCATGTGGGCCCCCGACCTGCGCGGGCGCGCTGGTTCCCGGGAGGTCGGGCCGCCCTATGGCATGGCCGCTCACTGTGACGATGTCATCGCGCTGCTGGACTATATCGGCGTCGAGAAGGCCGTCTTGGTCGGGCACTCGATGGGGGCGTGGGTGGGTGCCCTGGTCGCCGCGCGTCACCCCGAGCGGGTCAGCGCGCTCCTTTTCGTCGACGGCGGCTTGGGCACCGCGATGCCGAGTTGGATCAACCCCGACATCTTCATGTATGCCGTGCTCGGCCCGGCGATCTCGCGGCTGACCATGACCTTCCCGAGCCAGTCCGACTATTTGGCCTATTGGTCGGTGCACCCCGGCCTCGGCCCCTCACTGTTCGGCCCCTACGGCCATCTCATCCGTGACTACCTCGTGCGCGACCTGGTCCAGGAGGGCGAGGGCTGGCGCTCGTCCTGCGTCGTCGACGCGGTCCGCGCCGACGGCTCGGCCCTGTTGGATGACCACGAGGTGCTCAACGCACCGCAGACGAGCGTCGCCAACGGCATACCGGTCACCTTGCTCTGGGCCCCTCGCGGCGCCCTCAACCAGCCGATGGGTCTCTATGGCGGGGCCTGGCCGCCCTGGCTGCCGCTACCCAAGGGCATCACCGCCGAGCGGGTCGCCGACACCAACCACTACACGGTGATCTTCGACCCGGCCGCGGTCCGGCTGGTGTCCCACCGCCTGCTCGACATCGCCGGCGTGCGCTGACTCGCTCACCCGCTGACCCGCTGACTCGCGCATCCGCAGACCCGCCGGACGCCGAGTCCGCGCGCCACGACGGCGAGGTATGCCGTGCGCCGCGCCGCACGGCATACCGGCCTGGGGCGCGCACCGGGCTAGCGTGGAGCCCGACCAGTTGCAGCGTTGCAGGGGGGAAGGAGCGATCCGGTGCTGACCACCGATCCGCGGATCTCGCCCGTCGCTGCCCAGGCTGCGTGGTCCTTCCAGGCACTCTTCCCGATGGTGCATCACCTGTATTACTCCTCCCCGCGGGTGCAGTTCGCGAGCAAGCCGATCGCCCCACCCAAGGTCATCCAGATCCCGACCCGCCACGGGCCGGTGCGCACCTTGGTCTATGTGCCGACGCACGCCGACCGGCGGCGCATGGTGGAGGCGGGGGAGCGGCCACCGGTGCACATCGCGATCCACGGCGGGGCGTTCATCGTGCGGATGCCCGAGCAAGAGGACAACGTCGCTCGCTATCTCGCCTCGGAGCTCGGGGCGTATGTGTTGGCGCCGGACTATCTCACCGCGCCGACGGTGCGTTTCCCGGTGGCCGAGCAGCAGTGCTACGACATCTACCGCTGGGCGCTCGCCCATGCCCACGAGCGCGGCTGGGACGACCGGCGGATCTCGGTGGGCGGGCAGAGCGCGGGAGCCAAGCTCGCCGTGAGCATCGTGCAGCAGGCCCTCGACCACGACTTCCGCCGTCCGGTGGCCCTATCGACCGAAAACGGCACCGTCGACATCGGGCGCCCCGACGAGCGTCGGGTGTCACCATCGCTCACGCCGATCGTCACGCCCGACCTCATGAAGCTGGTGCGCACGACCTACTTCGCCGGCACCGACCTCACCGACCCGCGGGTGTCGCCGCTGCACGAGACCCGACTCGATCGGTTCCCGCCCACCCTTGTGCTCACCGCGGAGTTGGACACGCTGACCGGCGAGATGCGCGAGTTCGCCGATCGGTTGGCGGCGGCCGGAGCGAGCGTGACCTATCGCGAGTTCGCCGGCGTCGACCACGGTTTCACCCATGCCGAGCCCGCCAGCGTGGCCCGCGAGGCCCTGGCGGCGATCGCGGGGCATCTGCGCACGGCATACGACGCCGTCGTGCGGGCGCGACGCGTGGGGTGACGTGCGCGAGTCAGGGGTGGAACGGGTGGTGCATGCCCTCGAAAGCCAGTCCCCACACCGCGTCGGAGAGGGCCATGACCTCGGCCTCGGTCTGCGGGCGAGCCCAGTCGATGAGCGAGTTGACCATGCCGAACAGCAGCCGGGCGGTGATCGTCGGGTCGATGTCGGGGCGCACCAGGCCGACGGCGACGCCCTCGGCCACCAGGTCGGCGCAGTACTGGTCGAAAGCCTTGCGGCGCTGCAGTGCGCGGCGCTCCACGTCGGTGTTGCCGCGCACCCGCAGCAGCAGGGTGACGAACGGCTTGCGGGCCACGAGGACGCCGACGCTGGCCCGGATGAGGTGCTCCAGTCGGTCGACCGGGTTGGTCGTGAGGCGGCGGTTGAGTTCCATGACTTCGCCGAGGTCATCGAGCGCCCGGTTGACCGCGATGTCGAGCAGCTCGTTCTTGCTCGTCACGTGGTGATAGATCGCCGACTTGGAGATGCCGAGGCGCTGCGAGAGGTCTTCCATGCTCGTGCCGTCGAAGCCCTTCTGGATGAAGACGTCGACGGTCGTGGCCAGCAGCGAGTCCAGGTCGTAACCGGGGCGACCGCGCCGCCGGGGCGCGGCGATGACAGCGCTTTCATCGGCGGCCGGATCGGGGCTGCGTGACATGGTGAACAGTATGCCGCGTCGCTCGCCGTCCAACCCGTCCATGGGTCCTGATCTTTACCGGCGAGTAGGACTTTTTCGACAC
>JADJVI010000015.1 GCA_016710645.1 Actinomycetales bacterium | reverse complement strand
TCATCCCGCCGAGATAGAAGACCGTGCCGGCAAGGAACAGCCGTCGGAAGTCCGGCGAGGTGCGCAACGGGGTGGTGTCGACACGCAGCGCGCGCAGGCGGTCCCGGAAGCTCACCGGGTGAGTGTGCCGCACTCGTCGGTGCCCCTGCACGCGCTTTCGCGGGGCCCATCGGGTTTGGCCGGCGGCGGGTTCAGGGATACTGAGGAGATGACTGAACAGTCCAGCCCCACCCGCGTGACCATCCCCGTCGACGGCGGCGACCTGCCGGCATACCTCTGGGCACCCACCTCGGGCGCCGCGAATGCGCCGGGCGTCGTGCTCGTCCAAGAGATCTTCGGGGTGTCGGGATATGTCCGCCGCCGCGCGCAAGACCTCGCCGACCTCGGGTATGCCGTGCTCGTCCCGGTGGTCTTCTGGCGGCTGGACGCCGAAGCGGTCGCCGACGGGCCCTCGATGCTCGAGGAGGGCGTGAGCCTGGTCAACCGGCTGGACTGGCCGGCGGCGGTGGCCGATGTCAGCGCGGCGGTGTCCTGGCTGGCCGGGCGGCCGGGCGTCGACGGTCGGGTCGGGCTGGTGGGCTTCTGCTTCGGCGGCGGGCTGGCCTATCTGGTGGCCGGGCAGACCCCTGTGACCGCGCTGGTGTCGTTCTATGGGTCGGCGTTGCCGACGGTCGTCGACACCGCGCCCCTGGTGACCGCGCCGAGCTTGCACCACTTCGGGCTGTCCGACGACTACATCCCCGGTGAGGTCGTCGCGCACATCCGCGGGGTGGTCATGGCCAACCCGGACTGCGAGTTCCACACCTACGAGGGCGCCAACCACGCCTTCGACAACGCCGACTTCCCGATGTTCCACCAGCAGGCCTCGGCCTTGGCGTGGGAGCGCACCATCCACTTCCTCTCCCGCCACCTGCCCACGGTGAGCTGACGCGGGCGCAGGTCTTTCGCTGGGCCGCTCAGGCTTGGCTCGCTGGTAAAGATCGCGATCCTGTCACTTGGGTACCGTTGCAACGCGACCCAAGTGTCAAGATCGCGATCTTGACCACGCGCACCCTGGCCACGTCGGCCGGGCGGTCGACCAGTCTGAGTCAGGGCCGGGGGTCAGGACGGCAGGTCGGGCAGGGACTTGCGCCAGAGCCACTTGTCGAAGAACGGCGCCAACGACCGCTTGGCGAACCCCTCCGCGTGCGAGATGAACCGCTCGGTGTCGACGCCCTTGTGGGCGCGGGCCTTGGTCCATGCCCGCAGCATGTCGAAGAAGACCTTGTCGCCCAGCTTGACCCGCAGCGCATGCAGGGTGAGCGCCCCACGCTTGTAGATCCGGTCGTCGAACATCAGCCGTGACCCCGGCGCCGCGAGCACGAGGTCCTTAGGCAACCGGTCGATCTTGTCCCAGTGCACCCGGGCCTGCCGCGCAGCCGAGGCGCGCCCGATGTGCTCGGACCACAGCCACTCGGAGTAGCAGGCGAACCCCTCGTGCAGCCAGATGTCCTGCCAACGGGTGGCGGTGAGCGAGTTGCCGAACCATTGGTGGGCCAGCTCATGGGCCACCAATCGCTCGTTCTCCCAATTGGGTTCGAGGTGGTTGAGCCCGAAGATCGTCAGCGTTTGGGCCTCCAAAGGGATCTCCAGGTCGTCGTCGGTGACCACCGCTCGATAGACCGGATAGGGATAGGGCCCAAACAACCGGGTGAAGACGTCGACCATTTCCCGTTGCCGCGCAAAGGTCTTGACGACGCCGGCCTTTTTGCGAGCGGGGTAATAGACCTCGACCAGCGGCCCACCCTTGGACCGCCCCGGAAGGTCGAGCACGGCATACCGGCCGATCTGCAGGGTGGCGAGATAGGTGGCCATCGGCTCGCGCTGGTCGTAGGTCCAGACCGTGCGGCTGGAGCGGCGCTCGGTGTCCTTGAGCACGCCGTTGCCGATGACTCGATAGGCCTGGTCGGCCGCCACCCGGACCCGATAGCTGGCCTTGTCGCCGGGGTAGTCGTTGCAGGGGTACCACGACGGCGCGCCCTGGGGCTGCGACGCCACGGTCACCCCGTCGCTGAGCTCCTCCCATCCAGCGGCGCCGTGGATGCCGGGCACCGGGCGAGGGTTGCCGGCATACCCGATCTCGATCGTCACCGACTGTCCCGACTTGAGTTTCGAGGGCAGCCCCACGGCGAGCCGACCGTTGCGGTGCCGCCACCGCGCCGCGCTCTTGCCCCCGACGAGCACCTTGCGCACACTCAAGCCGCGCAGGTCGAGCTCCACGGTGTCGAGTTCGGTGCGCGCCTCGACGTCCAGGCGCGCGGTGCCGGTGAGGTGGTTGCCGACGACGGCCACCTGCAGGTCGAGGTCATAGTGCCGCACGGCATACCGGCGGTCGCCGTGACCCGGCAGGTAGGGGTCCTGGTAGCGGTCGTTCTTCACGCGGTGGGCTCGGTTTCGTCCGGATTGTCAGCACCGTCGTCAGCAGCGGCGCTCGCCGACACTACGGCATCCGGTATGCCGTGCCACGGCCCGATCGGGTTGCCGATCCACCGCGAGCGCTCCGGCACCTGCTCGCCGCGCATCACCAGAGAGGCCGGGCCGACGGTCGCGTGGCGGCCGATGACGGCGGCGGGCAGGACGACGCCGTTGGGGCCGAGGGTGGCGCCGGCGCCGAGGGTGACGTGGTCCATCGACAGCACCCGGTCGTGGAAGAGGTGGGTCTGCACGACGCACCCGCGGTTGACGGTGGCCCCATCGCGCAGGGTGACCAGGTCGGCCTCGGGCAGCCAGTAGGTGTCGCACCAGACGCCTCGGCCGATGTGCGCGCCCATGGTGCGCTGCCACCAGTTGAGGGCGGGGGTGCCGACCGTGGCGCGGGCGAACCACGGCGCGGCCATGACTTCGACGAACGTGTCGGCCAGCTCATTGCGCCACACGAAGGAACTCCACAGCGGGTGCTCGGTGGCCTTGAGCCGGCCGACCAGGACCCATTTGGCGATGCTCGTCACTCCGGCGGCCACCATGCCGACGGTCATGAGCACCAGACCGCCGAGCACCAGCGCGATCCACCACGAGCGCTCGGCGAGGGCAAGCAGAGCGAGGGCGGCGACGGCATACAGGGCAATGCCGAGCACGACGGGGACGATGCGTGCGAACTCCACCAGGCCGCGGGCCACCTTGAGCCGACGCGGCGGGGCGAAGGTGCGCGCGGAGTCGGCGTCGACTGTGGTGCGGCGCAACGGCTCTGGGGGTGAGCCGAGCCACGAGACGCCGGCCTTGGCGCGCGTGGTGGGCGCGGCGGAGAGCACGGCGACGAGCGAGTCTCGGCGGATCCGGCGGCCGGGCGCGGTCATCCCGGAGTTGCCGAGGAAGGCGTGCTTGCCGACCTTGACCCGCTCGGTGCGCAGCCAGCCGCCGCCGAGCTCATAACCCCCCAGGAGAGTGTCGTCGGCGAGGAAAGCCCCGTCGTTGACCCAGGACAGCTTGGGTATCAGCAACACGGTCGAGGCCTCGACATCGGCGCCGATCCTGGCCCCGAGCGCACGCAGCCACGCGGGGGTCAGGCCGCTGGAGTAGATCGGGAAGAGCCAGGTGCGTGCCTCGTCGAGCAGCCGGATCGTCGTCCACGCCCCCCACGCGGGCGCGCTGTCGACGGGGTGGCGGCCTTCGGCGACCGACCGACCGGCGATTCGGGTGAGGGCCCACACGAGCAGCGCGAGGGTGAGCATCCCGACGACGGTGCCGACGGGCAGCCAGATGAGGGCGGCGACGGCGAGCTCGGACCACGAGCCGGTATGCCGCAGGCCCGGCGAGACGGCGGCCACCCCGGCTGCGATTGCGAGGATCGGGAGGGCCGCGATGACCAGGCTCGACACGGCATACCCTGCCCGCCAGAGCGGCCGGGCAGGAGCGGGCTGGCGGTGCCACGCGTTGGGTGAGCCGCCGGTGGGGCGCGCGGGCGCTCCCGACCAGAGCGCTCCCGGCGGGACGCGGCCGAATACCGCTGAACCAGGCGCGATCTCGGCTCCGGCGCCGATGCGGCAGCCGGGGGCGAGGGTGCTGCGGGCGCCGATGCGGGCGTTCTTGCCGACTCGAATCGCGCCAAGGTGCAAGGTGGCGCCGTCGATCCAGTGTCCGGTGAGGTCGACTTCGGTGCCGACCGCCGAGCCCTTGCTGAGGTGCAGGTGGCCGGTGACCGGCGGCAGCGAGTGCAGCTCGGCGCCCTTGCCGATGTGCGCGCCGAGCAGTCGCGCATACCACCGCACCAGCGCCGCGCCGGAAATATTGGCGGCGCCGAGCTCGTCAGCGAGCCGTTCGGCGAGCCACACCCGCAGGTGCACCTTGCCCCCGCGCGGGTAGTCGCCGGGGGTGATGCCGGCCAGGATCAACCGCGCTCCGACCGCGGCCAGCAGCATGCGGCCCGGCGGCGTGAGCAGCACCAGGGCGCCGATGACCGTGACCGGCCAGGGCAGGGTCGGCAGCCAGTCGAGGCCAAGCCATGCCTGGGCGATCGAGGCGGCGATCGAGAGCCAGATGAGCCAGCGGGCGGCGGCGATCGTGCGCAGCGGCACCTGAGCGATGAGCTGCCCCGCCTGGGTCTTGACCGGCACCGGGTGGACGGTTTGGTTGAGCTGCGCGTCCGCCGATTGCATGGCGTCGAGGTGTCGGGCCAGGTCGTCGAGGTGGGGATGGTCGTAAAGGTCGGCGACGGTGGTCGACGGGAACCGCTGCCGCAGCCTCGACACGAGTTCGGCCGACGCGAGGCTGCTGCCGCCGAGGTCGAAGAAGTCGTCGTGCACATTGGTCGGATCGGCGCCGAGCACCTCGACCCACAGGTCGCGCACCCAGGCCTGGGTGCCCTCGAGGTGCAGTGCCGGGCCCTGATCGCCGCCTGCGAGGGTGAGCGGCCAGGGCAGCGCGTCGCGGTCGATCTTACCGGACGTGCGGGTGGGCAGGGTCTCGACGACGGCCAGCCGCGGCACCATCGCGGCCGGCATCTCCGACCGCAGTTGAGTCAGCGCCGCGGCGGGGTCAAAACCGCCCTGGTATGCCGTGTGGTCACCATCCGCCGCTGGCCCACGATCGGGGTCGGCACCGGCCTCCACGGTGACGTAGCCGACGAGGATCTTGGTGCCAGAGGCCGTGGCACGCACTGCTGCCGCAGCACCGGTCACGCCGGGCAGGCGCAGCAGGGCGCTGTCGATCTCGCCGAGTTCGATGCGTCGCCCGCCCACCTTGACCTGGTCGTCGGCCCGCCCCTGGAAGAGCAGCCCCGCGTCGTCGTTGACCACGACGTCGCCGCTGCGATAGGCCCGCTCCCAGCCGAGGGTCGGCATGGGGGCGTACTTCTCGGCGTCCTTAACCGGGTCGAGGTACCGCGCGAGCCCGACGCCGCCGATGATGAGTTCGCCGGACTGGCCGGGACCGACCGGCATACCCTCGCCATCCACGACCGCGAGATCCCAGCCGTCCAGCGGCAGGCCGATGCGCACGGGTCCTTCGCCGGTGAGCTGCGCGCCGCACGCGACCACGGTGGCTTCGGTGGGGCCATAGGTGTTCCAGACCTCGCGGGTCGGAGTCGCGAGGCGGGCGGCCAGCTCGGGCGGGCAGGCCTCGCCGCCCATGATGAGCAGCCGCACGCGGGCCAGCGCCTCGGTCGGCCAGAGCGCGACGAGGGTCGGCACCGTGGAGACGATGGTGACTTCGTTGGCGACCAGCCAGGGGCCGAGGTCGACGCCGCTGCGCACCAGAGCGCGGGGTGCGGGGACCAGGCAGGCCCCGTATCGCCACGCGAGCCACATCTCCTCGCACGAGGCGTCGAAGGCAACCGAGAGGCCGGCCATGACGCGGTCTTGAGGCCCGATCGGCTCGCCCTGCAGGAACATTCGCGACTCGGCGTCGACGAACGCCGCGGCATTGCGGTGCGTAACGGCGACGCCCTTGGGCTTGCCGGTCGAGCCCGAGGTGAAGATGACCCACGCGTCGTCGTGCGGTGTCGGCTCGGCTCCGGGTCGGATGGGCGCGCCTGCACTACCCGGTATGCCGTCCGGCTGACCCGCGTCGGCTCCGGCACCACCGGGCGGGTCCAGGCTCTGGGCGGGCCTTGTCTCGGGTGTTGCCTGGGGCGTTGTCTCGGGCGTTGTCTCGGGCGGTGTCTCGGACTGCGGCTCTGGCTTCGGCTCGGACTTCGGCTCGGGAACCGTGATGACCAGGTCGGTGCCGATGATCGCGGTGACGTCGGCCTCGTCAAAGACGGTGCGGGCCCGCTCCTCCGGGTCGTCGGCGTCGACAGGGACGTAGGCGCCGCCGGCCACGAGGATGGCCATGATCGCGACGTAGAGGTCGACCGTGCCGGAGCGCACCCGAACCCCGACCTTGGCGCCAGGTCCAACGCCGACCTCGTGGAGCTGCTCGGCGAGATCTGAGGCGGCCTCCTCGAACTCGGCATAGGTGAGGCTGGTCGCGCCGTTGTCCAGGGCCGGCACATCGGGGTGACGCTCGACTGTCTCGCGGAAGATGTCGACCAGCGTGCGCGGAGGCGGGGCCAGCTGACCGCGCAACAGCGGCGATCCCAGCAGCGCCCGTCCCTGCGGCGGCTGTGCCCGCGGGGGCGATGCCTGCGGCGGCGATGCCTGCGGCGGCGATGCCGGGGTCGTGGTCGGGCCGTCCATGGGACCCGATGCTATGCCGCCGCTCGGTCGGCGGTGAGCCTCGACGTGAGGCGACGATCTCATCCCCTCAATCAGGCGGCCCCTTCAGGCTCCAGACCCCGAACTGACCGGTTTGGCTGCTTGGCCACCCGTGAAGCAGCACAACGAGTCAGTTTGCCCCCACCGAGGGACCGAGAGGGTCACCGGCGTGATCTGGACGCTCCCTCGGGTCGCGAGATGAGCCAATCTGTGGGTTCGCCGGGGCTGAAGCAGCAGATTGGCTCACCTCGCTGTCGGGCGCTGCGGTGGACGCATGGCGCAGGGTTGGTTGCCCTCGCGCCGCCTGCACGCTCCACCCCGAACTGACAGGTTTGGCTGCTTGGCCACCCGTGAAACAGCCAAACGCGTCAGTCTGCCCCCACCGAGGGACCGACAGGGGGCTCAGCACGCCCCCAGCACACCCAAAGACCTCAACGCGAGGGCACGCTCGCATCCCCCGGGAAGAGGCGCGCCCCGGCATACAGGCTGGCGTAAACCAACCCGACGAGCACGGGCACTTCGATGAGCGGGCCGACCACACCAGCGAGCGCCTGCCCGGAGGTCACCCCGAAGGTGCCGATGGCCACCGCGATGGCGAGTTCGAAGTTGTTGCCCGCGGCGGTGAACGCGACCGTCGCCGACCGGGCATAGGACATGCCCAGCGCCCGGGCCGCGAGCAACGAGCCACCGAACATCACCGCGAAATAGGCCACCAGCGGCACCGCGATCCGCGCCACGTCCCATGGCCGCGAGGTGATCGCATCGCCTTGCAGCGCAAAGAGAATGACGATCGTGAAGAGCAAGCCATACAGCGCCCACGGCCCGATCCGCGGCAGCAGCACACCCTCGTACCACTCGCGCCCACGCGCCCGCTCACCGATCATCCGAGTGAGGAACCCCGCGACCAGCGGAATCCCGAGGAAGACGAGCACCGACACCGCGATTGCTCCCACGGAGAACGACACGCTCGTGGTCGACAGGCCCAGCCAGCCGGGCAGCACCTGCAGGTAGAACCACCCCAGCGCCGCGAACGCCACGACTTGGAAGACCGAGTTGATCGCGACCAGGACAGCGGCGGCCTCCCGATCGCCGCACGCGAGGTCGTTCCAGATGAGCACCATGGCGATGCAGCGCGCGAGTCCGACGATGATGAGCCCAGTGCGATATTCCGGCAAATCGGGCAGGAAGGCCCACGCCAGACCGAACATCAGCGCGGGTCCCACCACCCAATTGAGCACCAGCGAGAGCCCCATCAGCCGGTGGTCGCGGGTCACACGGTGGGTCTCGGCATAGCGCACCTTGGCCAGCACCGGATACATCATCACGAGCAGCCCGATGGCGATCGGCAGCGAGACCTGCCCGATCTTCACGGCATCCAGCGCAGCATTGAGGCCCGGCACGAGCCGCCCGAGCAGCAGCCCCGCGACCATCGCGAGGAGGATCCACGCCGGCAGGTAGCGGTCCAGGGTCGACAGCCGCGCGGCGACCGCTGTGGTCGGTGCCGTGGATGTGGCACGCGATTCGTTCAGCAACACGAACCCCCAGCCGGTATGCCGTGCGCCGGCAACCCGAGGTAACTCACCGCTCGAGCCACCGCCTCGGGCCGCACCGTCCAGTGCACCCACCGCCCGCGCTTCTCCCGCGTGACCAGGCCCGCGTCGTGCAGCTTCTTCATGTGGAAGGAGAGCGTCGGCTGGCTGATCCCGAGCGCGTCGGGCAGGTGGCATGCGCACGCCGTGCCGCTCACGCTGCGAGATAGGTAGTCCAACAGCCGGACGCGGGTCGGGTCGGCCAGCGCCTTGAAGATGTCGGCCAACCCGGCTGCGTCGGTGTCGGGGATGAGCGCGCAGTCGGCACCCTCGCAGCAGATGTCACCGTCGGCGCCCAGGGCGGTCAGCGTGCTCGATGCGGTCGTCACTGCAGCGATGCTAGTCGTCACATTGACAAGTGTCCATATGTCGAGTTGGATTGGCATAGACAAGCGTCGATGTATGCCGTGTCGCTCACCACCCAGCGAAGGACCCGCCCCATGACCACCACCTCAGCCCCCGTCATCCGGGTCTACGAACCGGCGCTGTGCTGCGCCACCGGGGTGTGCGGGCCCGACCTGGACCAGACCCTCGTGCAGTTCACGGCCGACTTGGACTATCTCAAGGGACAGGGCGTCGACATCGCGCGTTTCAACCTGGCGATCGACCCGAGTGAGTTCGCAGCCAGCCCGGTCGTGCGCGACTACCTCAAGGTCGCGGGCTCGGCCGGTCTTCCGCTCACCCTCGTCGACGGGGTGACCGTCGGCACCGGCAGTTACCTGTCGCGGGCGACGCTCTCCCGGTATGCTGGCCTGTCGGCTGCGGCTGCCCCGGCCGCCGACGCCCCGGTCGTCAACCCCCCGGTCGTCAACGCCAACGCCAGCGACGAGAGCATCGGCGAGTTGTGCTGCACCCCCGAGGAAGCGGCGGCCACCGGCTGCTGCGCCGATCTGGACATCGATCTCGACATGGGTCTCGACGCGGATCCGCGACCGGACTCCGACCCAGCCGCCGCCACGTCAGCCATTGCGCCAAACCTCGCGCCCGGGCTGCAGTTGCTGCCGGTCGCGTCCGCGGGCTCGTGCTGCGGGTCGACCGGCGGCTGCTGCTGAATCCCGAGTTGCTCACCCCTGACGATCGAGCCGTCATGATCCCTCGCTTCCTGGCCGACCCGCCGCGCTTCCTCTTCTTCACCGGCAAAGGCGGCGTCGGCAAGACCTCGCTGGCCTGCGCCGCCGCCGTGCACCTGGCCGCAGCCGGCCGTCGCGTGCTGCTGGTGAGCACCGACCCGGCCTCCAACGTCGGCCAGGTCTTCGGGCTCACCATCGGCGACCGAGTCACCCCGATCCCAGAGGTCGCCGGCCTGGAAGCCCTGGAGATCGACCCGGAAGAGGCGGCCACGGCATACCGGGAGCGGATCATTGCACCCGTCCGTGATCTGCTTCCTGCCCCCGAGATCGCTTCGATCACCGAGCAGCTTTCGGGGTCGTGCACGACCGAGATCGCATCGTTCAACGAGTTCACCGGGCTGCTGGCCGACGACGAACGCATCGGCCGCTACGACCATGTCGTCTTCGACACGGCGCCCACCGGGCACACGATCCGGCTGCTGCAACTGCCCGGCGACTGGACCGCGTTCCTCGACGAGGGAAAGGGCGATGCGTCGTGCCTCGGTCCGATGGCCGGGCTCAACCGCGCACGGACCATGTATGCCGTTGCGCTGCAACGACTCTGCGACCCAGCGCAGACCAAACTGATCCTCGTCGCACGCGCTCAGCCCAGCTCTCTCTATGAAGCGGCCCGCACCGCAACCGAATTGCAGCAGATCGGCTTCCACAACCAGGTCCTGGTTGTCAATGCACTTCTCCCAGAACCGGATCCGCGTGACCCGGTAGATCCGTTGCACGACAGCATCCACGCCCGTGAGCACGCTGCGCTGGTCGCCATGCCCGAGGCGCTCACGCAGCTGGCCCAGGACCAGGTGACACTCAAGGCGCAGACCGTGATGGGCGTCGAGGCCCTACGCTCGCTCTTCGAGTCAACCGAAAGCTCTGGGCCGCAAGGTGATTCACATCCGGCAGTGACCCACCCCGACGGTTTCGACCTCGGCCTGCGCGGCTTGGTCGACGACCTCCGCGCAGCCGGTCATGGCCTGGTCATGTGCATGGGCAAGGGTGGCGTCGGCAAGACGACGGTCGCGGCCGCCCTGGCGGTGGCACTGGCCGAGCACGGCATACCGGTGCATCTCACGACCACCGATCCAGCCGGACATCTCACCGACGCCCTCAACCAGCAGGGGACCGAGCAGATCGACGGTCTGACCGTGTCGCGGATCGACCCGCACGAGGCGACCGCGAACTACCGCGAGCGGGTCATGCGTACCAAAGGCGCCGCACTCGACGCCGAGGGCAAGGCCCGCCTCGCCGAAGACCTCCAGTCGCCCTGCACCGAAGAGGTGGCCGTCTTCCAGCAGTTCTCGCGGCTCGTGCACGAATCCCGCCGGCACATCGTCGTCATGGACACCGCGCCGACGGGCCACACCCTGCTGCTCATGGACGCCACCGGGTCCTACCACCGCGACGTGGTGCGGACGATGGGGGAGGGCACGGCATACACGACGCCGTTGATGCGCCTGCAGGACCCGACCCAGACCCGGGTCGTCATCGTCACCTTGCCCGACGCCACCCCCGTGCTGGAGGCGCAGGACCTGGCCGCCGAGCTGCAGCGTGCGGGGATCACGCCCTGGGCCTGGGTCGTCAACGCGTCATTGGCCGCTGCCGCGCCGACGTCCCCGCTCCTGCAGCGCCGCGCGGCAGCCGAACGCCCACATCTGGCCAGGGTGCGCGAGCTCGCGACCACCGCGGGTCGACCCACCCCGGCCGTCATCCCGATGCTGGCGGCCGACCCGGTGGGAGACGTCGCCCTCGCCCGCCTCAGCGCGCTCGACCACCCGGTGGCAACGCCGGCCTGACCCGACCCTGCCCGAACCGCCAACCCAGCCACCCGGCATACCTCGAAAGGACCCTTGATGACCGAGTCAACCGAGCCCGGCAAGCCATCGGTGCTCTTCGTCTGCATCCACAACGCGGGGCGCTCGCAGATGGGGGCCGCGTATACCCACCATCTGTCCGGCGGGAAGGTCGAGGTGCGGTCGGCGGGTTCGGCGCCGGCCGAGACGATCAACCCCGCCGTCCGTGAGGCGATGCTGGAGGAAGGCATCGACATCTCCGCCGAGAAGCCCAAGATCCTCACCACCGAAGCCGTGCAGGCCTCGGACGTCGTCATCACCATGGGGTGCGGTGACACCTGCCCGTACTTCCCGGGAAAGCGCTACCTGGACTGGGTGCTCGCCGACCCGGCGGGCCAGGGTGTCGAGTCGGTGCGCCCGATCCGCGACGAGATCAAGGCTCGCGTGCTCGGGCTGCTCGCAGAACTCGGTGTCGAGCCTGCTGCCCTCCCGGGGCGCTGAGGGCTAGCCTGAGCTCATCGGGGGCGGAGGGCCCCTGCCGATCGAAGGACCGTGGATATGGCCGATTGGGCTGCAGACGTCAAGAAGTACGCCCCCAACGCCGATGACAAGGTCATCGCGGGGATCGTGCGTCACTGCGGCATCGCGCTGCAGAAGGCCGACTCGTCGCTGGTGTCGTTCTCCGACCAGGCCGAGCTCGACCGGGTGAAGAAGGGCTTCCTCACCAAGAAGCTCGCCTTGGCCACCGAAGAGGAAAAGGACGCTGCGCTCGCGGCCGTCGGCGCCAAGCTCAAGGGCGTCAGCCGCAAGAACCGCGTCACGGTCTACTACCTGCTCGCCGAGCACACCGGCAAGCTCGGCCTGTTCGGCTGATCGGGTCGCCTGACCGGCTGATCTTCATCAGCGCGGCGCTGGAACGAGTGGGTTGCCACTGGTCCCAGCGCCGAGCTGTGTTCGGAGCCTGTTTCTCGCCGATGGCGGGGGTGAGGCGGTCAGTCGTCGGCGACGGTATGCCGTGCGTGGGCTTCCCGGGCGGCAACACACTCGGGGCGTTGCGAAACGACTCGTTCGGTGGACGCGGGGTGCTTGGCCAGTTGATCGCCGACCCGGGTCGGTCGAGCGGCGAGGTCGCCGCCGCAGTTGAGGCACCCGGCGCCGAGGACCGACCACGCGCAGAACCGGCACCAGGTGCACTCGAAGCTGCAGATCAGCGCTTCGTGACTGTCCGGCGGTAGGTCCCGGTCGCAGCACTCACAGTTCGGCCGCATCGCCAACATCGTGGTCTCCCCTTGGTGATGGCGCCCTGGACGCCGATTGCCGCTTCCGCATGCTGCCCGGCATACGGTTCTGAGCAGTATGCCGTGTCGCGCCGCACCCACGCCCCACCCCGCCCCACGCCCCCGCCTCTCTCTCCCAGTTTTGGTGTGGCGGATTCTGCGCCTGGGCGCCAAGTCCGCCACACCAAAACTGGTCAACGGAACGGGACGTCCGCCACACCAAAACTGGTCGGGTGCAGGCGGCGAGCCTCGACGATCGACGACCGCTTGGACGATCAGCTGTCGAGGGTCACTGAGCGGGAGTGTGGGCGGGAGGTAGCCCAGTCGAGGACGCGGCGGGCGACGTCCAGGGCAGTGGGCCGATCAGCGTCGACGAGGGAGAGACGGGTGCGGCGTTCGACGAGGTCCGCCGCGGTGAGTGCGCCCTCGGCCAGCACGCCGTAGGCGAGTTCGGCGGCGATGGTGGAGCGTCCGGGCACGACGGGCGAGGCGAGCCAGGGTTCTCGCTGGGCTAGGGCCGCAACCTCGGAGGCGAGCGTGCCATAACGCCGCACCAGATCCGGCGACGCCGGCACCGTCCGCAGTTCGGCGGCGCTGGCGGCTCCGAGCAGCGGGAGTGTGGCGGTGCGCGATGGCGAATCGGTCCCCAGGCGTCGGGCCACCGCGTCGACGGCGTCGCGGGCCATCAGCCGGTAGGTCGTCAGCTTCCCACCGGCGATCGTGAGCGGCCCGCCGTCCGGCGTCAGCAACAGATGGCGCCGCGAGATATCCGCGGTGCCCCCTCCGCCAGCCGAGACGAGCGGCCGCAGACCGGCATACCGGCCGACCACGTCAGCAGGGGTGAGCCGACGCGCGAAGGCGCGACTCATCGTCCCCAGCAGGAACGTCTCATCGGCGGTCGGCACGGCGGGGGCGACGCCGTCGGCGCCGGGCGCGGGTTCGTCGGTGAGGCCGATGTGGACCAGGCCGTCGGTGTGTGGGATGGCGAAGACAAATCGCCCGAAATGTCCAGGCACCGCCGTCGACACCACCGCCCTCGGCCACCCGAGCGAGGCGGCGCGGAGCACGAGGTGTGAGCCACGACTGGCCGTCATGGTCAACCCCGGAGCATGCTCGGCCGCCCAGATCCCGGTGGCGTTGACGACCATGCCGCGTGCCGTGAACGACTCCCCGGTGAGCCCATCGGTGAGGCGCACCGAGTCGGCCGTGAGTGCGCTGGCGGCGCAGCGAGTGACGATGTCGGCGCCATGCGCGGCCGCAGTGCGCGCGAGGTCGATGACCAGGCGGGCGTCATCGTCGAGCTGACCGTCGAGGTAGAGGATGGCCCCGCGCAGTCCGTCGGTCGACAGGCCCGGGGCGAGCGCGAGGGCTTCGGTCGTGCCGATCCGTCGGGGCCGTGGCAGGGCAGATCGCGGGGTCAGGGCGGCCACCCGCAGGAGATCGCCGGCGTGGATCCCGGCCTGAAGGACCGCCGCCATCGGGGGCGGGGTCGCGGCGTCCAACGGCACGAGGAAGGGCACCGGGCGCACCAGGTGCGGTGCGATCCGGGTCAGCAGGTGGTGGCGCTCCCGGGCCGACTCCCACGCAACCGCGATGTCGCCGCGGGCGAGGTAACGCAGCCCGCCGTGCACGAGCTTGGAACTCCACCGGCTGGTGCCCATGGCGAGGTCGCCACGCTCGACCAGTGCGGTGCGCAGCCCTCGGCTGGAGGCATCCAGCGCGACCCCGGCGCCGGTCACTCCGCCGCCCACGACGATGACGTCGTAACGCTGCTCGGCCAGCCGCCACAGGGCCGCGCTCCGAGTCGCCGCAGTGAGATGGGCGCTCATGACATCACCCCAGCTCGGCAACGTCTGGCCGCAGATAGCCGTGGACGAGTCGAGCCAGCTCCGCGTCGAGAGTCGCCTCGTCAAGCTCGCGCGCGAGGATGTCGGCCGACACGACGAAGCCCTGCACCGCATGCAGCACCACGGTCGCGAGCACGTGGGGGTCCCCAGGCCGGATCGACCCGTCGGCGACGCCCGCCGCCATGACCGGCTCGACGTAGCGGACGAACGCCTGCTGACTGTGCCCGTGCCGGTCCACGAGGTAAGGCACGAGCAGCTCCGGATCGTGGCGCAACAGCGCGTGCACGAGGGTGGATCCGGCCAGCGCGCGCGCGCCCAGGACGATCGCGGCAGCCAGGTGGTGCCGAGTCGTCGGTATGCCGTGCCCGTCGCCTAGATCTGTTGTCCCGGACTTCGCAGCAGCCCGTATGCCGTGCGCGCCCTTCGCGTCACGGCTTTCGAGAGCCGCGGTTGCGTCTCTCCCGGTTGCCGAGCTTCCGGCGGCCGCGTCGACAAGGGCCTGGCGCAAGAGAGTGTCGAACTCGCGAGAGAGCGCGTCAAGGACGAGTTGTTTGACGCCACCGCCGCGACGGTAGACGGTCATCCGTGACACGCCCGCGCGCTTGGCGATCGATGTCGCCGTGGCCCGGCGGACGCCGTAGTCGATGACCTCGTCATGCACGGCGGCCAACAGGGCCTCGTCGGACCCATCCACCGACGCGACGCCAGGGCGAAAGTCGTCCGAGGAGACGACAGGGCGGGCGTCGGTGCTGGTCTGGTCGTCCACAGTCGCTCCTTCGAATGGTGCAATGTTACAGAACCTGATTCAATGTAACACGTGACCGACGACCTGACCCGGACCATCGCCCGCTCGGTCTGGCACGGCTGGGGGGACCCGGCTGAACGGCATACCCTGCCGTCGCACGCGTGGGCGTTCCTAGAGCGCGAGATCGGAGCCAGCCCGCTCGCGAGCCGCGATCTCCCGGTCGCGCTGGCTGACGTCGTGCTGCCCGAGCCGGCGTTGACCGCCTCCGCACGGGCCGCCTTGGAAGCCGTCGTCGGTGCGCCTCAGGTGCGCGATGACCACGCGACCCGGGTCGAGCACGCGGGAGGCAAGAGCTTCCCCGACCTCGTGCGGATCCGCCGCGGGGACGGCTCGCATGCGCCTGATGTGGTCGTCTTCCCGGGGTCGCCGGAGGAGGTGCAGCGGGTGGTCGAAGTGTGCTCGGAGCACGAGATCGCGCTGGTGCCGTTCGGCGGCGGCACGAGCGTCGTCGGTGGGGTGTCGGCGCTGCGGGGTCGCTTCGCGGCGGCCGTCACCCTCGATCTGCGCCGGCTCACGGCTGTCCCCGCGATCGACCCGGTGTCGCGGGTCGCGACCCTCCAGGCCGGGCTGCGTGGGCCGGAGGTCGAGGCGGCGCTACGGCCGCACGGGTTGACGCTGGGCCACTATCCGCAGAGCCACCAGGAAGCGACGATCGGCGGCTACGTCGCCACCCGGTCGGCGGGTCAGGCGTCGACCGGCTACGGGCGGGTCGACGAGATGGTGCTCGGAGCGCGGCTGGCCACTCCCGCAGGTGAATTGCGCCTCGACGCCCACGCGCCCGCCAGCGCTGCCGGTCCGCGGCTGCTCGACCTCGTCGTCGGCAGCGAAGGCGCGCTAGGGGTCATCACCGAAGCGACGGTGCGGGTCACGGCATACCCGAATGCGACCGCGCGCGGCGCCTGGGCGTTCCCCACGATGGCGGCCGCCGTGGAGGCGCTGCGGGAACTGGCGCAGCGGCACGGCGACGACACCCTCCCGGATGTATGCCGGGTGTCCGACCCGCGCGAAACCCAGGTCTCCCTCACCCTGGCCGGCGCGATCGGCGGACGGCTGTTGTCCTACCTGCGGCGCCGTGGGCAGACCGATCCGGTACTGGGAATCTTTCTCTGGGAAGGGGATTCGCGGGTTCGGGTGGAGCAGCGGCGGCTCGGTTTCGCGTCCGTCATGCGCCGGCACGGGGCCGTGCGGTTGCCGGCGGCGGTCGCGGGGGCGTGGCAGCGCGGGCGGTTCTCCGGGCCGTATCTGCGCGACGAACTCCTGGATCACCGGGTGCTCGCCGAGACTCTTGAGACGGCGACGACTTGGGAGCGGCTGGTCCCGACCTACGAGCGGGTGCGGGACGCGCTGCTGGCGCAGTTCGCCGCGCAGGGCACGCCCGCGGTGGTGCAGTGCCACATCTCCCACGTGTATGCCGTGGGCGCGTCGCTGTATTTCACCTGCGTCGCTCGCGCGTTGGCCGATCCGGTGGAGCAGTGGCTGCGGGTCAAGGCGGCGGCCTCGGATGCCATCGTGTCGACGGGCGCGACGATCACGCATCACCACGCGGTCGGCACGGATCACCTGCCGTGGTTGACGGCGGAGGTGGGCGAGCTGGGGGTAGAGGTGCTGCGGTCGGTGAAGGTGACCTTGGATCCGGTGGGCGTGCTCAATCCGGGCAAGTTGGTGCCGCCCGCATAGGAAGCGTTCAGGGGGCGTCCAAGGGCGGGTTCGGGTGCGGCTCAGGCGCCGCTCAGGCGCGGCTCAGCCGGCGCTCAGGTGGGGCCAATGAATGCCCAGCCTCGGGTTATGACTTTGACAGGTTCGTGACAGGTTGGCCGCCCAATCTCTGATGCAGCGGGCGTGAGAGGCACCCCGCACCTGACGAGGAGAACCATGAACATCAAGAAGCTCGGAATCGGCGCGGCGTCCCTTGCTGCGGTCGGAGCCCTGGTGCTGGGTGGGGCGACGTTCGCCAGTGCCGCGGACACCCCCTCACCGACGACGAAGTCCAGCGCTGGCGCGACGAACTCGGCTGACGTCAACGGCACCGGCAAGAATGCCCGCGGCCAGGGCGGCTCGCAGGACACCCCGGTGACTGGCGACGAGGCGAGCAAGGTCTCGGCCGCCGTGACGGCCAAGGACTCCGCGGTGACCGTCGAGTCGGTGCGCAAGGACCCGGACGGCTCCTATGACGTACTCGGCACCAAGGCCGGCGCCAAGGTGATGTTCGACGTGAGCGCCGATCTCGCGACGATCACCGAGAACGCCGGTGGCCCTGGTGGCGGTGGCCGCGGCGATAAGGGTGGCATGGGTGGTCAGCACACCGATGTGACCGGTGACGAGGCGGCGAAGGTCTCGGCTGCGGTGACCGGCAAGGACTCTGCTGTGACGGTGGAGAAGGTCCAGAAGGATGCCGACGGCTCCTATGACGTGCTCGGCACCAAGGCTGGCGCCAAGGTGATGTTCGACGTGAGCGCCGATCTCGCTACGGTCACCGAGAACGCCGGCGGCCCGGGGGCTGGCGGCCCGGGGGCTGGCGGCCCGGGCGGGCATGGCAAGGGCGACCACGGGTCGCGCGGTCAGCAGTCGTCGTCCTCCGCGACGACGGGAGCTGCCGCCTGAGACCCTGAACCCTTTCGCCACCACGGCGCCGGACCCGAACTCGGGTCCGGCGCCGTTGCGCATCCCCGTCACGTCGGCCTCATCTCTCCCGTCGATCTCCCCGTCGATCTCCCAGTTTTGGTGCGGCGGATTGTGCGCCCTGGCGCACAATCCGCCGCACCAAAACTGGCGTAGCTGGCGTAGCTTGCGCGGAGCGGGCAGGGGCCCCGCCTGTCAGCCTGGGGGTGGGGTCAAACCCCAGGGGATCTGGGTTGACGGCATACCGGATGGCCTGGCAGTTTGGATGGCAGTGGCGCACTCGACGCCCAGCCCGGTTCCGGACCCAGCCTGGACCACCACGGCGAAGGGGAGCGCATCCTCGAGGCACCATCGTCACGCCATCGGCACCTCACCCAGGCTGACGACGAGCTGGGCGTCCGCAGCCGGAGAGTGATTCCGATGACCCGCGACGCAGACTTCAAGCGCCTCGTGCGAGCCCGCATGGCAGCGACGGGGGAGCAGTATGCCGTGGCCCGGCAAGCACTCGTCGATGCTCGCCCAAGGCCCGCACTTTCCTGCTCCGATGACGTTGTGGAGGCTGAGGACGCCGCGCGGCAAGTCTTTGCCAAGACCGTGCGGACCTTCTTCGACGGCGTGCAGCTGCGCGCCATCCCGAGCAGACGTCGGCCGAGAGTGGCGGTGCTGCTGCACCTGCTGGAGCGATTCGACGCCGGGCGGGACTACAGCGAGCCGGAGGTCAACGCGATCCTGCGCACGGCTCATGACGACGTCGCGTCGCTGCGCCGTGAGTTGGTCGACTACCGCTACCTGACTCGGGGCGACGGGCGTTATCGCGTTGCCGACGTCGACCCGGTGCGTGACGTCAACGAGGCGCAAGAGGTGCCGCCCTTCGAGGCGGAGGTCCTGGCGCAGCTACGAGCGCGTTCCAGGCCTCGCGCGACACCTGCAGGCTGACCTCCCGGCCCCGAGATGACGCAATGTGCTGCTTCGGGTGACCTGAAGCAGCACATTGCGTCATCTCGCCGGGTAAGTGACGGGCTCGCGGGGACTCCGGGCGTCGGATCAGGCGCGGAAGGCCGGCGTGGTGAGGTATTCGCCCGACGCATTCGCGGCGATGACCTCCAGCGGCCAGCGGGTGAGCGCGCGATCGAGTGCGGTGCGGCCGCCGGAGAGGATTGCGGTCGCCAGCACGTCGGCGGTGATGATGTCGCTCGCGACGACGGTGACCTGCACGAACCGGTCGGCATCGTCCTGGCGCCAGACGTGCTCGCCACGTTCGGTGACGCCGCTGGTCGCTACGGCCGGGTATGCCGTGGAGCAGGTGAACTGGGTGAGCAGCCGCCCGCGGTCTGCCGGGTCCACGACCCCGACGACCCACGGCATACCGTCGGCTTGTGCGCCCGAGGTGAGCACATCGCCACCCGCGTTGAGGCACCAGTCGCTCGCGCCGTGTGCGCGCAGGGCGGCACCCGACTCGTCGATGGCGATGGCCTTGACCACGCCCGACAGGTCGATGCTGCCGTCTGGTCGGTGCGGGGTGAAGGCGTCGGCGGTCGCGATGCGCCAGCGGTCGGCGAGGGCATAGGTGTCCTGCATGCGGCGACTGGCTGCCGTGATCTGGAGTCCGCCGTGGGCGACTGCGGTGGCTTCGGATTGTGGCTTGTAGAGACTGAATTGGTCATCCAGGGCCCGAAAGACGTTCTCCACTGCGGCGATTGCGCCAGCGGGAGCCTCGCCCGCGAAGGCGAGGCTCACCGCGGTGCCCATCGAGGTGAAGACGTGGCGAGTTCCGTTGTCGGACACGGTCATCAGCCCATCTGGTCGATCGCCGACTGGAGTGACGTGAGGTACTTCGTGCTCGTATAGGTTGCGCCGCTGACGGTCGACACCTGGGCCGATTGCGCTGCGAGGACCTCGCTCTTGAGGGTCGGTGTCGCGCGGGCCTCGATGCTCAGGCTCTTACCGTCGCCAGCGGTGGTCGTGTAGGTGACGTTGGTGATCTTGCCGCTGGCGACCGTGATGGTGACTTGCAGTGAGCCCCAGCGGTCGCTCTGGCGAGTGCCGGTGTAGGTGGTGGCGCCGGACGTTGTGCCGGACGCCGCGCCGGCGGTTGTGCCGGATGTCGTGCTGGTCGCGGGCACCGTCGTGGTGAGGGTCTGGCCGTGGGCGGTGCCGATGCTCCACCCGGTCGCGAGAATGCCGGCTGAAGCCAGCAGGGCGGCTGAGTTGCGTCGCGTGGTCATGGTCGTGCCTTTCGAAGAGTGAGAGAGAACGAAGGGGAGGGAGTCACAGATTCGGCGGGTTGCCTGCCGGGTCGGTCACCAGGCGAAGCGTTCGTCGTGGATCTGCAGGGCCGGTATGCCGCACTCGTCGGCATTGCGCAGGACGGCATCCATCCAGGCTTCCGGACCGCAGACGTAGAGGTCGGCGTCGGTCGCCCACGGGACGAGGTCGGTGAGGTGCGCTCCGGCATACGAGCGGGGGACCCAGCTGGCACCGGCGCGGGGGCCGACGAGGACCTGCAGGCTGGCGCCCTTGGTCGCGCACAGCGCGCGGACCTCGTCGAGGAGGTAGAGCTCGTCCGGAGTGGAGGCTCGCAGGATGACCGCCGCGTCGCCGGGGGCGAATCGGGTCGACTCCAGCAGGGCCCGGACTGGCGCAATGCCGATGCCGGCGCCGACGAGGACGACCCGCTCGCGGGTGCGTGACGCGTCGGTGAACATGCCGTAGGGGCCCTCGACGGCGACCTTGGTGCCCGGCTGCAGGGCGGCCAGGCGTGCCGAGCCGGCGCCCAGGTTGCGCACCGTGATGCGCAAAGTGCTGTCGGTCGGGTCGGCCGAGAGCGAGAAGGGGTGCGGCTGCAGCGCGAGCGCGGGGGTGAGGAAGCGCCACTGCAGCCAGTGCCCGCCGCGGGCTTCGAGCGCGTCGAGGTTGCGGCCGGTCATCTCGATGGTGACGGCGTCCGGACCGACCGGGACGACTCGGCTCACGGTGAGGCGGTGGGTGAAGGTGGCGATGATCGGCGCGATGACGCGGAAGGCCAACATGACGCCAGCCGTGGCGAGGAACATCGCGATCCAGAAGGCTCGGGCCAGGGTGCCCTCGGCAAACAAGCCGCTCATCGAGAACTGGTGCGGCAGGGAGGCGACGATCGCGGCATACGTCGTGAGGTGGATGCCCATCCACACCTCGTAGGGGTACTTGCGGCGCAGCGCGACCATCGAGGAGATCCCCACGCCGGCGAACATCAGCAGTGCGACACACGCCCAGATGAAGTCGGTCGACGTGCGCCAGAGGTCCAGGAGGGTGGCGACCGGGGTGGTCTTGCCTTCCAGGGCGTAGCCGGCCATGAGGAAGGCGCCGTGGGCGAGCAGGCCGAAGACCATGCCCCGGCCGAGCTGCGCGTGCAACGTGGTGGCGCGGTCCTGGCCGAGCGTGCGGTCGATGACCGGCACGCGCGCGGTGAGCACGAGCATGAGGCACATGAGCGCGGTCGCGACCAGGCCGGTGATGATGCCGATCGCGGTGACCGCGCCGCCCAGGGTGGCGAAACGGGTGATCCCACCGTCGGCGAGGTAAAGGGCGATCGACGTGGCGACCAGCGACCACCCGCCGATCGTCAGCAGGTCGTGGCGGCGCTCGCGGCGCGCTGACTGGGCGCGGTAGAAAGCACCGAGGCGGCTGAGGACGCCCGCGTCCGGAGCGCCGGCGGCGCAGGCGACGCCAGCGGAGCCGGCGGCGTCGGCCGTGAGGCCGCTGACCGCGGTGGCCACGGCCGGGCGGGGGCTGTCGGTGAGGGTCGAAGTCGTCATGACAGAGACGATGTCGGCGGCCCTTGTGAGCTTCCTGTGAGGGGACTGTCGCGGGCATCAGGATTCTTTGACAACGTCAAGAATCCTTAACGTTAACGATTTCTTGATCATTCGTCAGCGCCATTTCGAGTCTTATCAATGCCTCATTGGAATGACAGGTCGGTGACAGGACGGGCCGCGAATGTTCTCGGCAACGGGGTGACCGTCACCCCGAACCTGACAAGGAGATCTACATCATGCGTACCAAGAAGTTCGGACTCGCCGCCGCCTCGACCGCCGCCGTTGCCGCCCTGCTCATCGGGGGAGCCACGCTGGCCAACGCCGCCGACAACCCGACGCCGACCACCTCGGCCACCACCTCCAGCGCCGCCGCCGTCCCGGGCGACGCCGCGACCGGCAAGGGTGGCCCGCAGGGCGCCTCGCAGGACACCCCGGTCACCGGTGACGAGGCGACCAAGGTCTCGGCTGCGGTCACGGCCAAGGACTCGACCGTGACGGTCGAGAGCGTCCGCAAGGACCCCGACGGTTCCTACGACGTGCTCGGCACCAAGGCCGGCGCCAAGGTGATGTTCGACGTGAGCGCCGACCTCGCGACCATCACCGAGAACGCTGGCGGCCCCGGCGGCAAGGGCGGCGCCTCGCAGGACACCCCGGTCACCGGTGACGAGGCGACCAAGGTCTCCGCTGCGGTCACGGCCAAGGACTCGACCGTGACGGTCGAGAGCGTCCGCAAGGACCCCGACGGTTCCTACGACGTGCTCGGCACCAAGGCCGGCGCCAAGGTGATGTTCGACGTGAGCGCCGAGCTCGCGACGATCACCGAGAACGCCGGCGGCCCCGGCGGCCAGGGTGGCCACGGGCCGAAGGGTGCCAACGACCAGCAGGGCCAGCAGGCCCCCGCGAGCACCTCCACCGCCACGACCAACTGAACCGCGCGGCATACCAGTGCCGCGACACGCACCACCACGGCCAAGGCCGCACCCGAGCACTTCGGGTGCGGCCTTCGCCGTCGGTCGGCTCAGCAGCTCAACGCGGGCCGTCAGCCCTGGTCGAGCAGGTTTCGGACGCCCCGCCACACCAGGACCAGGCCCCCGAGGCAGATCACCCCGGCAAAAGCGAGGTTCCCGCCCCAGCTCGCGATGACCCCGAAGAACACGACGAGAATGCCGAGCATCACGAACGGGTAGCCGGACATGCCCCAAGGGTATGCCGTGTGGTCGCCTCAGCGGACCCGGGTGAGCCGACCTTCGTCCAGGTGGTACTCCGCGTCCGCCTGATCGGCGCACCAACTGTCATGGGTGGCCATCAGCACGACGGCGCCGGCAGCGGCTTCGGCGGCGAGCAAGCCGACGATGACCTCGCGGGTGTCGGCGTCGAGGTCACTGGTGGGTTCGTCGGCGAGCAGGACACTGCCCTGCAGAGCCAGCCCGCGGCCGACGGCGACCCGCTGTTGTTGACCGCCGGAGAGTTCCTCGACGAGGTGATTGCCGGACTCACCGAGCCGGACCGCCTCTAGGGCGAGCTCGGCACGGGTGAAGGCATCCTCGGCGGTCACCCCGAGCACCAGCATGGGCACGACGATGTTCTCCCGCCCGGTCAGCGGCGCGACCAGGGTGTTGCCCTGCGGCACCATGACGACCCCCTCGCGCGACGCGAGATCACGATCAGCCAAGCCGGGAGCGGCCACCGGCCGACCGGCATACCGGACCGTGCCCGACGTCGGGGCGAGCGCCCCCGCGAGGACCCACAGCAGCGTGGTCTTGCCCGCGCCGGAGGGCCCGGTGAGCGCAGTGAAGCTGCCTGGGGCCAGCAGCAATGAGACGTCGTCGAGGATGCGGCGCCCGCCGAGCTCGACGGTGATCCCGGAGGCGTCCAGCGGGAGGGGAGCACGCGGCATACCGGCGACGCTATCGCGCCCCTGCGACAGGTGAGTATGCCGTCCCCCTCGCAGCGTATGCCGTCCGCCCACCACGATCGGCATGCCATCTATCGCCACCGCATCGGCCGTCGGTGCTGCGGTGTAGCGTGCGGAAGCGGCGGCCGGTGATGCGCCGCACCGTGGCCCTGGCGCGCTGGGAGGATCGAATGCGGGCAGCACTGCGCTACCGCCGGGCGCAGGCCCTGGCCGTGGCGGTGCTGGCTGCCCTGGTGACAATGTGCCTGGTATTGGCGCCGCTCTACACGCGGGCGCTGGAGCAGGCGATGGTCGGCATGACGCTGCGGGAGGCCGCCGCGGAGCGGGCCGGGGTGCGGCTGGCGTCGACGAGCGCGACCGACCGCAGCCTGGCGGTCGACCCCGCTGGCCTCACCGCCTTGCTGCCGGCGTCGATCCGGGATGACTTCGGCCCGCCGATTGCCGCGACGGCGGTCGACGTGCGCAAGATGCCGCTGCTCGGCCAACCCGGCGGGCAGCTGCTCGCGCGCGCAGGTCAGTGCGATCACGTGCGCTTTACGGCGGGGGCGTGCCCCACGGAGGCCTTCGACGTAGCGATCTCCACCGACCAGGCGACGGCCTATGGGCTTGCGGTCGGCCAGTCGATCGAGGTCGGCGAGTTCGACGAGTTGGTCAGCCTGCCGGAGTCGGCGCCGCGCACAACGCTGCGGGTCGTCGGGGTCTATGACCAGGTCGACGGCCCCTATTGGTTCGGCGACCGGCTCACCGGGCAAGCTGCCAAGAATCTCGGCTACGACACCATGCTCACCGCGCCGGCCTCCTTCACGGCCAGCCTCGCGCTGCCCGGCGGCGGATCCGGGGGGTGGTTCCAACCCCGGTATGCCGTCGACCTCCCGCTCCTGCCCGAACGGGTGAGCTCCGATGACCTGGACGGCCTGGGGTCGACGGTGGCCCGGCTCACCGAGTTCCCCATGGGCGTCGAGAACGCCGGCAGCCACGTCGCGGCGACCGTGACGGTGCGCTCGGGACTGCCCGCGATCGCCGACGAGATGGCCGTGGGTCGATCCCAGGCCGCGATCACCGTGCCGTTGCTCATGGCCCAGTTGGGCCTGCTGCTCGTCGCGGTGTTGTGGCTCATCCTCGTCGCGGCCTCTGACCAGCGCCGCGCCGAGGTCGCCGTCGCGCGGCTGCGTGGCCGTGGATCTCGAGGGGCTCGGCGGCTGCTGGTGGCCGAGACCCTGCCGCCGGTCGTGCTCGGAGTGCCCGTGGGTGCGGTGCTGGCGGTCGGCGCGGTCTCGGCCACACGGCATACCGTGCTGGCTTTCGGCGATTGGGTGCCGCCCTTCGAGCTGCCGGTGTGGGCTTACGCGGCCGCGCTCGCGGCTCTGGCGGGAATGGTCGGGTTGGTCCTGCTGTCGGTGCAACGGGTATGCCGTGAACCGGTCGCCTCGCTGATCCGCAGCGTGCCGCCGCGCCCAACCGGCATCCGCCTGGGCGTGCTGGAGGGGATGCTCGTCGCGAGCGCCGCTGCGGCCTTCCTTGCCCTGGCCACCGGGCCGGTGCGCGGGCCGGTCGGGCTGGTCGCGCCGACCCTGCTCGCGCTCGCGGTGGGCGTCATCGCCTCCCGGGTGCTGCCGAGCCTGCTGGCCTTCGGCGGGCGGCGGCTGCTGCGCAGCGGACGGCCCGCCTCTGGTGCCGCACTGCTCTCGGCCAGTCGGCGTGGCACGACCCGCTGGCTCGTGCCGGTGGTGACCGTGGCCCTGTGCATCACCGTGGTGACCACCGATGCGCTCGCGGTGGGCGCTCGCAACCGCGATGGGCGGGCCGCCGCCGAAGTCGGGGCCGCCTCGGTCTTCGAGCTCGACTCCGTCGACCTCGCCGAGGTTGTCACGGCGGTGCGGGCGGTCGATCCTGGCGGCGCCCATCTCACGCCGGTGGTCGCAGTGACCCCCAGCGAGGCGGGCCGACCGACGACCCTGGGAGTGGTTCCGGGGGAGTTCCGCCGGATCGCGCTCTGGCCCGGGGTGGATGTCGACGCGTTGCCCTGGGATCGGCTGACCGCCTCGCCGGTGCCGCCGTTGGTCGTGCAGGGCACGGCGGTGAGCTATCACGTGCAGGCCACCGGGTTCCGGCCGGTGGGGTCACTGCGCCAGGCCGCCCCCACTGCGCTGGCGATCGGTCTGCGGGTGGTGCGGGGTGACGGGCGGGTCGAGTCGATGTCGCTGGGGCTGATCCCCGAGGGAGGCGTCGACGCCGACCAGACCGTGCCGCTGGATTGTGCCGACGGCTGTCGCATCGCGGGACTGGGCATCATCGCGCCGCCCTCGACGGCCCCGGTCGCGGGAACGCTCACGCTCAGCAAGCTGGCGGTCGGCGGAGCCGCGGTGGACCTCGGCGGGTCGGGGGCCTGGCGCGACGTCTCCACGAGTGACTCGGCAGCCTCGGCGGTGTTCCGCGGTGACGGCGTGACGATCAGTTACTCCAATGGGCCCTCCAGCACGATCTTCGTCAATCACGGCTCGGTCCCCGGGGTGGTGCCCGCGCTCACGACCGCGGCGGCCCGGCCCAGCGCGCAGGGGGCGACCTTCGCCGGCTCGTTCGTCGATGGCTCACCCCTGCTCATGCGGTCCGAGGGCGGTGTGGCGTTCGCTCCGGGCGGACCGACCTCGACCGCGCTCGTCCACCTCGACAACCTGCTGGCCCAAGGTTGGACCGGGCGCGGGTCGGCGAGCCTCACGGCATACCTCGACTCGGCCGACCCGGCGACCGTCGCGCGGGTGCAGCAGGACCTGGCCGCCCACGGAATCGCGGTGCTCGGCGTGCGTCATCCCGAGCAACTGGCCCAGACCTACGCGCGCTCAGCGGCGGCCTGGAGCCTGCAGTTGGCGCTCGCCGTCGGGGTGTTGTCGCTGCTCGTCGCGGGCGTGGGCATCATCGTGCTCGCCTCGACCTCGTGGCGGGCCCGCAGCCGCGACTATGCGGGACTGCGGATGGCCGGGGCCACGGCGCGCGGGGTCGGGCTCGTGGCGCACCTGGAGACTGCCCCCGTGGTGGTCGCATCCGCCGTGCTGGGGGCGGTGATCGGGCTGTGGGCCGCGCCGCCGGCGATCGGGATGGTGCCGCTCTTCACGACGCCTCCGCCGACCTTCCCGATCGACCTCACGACGGCCTGGGGGCTGTGCCTGCTCTCGGGTCTGGCCGGGTTGGTGGTCCTCACCGTGGTCGGTGCGGTCATGAGTCGGCGGGTCGCGGCCCGGTCCGAGTTGGCGCGGTTGCGGGAGACGACATGACCCAGCCTCGCGCGATTCGCACCCTCGGCCTGGTCCATATTTATCGGTCGGAGGGTCATGATGTCGCCGCGCTGTCGGGCGTCGACCTTAGCGTCGACGCCGGCGAGGTCATCGGCTTGCTCGGACCGAGTGGGTCGGGCAAGTCGACGCTGCTCGCCCTGCTCGGCGGGCTGTTCCGACCCAGCGCGGGCAAGATCTTCGTCGGCGACCACGAGTTGTCCGCGCTCACTCCGGCGCAGCTGGATGCCTTCCAGGCGCGCGAGACCTCGCTCATGCTGCAGGGTGCCGGTCGCAACCTGGTGCCCTATCTCACCGTGCGCGAGAACGTGGAATTCGCTGCGGCAGAGGCGCGTCGGTTGGGGGCCGAGGTCATCGGCGTCGACCGTGGGTTGGAACTCGTCGGCGCGACCGACTTCGCTGACGTGCCGCTGCGGCAGCTCTCGCAGGGTCAACTGCAGATGGCCGCGCTCGCCGTGGCGATGGCGCCCGCTCCAGGAGTGTTGCTCGCCGACGAGCCGACCAGCGCACTGGATCGGGTGGCTCGCGAGCGCATCGTCGAGGCCCTGCTGCGGGTCAACCGCGAGCAGGGCACAACCGTCGTCGTGGTCACCCACGACCCCGAGGTCGCCGCCCGGCTGCCACGCACGGTCACCATCCGCGACGGCCGGATCGGTGGCGAGGGCCGCAGCGGCCAGGAGTATGCCGTGGTGACCGCCGACGGCTTCGTCCCGCTCCCGGCCCACATCCGCGAGGAGCTCCCGCCGGGCACGCTGCTGCGAATCGAGCCGTCCGGCGAGGGCTATCTCCTGGTGCCCGAGGTCAAGGGCGAGGGCGGGCAGGAGTAACTCGGCCGCCTCGTTGGACACGCTGGAGCGGTCGCCCGGTCGCCTGGTCGCGCGGTCGCCCGGTCGCCTGGTCGCGCGGTCAGGCGACCGAGGTGTGCACTCTCAGCCGAAGAGCGCCTGCCCGAGGATCTCGCCGTCCTTGGCGCCCGGCAGGATCGCGAAGACGGCCGACCCGATCGGCGTCGTCCACAGGTTGAGCAGGTCCTTCTCGGCCAGCCGGGCCTGCATCGGCGCGAACTGCGCCAACGGATCGGCTTGGTAGGCAACGAAAATGAGCCCCGTGTTGCTCAACCCCGACATTCGTCCCGTCGCCGGATCGACCTCGGGAGCGTCGTCATAGGAGTAGGGCCGGCGCAGGATCTTCTCCTTGTTGTCCCCGCGAGCCCGCCGCATGTGAGCCCCGTCGTCGATGACGTGGAACCCCAACGGCGTCTTGGCATCGAGATCGGCCGCAGCCGTCGAGGGCGCGTCGGCCGGCGAGGTCAACGGGGCGCCCGAGCCGAGGTGCCGGCCGATGGCGTTCTCGCGCGATTCCCGGTCGACCCGGTCCCACACGTCCATGTCCATGGCGATCCGTCGCACGACGACAGCCGAACCACCCGCCAACCAGGCCGGGCCCTGCGACCCGATCCACAGCATGGCCGACTCGGCCCCGGTGACATCGGGTTGCACGGTGCCATCGACCTGCCCGAAGAGGTTGCGCATCGGGATCCCCGGCCCCTCGAAGGGCTCCCGGAAGCCGCGCTGCTGCCAGCGCACCTTCCCCAGCGATCCCATGTTGGTGAGCAACCGGCGCACCGCGTGGGCGACGGTCGTGGGGGAGTTGGCGCACACCTGCACAAAGAGGTCGCCACCGCTCCAGCGCTCCTGGAGTTTGTCGATCTTGTATGCCGGCAACGGCGCCAACCAGCCCGGCACAGGCGCGCCGGTGAGTTCCGGAACTCGCCGACCGACCCCGACGGTGACGGTGATCCCCGCTGGCACGGCCGCCAACTCGGGCTCCAGGTCGGCCAGCGTGCCCTGTCCGCTCATCAGCTTCTCGGCGTCGTCGGTCCAGATGGTCAGCAACCGGCGGACCGAGTCGGCGTCGGCACCGGCCGGCAGGTCGACGGCGAGGAACACGGCATACGTCTGGGGGGTTTCGATGATCCCCGCTTGCCGTTCGCCGCGGAAGGCGCGGGCCTTGGCGTGACCGCTGGCGTCCCGCAGCGCGTCGGCACCGCCGCCCGAGCCGCCCGAGGCAGCTGCGCCGGTCGAGCCGGTCGCCCCAGAGGTGCAGGCCCCCAGCCCGACGGCACCGGCGAGCGCGCCGATGCCGCCGAGGCCGGACAGCAGGACCGTGCGGCGGCCGGGCCCAGCCGCCGCACGATCGCTGCCGGTGCTCATGAGTGGTTCATGCCGCTCATCGACGTGGTGGCGCCACCGGCGGGAACGTAGTTCTCGTCGCCACCGGCGAAGTTGCGCACCGGGATCATGAGCTTGGCGGTGCCCGCCGAGGTCGTCAGCGTGAGCTCGACCGAGGTGCCGATCTTGGGCATCGCGCTCATCTTCATGAGCATGATGTGGTTGCCCCCGGGCTTGAGCTCGAAGGTGCCCTTGGCCGGGATGACGAAGCCGCCGGCCTTGGGCTGCATGACCATGACGCCGGCGTCGTTCTTGACGGTCTCATGCACCTCGACCAACCCGGCGACCGGCGAGGAGCCACCGGTGATGGTGATCTCCTTGTCGGTGGTGTTGGTCAGCGTGCCGAAGACACCGGTCATCGACATGTCACCAGCCATCCCTGTGGTCGGCGGCACGCCGTCCTTGGACCGGACCCACCCGTTGACGAGGGTGACGGGTCCGTCAGTCACGGCGGTGGACTTGGCGGCCGAAGTGCTGGCGCCAGGTGTTGCGGCAGGTGTGGTCGTGCTGGATGAGCCGCAGCCAGCGAGGCCGGCGGCAAGGACGAGCAGGGCAGCGGACGCCGCCACGGATCGAGCGCCGAGGGCGCGGGTGGAACGGGACATTGGCAGATCTCCTTGCAAGACAGGGGAATCCGGGCGCGACATCGGTGTCGGCTCCGGGCACGGCAGCGCCGACCCGGTCCCTGCAGGGAGGAGGTCGGCGTCAGGCCGGCAGCGGTGGGCCGCGGCTGAGGCGCGCCGACCACGGGCGGCGGCGCACGGCATACCGACGCGCCGCAGGCACGAGCAGCGGGCGACGCGCGGGGAGCGCGATCTCCAGGTGCCGGGGCGCGAGCCGCCGCACGACCCGCCACAGCAGGGCCTCCCCGCGGGCGAGAACCCACGCGGCGGCCAGCGCGGCCACGACGTGGGCGGCGAGCATGAGGGCTTCGTCGCTCGCGCCAGCGCCCACCCCGAGAGCCGGTATCCCGTGGTGCCCGGCATGCTCGGACGGCAGGGCGGACAGTGCGAGGTGGATCGGGAGTTGCGCCACCGTCAACAGGGTCGCGAGGCGACCGAGCGTGAGGCGACGGGCGGCGAGCAGCCAGCAGATGGGAGCAATGATCGCGGTGCCGAGCACGATGGGGCCGGTCGCGGGTGCAGCGCCACCGGCGCCGGCGTGTGCGGTGCTCGCGAGCATGACGACGACGGACGCTGCGGCCGAAGCGCGCACCGCCCTCACCACGCCCCGGCCGGCGAGCAGCACGGGACGAGAATACGGGAGCGGGTATGCCGTGCCGGGGCCGGACGGAGGGTCAGGCACGTGACCTCAGCCTCAGCGGCTGACGGTCACTCGCACGAGCAGCGGAGCCAGCGACCTCGCTGAGCCGGATAACCGCCGTTCACGTGCCGCGATCCGGCCTCACGCGGAGTCCATCGTGCGCTGCCAACTCGCGAGGTCTCCCCAGACGTCGGCAGTGTCGAGGGGCCGGGAGGCGTAGGCCACGGCATACGCATCGTCGATCTTCACCCTGACTCGCGCCATCTCACGATGATGCCAGGGCAGGTCGCGTCTCCCCCGCTGCTACGGCAGGTCTGCCGGTGGGCCGGCCGGAATACCCGCGGCCTGGGCCGCCGCGATCTGGCGGGTGTCGAAGCTGATGAAAGCGTCTGCGCCGACCTCGATCGCCTGAGTGACGTGCAAGGCATCGAGCGACCGCACTGATCCAGGGATCAGCCCTGCCTGCCGGAAGGTCACGGGTGAGGGCAGGGCCAGACCGAGCACGCTCAGGGCCTGCCCGACAGCGGTCGGCGCGACGCCCTCGCGCTGGGCCAGGCGGTGCAACTCGGTGACCAGGAGCTGGCTTGAGACCAGGATGTCGCTGGCGGCGAGACGCTCATCGACCCAGGCGACGACGGACTCGGACTCGGGCTCGTCCAGGAGCAGCTTGGCCCAGGCCGAGGAGTCGACATAGAACGTCGTCATCGATCGCCCTTTAGTTCATCAAGGGTCTCCAGGCTGGGTCGAGCGGGCGTCACGCGGGCGATCCGCGGCAGGCTGCGTGCGCTCGGCGGGGCGAGGAGCCGTGCTTGGAGATAGCGTTCGAGGGCGGACTCCGCTGGCGGCACGACCATGGCGACCACGCGGCCGTTGTTCGTCACTTCGAAAGACTCCCCCGATGCCGCGCGACGGAGGATTTCCGCGCTGTCGTTGCGGAGTTCGCGGTGGGCGATGGTGGCCATGGCGACAGTGTAGCAATGTGCTACAGCCACATCGAGTGAATCCTGAGCTGCAGCTCAGCGGTTGAGTTCGGCTGGGCGGCACTCGCGCTCGACGATGGCCCGCAGGTAGCCGCGGTAGCGCGCTGTGTCCAGGCCGGTGCAGATCCCGAGGATGGTCACCGAGTAGGTGGAAAACATCGTGTATGCCGCGAGCAGCACCTCCTCGTCGGGCGCCGGCCGGTCGGCGTGCTGACACCAGCGCCGCGCGATGGCGTCGACGACGTCGGTGAGGCGGGCCTCGTTGTCGGCGTGCTGCACCCGAGCGACGTAGGCGGCCCAATAGTCACGGAACAACTGCGGGTGTGCCTCGGCGACGTCGAGCTGGGCGTCGAAATACGCCATCACCTCGGCGGCCAGGCTCGTGTCCGTCGACGGCGGTGTGTGCGACAGCGCGGTCCAGTAGTCCAGCGCCGTCGAGGTCGCGGCCTCCTCCATCACCAGCAGGAAGAGCGAGGCCTTGTCGCCGACATTGCGCACCGTGCCGGTCGATACCTCTGCGGCGGCGGCGATGTCGCGGACTGACGTCGCGGCATACCCTCGGGTGACGAACAGCTGGAAGGCGACCGCCTTGACCCGTCGCTCGCGTTCGCGCTGGCCTTCCTGCCGAACCGACATGGCACCTCCCAGGGGCCATAGTAGTCGCCTTCCGGCATACATGAACAGGTTCACTGAACGTGTGCAACAATGCCGAGTATGCCGCGCCCCTCACCCAGCGCTGAACCCCGCCCCGCCCCAGTCAACGCGCCCCGCGCGAGCGTCCTCGAACGCCTGGGGTGGGTCACCGGTCGGCACCCGTGGCGAGTCATTGGCATCTGGGTGGTGCTGCTCGTGCTGTTCGGCGCAGCCGGCAGTCAGGTGTCGGCCAAGCTCACCGAGGGCGGCAGCTATGACGAACGAGCCGACTCGTGGCAGGCCTTCGTGCAGCTCAACCGGGCCTTCGGCTCGACGATCGAAGACGTCCAGGTCATCTACTCGATCCCCCAGCCGGGGGCCGCCGGCGCCCCGCAGAGCGTGACCGACCCGCGCGTGCGCACCGCAGTCGCCGACGTCCTCGCGCGCCTCCCGCACGACCGGGTCGTCACCGTGGTCGACGGCCTCACCGCACCTCCCGCCCTGGGCATGGTCAGCGCTGACGGGTATGCCGTGCGCGTCGCCGTCACGCTGCGCGAGACCGGCACCCCCGAGCAACCCGACACCAGACAGAAGCTGCTCGATTACCAAGCCGTCGCCAACTCCTTCGCGGTGGACGTCCCCGGAGTGCGCACCGATGTCGGCGGCGTCTATTCGATGGCTGACGACGTCGTGCGGGCGGTCTCCGAGGACACTCGTCGCGCCGAGGGCCTAGCCCTGCCGCTGGTCGCGATCCTCGGCGTCCTCATCTTCGGTGGGGTCATCGCCGCCGGGTTGCCGCCTATCGTCGGCCTGGTCGCCTCGATCGTCGCCTTCGCGGCAGTGTCGTTGACCGCCGACCACACGATGGTCACCTCGCAAGCGCTCACCGTCGTCAGCCTGCTCGGGCTGGGCCTGGCCATCGACTACAGCCTCTTCATCGTCAACCGGTTCCGCGAGGAGTTGCGCGACGAACGCGGGCGAGTGGCAGCCACCGCGGCCTTGGCCCGCACCCTGCCCACCGCGGGTCGGACGGTCCTCATCAGCGCGGTCATCGTGGCGGTGTCGATGGGGTCGCTGCTCGTCTTCCCGCTGGCCCAACTCCGCTCGCTCGCCTATGGCGCGATCCCCGCAGTGCTCGGCGCCGCGGTCACGGCGATCACCCTGCTGCCGGCGGTGATGGCCCTGCTCGGCCACCGAGTCAACTCCTGGCACATTCCCGGCACTCGCCCCGCGACCGTGCTCCCCGAGGACGCTGATCGCCACGGGATGTGGGCCGCCATTGCCCATCGAGTGATGCGTCATCCCTGGCCCTATCTGCTCGGCGTCGCCGCAATCGTCCTCGCGCTCGCGGCCCCCTTCCGGCTCGTGCAGTGGGGGAGTGTCGAGGAGGGCGTCCTTCCCGCCAGCGCGCCCAGCCGGCAGATGCTCGCGACCCAGGCGGCGCACTTCGGGGGCACGCAATCGAGCATGTATGCCGTCCTGCCGGGTGCCGACGCAGCCGGCGCCACGGCATACAGCGCGAGTCTTGCGCGGGAGGTACCTGCGCTGCTGTCGGCCGCCCCCGTGGCCTCGACCGTCGTCGACGGGCAGCCGGTGAGCCTGGTCGTCATGCGGTACCCCGGGCATCCGAACGACGCCGCCTCGATCGACCTCGTGGGGCAGGTGCGGGCGGTGGCAGCGCCCGTCGGGGCGCGGGCCTATGTGGGCGGGGCGAATGCCCTCACCGTCGACCAGAAGGCCGTCATCGCCGAACGGTTGCCGCTGATGATCGGGTTGTTGGCCGGGGCGATGTTCGTGCTGTTGCTCCTGGCCTTTGGGTCGATCCTGTTGCCGCTCAAGGCGATTGTGGTGTCGGCGGTGTCGATCCTGGCGTCCTTCGGGATCATCGTGTGGGGGTTCCAGGAGGGCGGACTGGCGTCGCTGCTCGGCTTTGACGCGCCCGGGTATACCGAGATCACGACGCCGGTGGCGATGGCCGCGATGCTCTTCGGGCTGTCGATGGACTATGAGGTGTTCCTGCTGTCGCGGATCCGCGAGGAGTGGGATCGCACCGGCGACAACACCCTCGCGGTGGCGCACGGCCTGTCGCGCACCGGGCGGATCATCACGGGAGCGGCCGTGCTGCTGGGCGTGGTCGTGGGGTGCTTCGTCATCAGCGGGGTGATCGTCGTCAAGATGCTCGGGGTGGCGATGCTCGTGGCGTTGCTGCTCGATGCGACGTTGATCCGCGGGGTGCTGGTGCCGGCATCGATGCGGCTGATGGGCCGGTGGAACTGGTGGCTGCCTGCTGGCCTAGGGCGTTGGTGGAAACGACACAACCTCGCTCACTGAACGTCGCTCGGATGGATCGGCCCGCCTGGGCTCACCCGCGGGCAGATGGTGAAACGAAATCCACGCTCCAGCGTGCCTTTCGTTTCACCATTGCGCTGGCCCGCTCGCCCGCGATGACTCACTCGGCAGTCGTCCGGGTGCGGCCATTCAGCCTGCGGGGTTGGCGTGGCTGAGGCCCGGGAATTGAGCGAACGCCGAGTCAAGGGTGGCCAGCGTGAGGTGAGCGTGCACGGCATACGCCGCGAGGTAAGCGTCCATCCACACCTTCGGCGACGCTGACGGCCTGGTGGAGAGGGTTCGCCAGCAGTCGGTGAGGTCGGTGACCTCGGTGACGTCGGCGGGGTCGAGCGGGCCCGTGAGGCTGGTCACGACCCGGTCGTCGGCGATGATGGCGTCGAGCACGGCCCAAGTTTCGGCGTTGGTGAGGGGCCTGCGGCCGTGTGGGGCGAGGACGGCCGCAGTGGTGAGCAGCCGCAGGAACGACATCTGGACCTGCCGCGGCAGCACGACGCTCGCCGGCTCCTCGACCGTGGCGAACCATGCAAGGGAGGGGCCGTGGTGTCGGTGGTTTGACAGCGTCAGGGCGAGCCAGACGTTGGTGGCGGACGCGCGGTGTGAGGTCAGGCGAGGTCAGGCGGCGGCGGCGACGTGACCGCTGGTGAGAGACGCGACCGTCTCGGCCAGAGCCGTGGCCCATGCGGTGGGGCGGAAGCCGAAGGTCGACTCGGCGGCCGACGCATCGATGACGAACGACTGCTCGAACTGGTGCTTGGTCTCGTCCAGCGCTCGCACCAGCGGCACGACGTGGGCCGCCCACATCGCTGCGGCAGGGATGCGTCGGACCCGGGGTGTGGGGGCCTGAATGAGGGCCGCGACTTGCGCTGCGACCTCGGCCATCGACAGTGGCGGTGCGGTGGGTACGTGCCAGGCGCGCCCCCACGACCGATCGTCGGTCGCCAAGACGGCCGCCAGCTCACCGATGTCGGCTAGGTAGGTCCACGAGTGCGGCGCGTGCGGGTCACCGACCGGCAGCCGCAGCGTGGACTTGCCCTCGATCAGCGGGCGGATGACGAAGCCCTGCAGGTAGCTCACCAGGCGGCCGGCGCCGGGACCGAAGTAGTCGGACGCCCGCAACTCAGTCGCACGGATCCGCCCCTGCTGGTATGCCGTGAAGGCGTCGGTCCACATCCGCGCCCGCACCTCGCCCTTGATCCCGTTGGGCCGCAACGGAGTTGCCTCGGTCATCGGTGCGTCGACCTTGCCATAGCCGTAGAGGTTGCTAACGGTGACCAAGCCCGCGCCACTGCGCTCGGCAGCCTGCAGGAGGGCATTGGCGATCGGCGGCCAGTCGCGGTCCCAGTGCGTGTAGTTGACCGGGCTGACGGCGTTGACGATCGTCGCGGCTGTGCTGGCAGCCCCCGCCACGGCGTCGGCGTCGGTGGCATCGAGGGCGAGCGTCGACACGCCCTCGAGGTCGACGGAGGTGCCGCTGCGAGACGCGAGGGTGACCGCCTCACCGCGCGCGACGAGGGCCGCGGCGGTGGCGCGGCCGATGCCGCCGGCGCCGAGGACGAGGTGGTGGGCCATGGTGATCTCCGATCAAACGTGAGCAGTGCTCTCTGATTACATCAGGAGAGCTGCGAGAAAGCAAGAGCGGTGCTCTCGTTGTGTCACACTGGGCGCCATGCCCCCCACGCCAGGCCGTCGAGCGAGCAATCGAGCCGCCATGGAGCGGGCGATCCTCGCGGCCGGCGAGCGTCACTTGGCTCGCGACGGTGCTGCGGCACTCTCGCTGCGGGCCATTGCCCGAGACCTCGGGGTGGCCTCGTCCGCCGTCTATCGCTACGTCGACAGCCGCGACGAACTCCTCACGCGACTCATCGTCACGGCATACGACTCCTTGGGGGACGCCGTGGATGCCGCCCTCGCGGAGGTGGGTTCGGCGGATCCGCGCGAGCAGTTCCGCGTCATCGGGCGCACGGTGCGGTCCTGGGCGCGCACCCATCCGGAGCAGTTCGCGCTGGTCTACGGCTCGCCCGTGCCGGGTTACGACGCGCCAGCCGAGCGCACCAACCCGGCCGGCACGCGGGTGACCGGACGACTGATGGCGGTCCTGCTCGCCCTCCCGCGGTCGCCGCGACCCGCTCTCGACCGAGCCGGCATCGGAGGGAGTACGTATGCCGTGCCGGCGGAGGTTCCGCCGGGCACGGCTGCCCAGGTGATGACGGTGGGGTTTGCCGCGTGGGCCATGGTGTTGGGAACGGTGACGGCAGAGGTCTTCCAGCAGTACGGCCCCGATGCCGTCGCTGACTGGGCCGCTCACTTCGAGGGCGTGCTCGAACTGGCCCTCGCAACCGTCACCGGCTGACGCCACGTCATCCCAACTATTCTTGACTTAGCCCAAGAATAGTTGGCAGTCTGTGCGGGTGGACCTCTCCAATCCGCTTGCCACCCTCACTCCGACGCTCGACGCCGCCGTGCTGCAGGTCTTGGCCGCAACGACTGCTCCCTGCACAGCGGCGGAGATCCATCGCCGCATGGCCCGAGGCAGCGATGAAGGGGTGCGCAGAGTTCTGGCTCGGTTGGTCGGCCAGGGCATCGTCTTGACGCACGCGCCCGCGCGCTATCCGCTCTACTGGCTGAACCGCAACCATGTGGCGGCGCCCCTCATCATGGCGCTGAGCCATCTCCGCGACATCGTGTTCACTCGGATCCACGACGCGGTGCTGGGATGGCCGCTGGCGCCGGTGCACGCGAGCTTGTTCGGTTCCTTTGCGCGGGGCGAGGCCGGGGCCGACAGTGACATCGACGTTCTGGCGATCCGTCCGCGACGGCTCCAAGAGGGCCAAGCGGAAGCCTGGCAACTCCAACTCGACACCCTCGGTGAGTCCATCCGGTCCTGGACGGGCAACCTTGCCCAGATCGTCGACCTCGACCTGGCCACCCTCACTGTCATGGTGCGAGAGAAGGATCCGATCGTCGACGCCTGGCGCTCCGACGTCGTGCACATCGCAGGCGATCGCCTGATCGACGTATTGCGGGGGGTGCGATGACCAGGCAAACCCTCGGACGCGTCCTTGCACGCCGCCTGAAGCCAGATCGCGCCGTGATCAGGCCCGGGCATTCCTGGATGTCGCCGAGTTGGTCCTCTCCGATGACCGCCGTGAGGCGCACGTCGCCGCAGCGCTGGCGGTCTTGGCTGCCATTGCCGCATCGGATGCGATCTGCGGCCTTCGCCTGCGGCAATGGAGTCGCAGTGACGACCACTCGTCGGCGGTCGCACTACTCCAGACAGTCGTCCTGCACGACTCGACCCTGCCCACGAAGTTGCGGCGTCTCCTGGCCGAGAAGGACCTTGTCCACTACTCGCCCAACCTGATCACGGTCGCGTCCGCGAGGTCGATGATCCGCAACGCGCGCGCCCTCCTCAACGAGGCCGACCGGCTGTAGGGCACGACGCTATGACGTCGGTTTCCACGCCATCTCTTCGGTCGGCGGCATGTCGATTAGGGACCGAGTGATCTCGGTGAAACGGAGCAGGAAGGCCTGCTCGTCCAGACGCTTGCGGCGCAGCCACAGCACGACCTCGTCCCCGCACTTGCTGCTGTTGCAGGACGGGCAGGCGGGCACGACGTTGCTGCGGGTGTAGCGCCCGCCGTGCGCGATGGGCAGCACGCAATCACGCTGCAGCGGCTGGTCGTCAGCCTGGCAATACGCGCAGCCTCCCCACGCGGCCTGGATCGCTACCCATTGGCCAGGGGTGAGGTCGTGCTCCACCCGGGCCATTCGACGCTTGCGTCGCCGCGCATACCGTGCCGCCCGGCTCGCCGGTGCGCCCTTCGCGCTCATGCCACGACGCTATCCGGGCGCGACCTGGCCCACCGTTAGGTAGGCGCGTGTCCGCCATCCCGCCGAAATCCGGGACTACCTCGCGGTGTGTGCCTCGCGCACACCGCCCGCGCTGAGAAGCGCTGGATGGACCACACCCTCGCCCAGCCGTTGAGCGAGCTGCTGCGCCAGCGACTGACCGAGCCCGACAGGAATCCGGACCGATAGCCTCGCCCGGTGAGCGCGGACGTCATCCAGGCCGCTATCGCGGAAGCCCGGCGTCGCACGGCCGCCTCCGATCGCGACCTCCAGCCAGCGGTTGCTCACTTCGCGCGACAGCTCCAACCGGTATGCCGTGCCTGGCGGCTGGTGCCCGACCACTGGTTCGACGGTGGGGCCGGGATGCCGACCCTGGCTGTGACGGGACCGGACGGCATACCGGGCGTGCTCAAACTCGCGAAGCCCGGCGAACTCGACGCGGCGGCGCGGGTCATGAGCGCGGCCGATGGGCGGGGTTATGCGCGGGTGTTGGCGTGGGACGCCGACCGCGGGGCGATGCTGATCGAGCGGCTCGGGCCGATGTTGTGGACGCAGGCGCCGACGCTCGCCGAGCAGGTGACGGTGGTGGCGCCGCTATTGCAGGCCGCCTGGCGGGTGCCTCGTGAGGCAGGCAGTCCGTTCATCGGGAAGGCCGCCGGGCTGCTGGCGATCCTCACCGACTTCGGTCCGCGGTATGGCAGCGATCTGGGTGCTGCGATGGCGCGGGCCACGGCATACGCGCGCGAGCTCGCCGACACCGAGCGGCCGGAGGTGGTCTGTCATGGCGACCCGCACGCCGGCAATGTGCTGCGTCGTGGGGACGGTTGGACGCTCATCGACCCGGACGGGTTCGTCGGGGAGCGGGCCTATGACCTCGGCGTGGTGCTGCGCGATGCGTGCCGCGAGATCGCAGCGGCGCAGGAGTCGCAGCCCGGGTCGGGGGAGGCGCTCCTGCGGGAGGAGTGCCGGCGGCTCGCGGGATGGTGTGACGTCGATGCCGAGCGGGTGTGGCGGTGGGCGTTCGTGGAACGGGTCACCACGGCGCTCTACCTGCGTTGGCATGGCTACCTCGACCAGGCCGAGTCCTTCGCGGCAACGGCCACCCTCCTTGCCCGCGCTGCCGAGTGAGCCGAGCGCCTGGTCACCCTCTCTCCCAGTTTTGGTGTGGCGTTCTTCGCGCTATAGCGCATCATCTGCCGCACCAAAACTCGCGTAGGGCCGGTATGCCGTGACCGCGGCGGTTGCCGGCACGCCGCCTCTCGGGCTAGGCAGGGAGCGGTGGTCAGGCGGCAATCGTGTAGGTGGAGCCGGAGCTGCCCGCGACGAAGGCGTCGGGCAGTGCGGCGGCCAGCGCGTGTTGCGCTCGCCAGCCGGTGCAGTGCCCGGGCAGCAGCAACTCGGGCGCGAGGTCGCGCAGGGCGCTGACCGTGGGGTCGATGATCGGTTCGAAGGCTGGCCCCGCCAGGTGGAAGCCGCCGATCATCCCGGCCAACTGGCTCACCCCAGTGAGGCGCATCGCGTGGCGGACGATGTTGACGACGCCCGCGTGCCCGCATCCGGTGACGATGACCAAGCCCTTGCCCCGCACGTTGACGACGAGCGCCTGGTCGTCGGGGACCACGCGATCGGGCACCCAGGACGCGCCGTCCCACGCTTGGTGGGCGGACGGCATACCGAGCTCGAAGTCCGTCAAGCGGTCGACCTCGCCGGTGACGAGGACCGAGTCGTCGAGCAGGAGCGAGGGCACGCGGCGTTCGATGAGCGCGAAGCCTTCGGCAGCGAGCGCAGTCGGCGAGAGCGTGGGCAGCTCCCACTCGGAGCCGGGGATCGCGAAGCGGCGGCGAGTCCACGCGAAGGGATGGATGGTCAGCGGTATGCCGTGTCGCCCGTAAGCGCGCGCGAGACCCGCGAGGCCGCCGGCATGGTCGAAGTGGCCGTGCGACATGACGACGGCTTGGGCATCGCGCAGGTCAAGGTCGAGGCGGCGAGCGTTGTCGAGCATGGCGTCGGGGGAGAGGCCGGTGTCGAAGATCAGGCGCCAGGTGTGGTCGCCGCGGGTCACGGTGATGAGCGTGGAGTAGCCGTGCTCGGCGCGCATCCCTAAAACCGTTGCGCCACCGAGGAATTGGCTGGCCGGTGTGGAGGTGGCGGAGATCGACGCGCGGCGGGTGCGGGCATCGTCGGTGAGCAGGCCGTCGTAGACATTGTCAACGAGGGTCGTGATCGAGACCGAGTCGACGGGCGCAAGGGCGATCGGGTCTACGGCCTCGCCGGGCGCGTGGCGGGGCGTGGCTAGGGCTAGCTGGCCGGGGTCGGCGTGCTCAGCGAGGCACATGGGCTGACCTTAGCGAGCCCGTGGCAGGCGGAGCAGGCTCGGCTGCGCGGATCCTGAAACGAAACCCACGCCACAGCGTGGTTTTCGTTTCGGCTAGACGGGCAGGCCGGCGCCTCGGGCGGGCGCTCCCGGGTCACCAGATCCGGCGTATGCCGTCCAGCGACGCGAAGGCCGGGTCGCGGGTCATGAGCGGCAGGCCTTCGTTGAGGGCTTGCGCGGCCAGCATCCGGTCGAACGGGTCGCGGTGGGCCCAGTCGAGGGATCCGGCGAGCAGGGCGTGCTCGCCTGTTATGGCGAGTTCGCTGGCACCGAGTCGCGTCAGGTGGCGGTAATAGGTGCTGAGGATGGCGATGGCTCCCGGCAGCGTGCCGAGACGGGCCTTGGTCGACAACTCCCAGGCGGTGGCGGAAGACACGACTAGCTCGGAAGTCATCTCGCTGACGACCGCGAGCGCCTCGGTTCCCAGCCGATCAGGCTGCGAGAGGGCCCAGAGGACGGTGTGGGTGTCGAGCAGGACCTTCACGGTTTGCGGCCCTCGTCCGCCTCCCACGCCGCCAACTCGTCCTCCGGAAGTGGCTCGAAGAACACGCTCTCAGGGAAGTGCAGGTCGACGAAACCCAGGTTGCGCTGACCGGGTCGGCGCAGCGGCATCAGTTTGGCGACCTGCTGTGACCCCCGGGCGATGACGATCTCCTCGCCATCCTCGACTCGCGCCAGCAACGCGGAGAGGTGGGTCTTCGCGTACTGCACCTTCACGGTCGTCATGAGAAGAGCCTGGGTTGACCAACCAGGTTGGTCAACATGTGTAGACGGAGCAAGCGGCGCGCTGGGGTCCCTGGGAGGTTGCGCGAGTGTCGGAGGACCGGCCGTTGTTGGGTCTCGTAGGTCGGGCAAACGAACCGCACCTGACTGTCCGCGCAGTCTCCGGCGAGGGCATTCCACAGGTCACGACCTTCTGGCGTGGCCAGCCACTGCTCGCCCCTGACGTACGCGTCATCGACCAGCCAGCCATCCCCCCCGCGGCGCGGCGATCAACACGGCGTCCGCGGTGCGATAGGCGCGGCTGCGCCGTCGGTCACCACGTGGGCAATGAAGGTGCGGTGCGCCGCGCGGGCCTCCGGCGCCGGCCGCCAGACGACCGGCGCGAAGTCGACAAGCGGTGCCCGACGCTCAGCGAGCAGGTCGATGATCCAGTCGAGATCCCCCCTGTCGCTGGGGTTGCGGTCATCGTCTGACGCTATCCCTGGTATGCCGTGTCGCTGGGCCGAGCGGACAGGGGCGTGAGCAGGTCGGCCAGTTGAGCGTCGATCGCGAAGGCGGTGTCGACGTGCACCATCCGGTCGCCATCGGGCGCCGGCCACGGCTCCGTGTCGGCGCGTCGGGTGAGCACCCGCTGCCAATTCGGCTCCAACGTGGGCCCAAAGCCTCGGTCACGCGCTTCGATGCGCCGCCGGTGGAGCGACTCGTCCGAGCACGTCACGTCCACCCACGTGAGATCGGCCGAGCACTCGTGGGCGAGGTCGCGCCACATCGCCCGCGCCTCCTCGACGTAGTTGGCGGCATCCACGATCACCGCATGTCCGAGAGTCAGAGCCTCTCGGGCTACGACCTCGGCGACGAGGTATGCCGCGAGTCCGGTCTCGTCACCCGCCGCGAGGCCCGCTCGGTGCAGGGCGTCCTCGATCGGGTCGACCGACACGACGATTGCCCCGACCCGCCGAGCTAGCGCGCCGGCCACCGTTGACTTGCCCGCTCCAGGCAAGCCGGACATGGCAATGAGTCTCGGCCGCCCGCCCATGTGCCCAGTGTGTCAGCAGACATTCGACGCATCCTGACCCGGATCAGCCGACCAGGACGTGGTCGACCCCCACCAAGTCATACGTGCGACGAGCGCGTAGATCCCGCGTCAGCAACCGTCGGCCACTGACGCGAGCGGCTTCCCCGACGAGAGCGTCGTAGACAGCGCCACCGACGATCCCCGTGGCAGCCAGCCGGCGACGCAACGCCTGGTTGTCGGCGGGTCCGAGCCACACGACGTCGGGGAACACTCGGTCGATCAGCGCTGCCGCGTCCGTGGGATCGACGGCCAATTGCCCCGGAAGTCGCGTCAGCACGGCATACACCTCGTATGCCGTGTGTCCCGCGAGTGCCGGGCGGTATCGGCGAACTGCCGCAAGGGAGGCGGAGTGCGCTGCGTGCCCGGCGTCAAGTGCCGCGATGGCAACGCTGGTATCGACCGCCCACCCCTCAGCGCTGGCCATCGTCACGCCAGCGCTGGACGTCGGCATCGGTCACGGTCAGGCCGCGGACGGCTTCGATGACCGGCCACCCATCGATCTCGATGATGCGTCGACCGGGCCGGCGGACCGGCGTGAGCAGAAGGGCGTCGCCGGTCACGGTCACGTCGAACTGCGCTTCGGGAGCCAGCCCCAACTGGTCCCTGGCTTCTTTGGGGATGACGACTCGGCCAGCCTTGTCCAGCGATGCCATCATGCCATCCACGGTACCAATCCACCGACTCGCTCGGGCGCCCAGTGTGGGTCAGACGAGCACGACCCTCGCCGAGCGCCCTGCCGCTGCCAGGACTTTGGCGTCCCGGGTCCACACTGGACGATCGAGTCGTGCGGCCAGCGCCACGTAGGCAGCGTCGTAGGCGGTCAGGTTGTGTCGCAGACTCCAGATGCGATGGCGTTGGTCGGCGTCGCATGACGCTCGCACTATGGGCAGGTCCGAGTAGTCCGCCAGGGCCTCCTCTGCGCGCACCTCATCGAGGTTGCCGGAGCGCTCCAGGCCTCGGATGGCGCTGAGCACCTCGTAGTCGATGAGGGCGGGAGCGTGCAGACGGTGCCGCGCCACGGCTGCCCGGAGAGCTCTTTCGCTGGGCATCGTCAACAGGTCCACGACAACCGAGGCGTCGACGACGATTACGGCGTCCGTTGCGGGCTCCGGGTCACTTGCCATCGCGGTCGGCACGGATCAGATCAACGCTCGATACGGCAGAGCCGCCCGCGCGGTGATCGATCCGGGCCAGCACCTCCGCAAGGTCGGGGGTGCTCGCCTCTCGCTCCAGCAGATCGCGCACGTATGCCGTGAGGCTCTGCCCCCGGCGGGCCGCTCTTACCTTGAGTTCGTCCCGGGTACGCGGGTCCAGGCCCCTCACTTGCAGCAGGGTAGATGTCATGAATCCAAAATACATCTATGTTCACGTCGCATCGTCAGCCCCGGACTCCACGGCATACAGGTAGCGCGTGTCGCGAGCCGCTTCCCCGACGCCGTCACCCGCGACCCCTCGTCCACGCAGAGCCCCTTTCTTCACTCACCCCAGGTGCTCGAACGAGTGCTCGCCGGGACGCCAGCACATCCACTCGCCTGGCTGGTTTGCGCCGGGCGCCGGGTGCATGCGGAGCAACGCGATCTCGACATAGACCTCGTCCAGCGTCGGGTTGATGTGGATCTCTCCAGTGCTGAGCCCGATGCGGAGGCCATCACCGGTCTTCTCGGAGGTGCTCACGACGGTCCCGCCGCACAAGTGGCGGAGGCTATCGGCGTAGCCGACGTCAGAGGCATGCCACGGTCGACCGCCGAAAGTGACCACCGGCCACACCCCAACGTTCATGTTCGCTTCGTCGAACTGCAGCTGCAGATAGCTGTCCAGCACGAAGCTCACCGCCACGAGGCGGTCGCCGACGAGCCGGGAAAGCAGTGCATTGGGCACGTATGCCGTGCGTTCCGATGAGTTGGACGCGATCGGCTGAGGCACCTGCGGCACGTGCGGTCGCACCTGCAGCTGGGTTCGTTCCTGTTGCTCGGCGACCTGGGCCTGGGTTGGTATGCCTGCCGTGGTGAGGTCGACCAGCCAGTTGAGGGTTCCGATGCTCGGCTCTGGCAGCGACTCGAAGACCTCGAACGGCAGGTCCAGCAGCGACAGCATCGCGGGTGCGTCCGTCCACGGCAGGTCCGTCCTGAGCTGGATGCGCAGCAGTGACCTGAGGTGGGCGGCCTCGCCGCGCTCGCGACCCGGATGGGCCAGCTCTGGGGTGATCAGGTGATGCCCCTCGACCGAGATCACGCTCTCAAGCCAGGCGGGATCCAGGTTCTGATTGAAGGCGTGATCTCGACTGACCGTTTCCAGGCGGAGCAACTCCGGTGTCGACACCACTCGCGGGACCAGGCGGCTCTTGAGGTCATCGGCCATGGCTTCTCCTGCGCTCAGTCGGGTTCGTGGCTGATCAGCCGCTGCCAGTGCTCGTCGGCGAGTATGCCGTGCCGCGCGCCTCCGCTGCCGGCGCTCGGCGCCCGCGCTCCCCAAGCGGAAGCTGGCCTCGATCGCCATCGCCGACCCGGCGCAGGTGTTGACCGTGACGCTGACCAAGGGCGGATCGGCCACCGTCGACCTCGCCCAGCTGTCTGTGGCGTCGAAGGATCAATACGGCGCGCCTCTTCGCCGAGCCGGGAACAAGACGGCATACCTGGAAGTTGAGTCGATCAGACGCAACTTTGCGGAGCCGGAGCTTGACAACCACGAGCTCCCCGACGCAAGGTGAGTCCCGAAGACTCAACCACACGGCATACAAGAGTTGTATGCCGTCCCAACCCAGCAGGAGACACACCCATGGCACGTGCGGTCGGCATCGACCTCGGTACCACCAACTCGGCCGTTTCCGTCCTCGAGGGCGGCGAGCCGACGATCATCGCGAACGCTGAGGGCGGCCGCACCACCCCGTCCGTCGTCGCGTTCTCCAAGAACGGTGAGGTGCTCGTTGGCGAAATCGCCAAGCGCCAGGCCGTCACCAACGTCGACCGGACCATCCGCTCGGTCAAGCGCCACATGGGCACCGACTGGAAGTCGCCCGAGATCGATGGCAAGCGCTACACCGCCCAGGAGATCAGCGCGCGCACGCTGATGAAGCTCAAGCGCGACGCGGAGGCCTACCTCGGCGAGCCCGTCACCGATGCGGTCATCACCGTGCCGGCCTACTTCGACGACCACGAGCGCCAGGCCACCAAGGAGGCCGGCGAGATCGCGGGCCTCAACGTCCTGCGCATCATCAACGAGCCCACCGCGGCCGCCCTGGCCTATGGCCTGGACAAGGGCAAGGAGGACGAGCTCATCCTCGTCTTCGACCTCGGTGGCGGCACCTTTGACGTCAGCCTGCTCGAGGTCGGCAAGGACCCCGAAGACGGCTTCTCGACCATCCAGGTCAAGGCCACCAGCGGTGACAACCGCCTCGGCGGCGACGACTGGGACGAGCGGATCGTCAACCACCTGCTCACCACGGTGAAGAACCAGACCGGTGTCGACCTGTCCAAGGACAAGATCGCCATGCAGCGGCTGCGTGACGCCGCCGAGCAGGCCAAGAAGGAGCTGTCCAGCTCGACGACGACCACGGTCAACCTGCAGTACCTCTCGATGAGCGAGAACGGCCCGATCCACCTCGACGAGACGATCAGCCGCGCCCAGTTCGAGGCGATGACCAAGGACCTGCTCGACCGCGTCAAGGCGCCCTTCAACAAGGTCATCGCCGACGCCGGCATCAAGCTGTCCGACATCGACCACGTCGTGCTCGTCGGCGGTTCGACCCGTATGCCGGCCGTGACGGCCGTCGTCAAGGAGCTCACCGGCGGCAAGGAGCCCAACAAGGGCGTCAACCCGGACGAGGTCGTCGCCATCGGCGCGAGCCTGCAGGCCGGCGTCCTCAAGGGCGAGCGCAAGGACGTGCTCCTCATCGACGTCACCCCGCTGTCCCTCGGCATCGAGACCCAGGGCGGGCGCTTCACCAAGCTCATCGAGCGCAACACGGCCATCCCGACCAAGCGCTCGGAGATCTTCACCACCGCCGACGACAACCAGCCGAGCGTCCTCATCCAGGTCTTCCAGGGTGAGCGCGAGATCGCCCAGCACAACAAGCCGCTGGGCACCTTCGAGCTGACCGGCATCGCGCCGGCGCCGCGCGGCATCCCGAAGATCGAGGTCACCTTCGACATCGACGCCAACGGCATCGTGCACGTCTCCGCCAAGGACATGGGCACCGGCAAGGAGCAGTCCATGACGATCTCCGGCGGGTCCGCCCTGCCCAAGGACGAGATCGAGCGCATGGTCCGCGAGGCCGAGGCGCACGCCGAGGAGGACAAGAAGCGCGTCGAGGAGATCGAGGTCCGCAACACCGCCGAGCAGCTGGTCTACTCGACGGAGAAGTTCCTCGCCGACAGTGGCGACAAGGTCCCGGCCGCGGAGAAGTCCGAGACCGAGTCCGCGCTCGCCGACCTCAAGGCCGCCGTCGCCAAGGACTCCACCGCCTCGATCGAGGACATCAAGGCCAAGACCGCCCACCTCTCCGAGGTCTCCCAGAAGATGGGACAGGCCATGTATGCCGCGCAGGCGGCTGCCGGTGAGGGCGCCGGTTCCGGTTCGGCTGGGTCCGACGCCGGCTCTGGTGCCGGGGCGTCGCAGGATGACGATGTCGTGGACGCCGAGGTCGTCGACGACGAGGACACCAAGTGACCCCTGGTTCACACCGCGGAGGGGCGGGGCCGCACCACGGCCCCGCCCATCCGGGTGACCGCACCTCAGCCGAGCCGGGTGGCTTCGACGAGTTCGACCACACGGCGTTTGACCACGCAGCTGCTGGCGAGCCGGTCGTGTCGGATGGCCTTGCGCCAGAAGGCGATTCGACCGAGCCGACGCTCCCCACCGACAGCTCAGACGGTGCCGATAGCGCCGCGGGCGGGGAGGCGACGGGCACGGCATACCAGGCCGGCTCTGCCGCCCCCGAAAGCCCCGACGCGGTGCTTGCCGCCGAGCGGCTGGAGGACCTGCGCCGGCTGCAGGCCGAATATGTCAACTACAAGAAGCGCGTCGACCGCGACCGCTCGCTGGCCCGCGAGGCCGGCATCAGCCACGTGCTGGAGTCGATGTTCCCGGTGCTCGACGAGATCCATCTCGCGCGTGAGCACGGCGACCTCGTCGACGGCCCGAGCGCGGTCATCGTCGACAAGCTCGAAGCGGTGCTGGCCAAGCTCGGCATCGAGGCCTTCGGTGAATACGGCGACGAGTTCGACCCGATGCACCACGAGGCGCTCATGCACATCAGTGCCGAAGTGCCGGCCGACGCCACGTCGACGACCGTCGTCAAGGTGTTGCAGCGCGGTTACCGCCTTGGTGACCGTGTCGTGCGGCCGGCTCGAGTTGCCGTTGCCGACCCCGAGTAACCCGCCACGCCGAGAAGGAGGTGCATGATGGCGAGTCAGGATTGGATCGAGAAGGACTTCTACGCCACCCTCGGCGTCGCGAAGGACGCCGACGAGGCGACCATCAAGAAGGCCTACCGCAAGCTGGCCCGCAAACTGCACCCCGACCAGAACGCGGGTGACGCGAAGGCCGAGGAGCGCTTCAAGGACGTCGGCGAGGCGTATGCCGTGCTCTCCGACCCCGAGCAGCGCCAGCAATACGACCAGATCCGTGCGATGACCCACGGCGGCGCCCGCTTCACCGCGGGCGCGCCGGGGGGCGCCGGCGGGTTCGAAGACCTCTTCTCCGGCATGTTCGGGGGAGGGGCCGGCGGCGGGCCCAACGTCCGCTTCACCACCAGTGGTGGCCGCGGCGGCGCGCAACCCGACCTCGAGGACCTGCTCGGCGGGCTCTTCGGCGGCGGCGGTTTCGGTGGCGGTGCCGGGCGTGCGGGCGGCCAAGGCCGGTATGCCGGGCAGGGTTTCGACGGTTTCGACGGCTTCGGCGCGACGCGCGGACCCCGGCGTGGTCAGGACATCGAGGCGACGGTGACGCTGGGCTTCCGGCAAGCCGTGACCGGCGACACGGTCCACCTCACCGGTCCGACCGGCCCGGTGACGACGAAGATCCCGGCCGGGGTCAAGGACGGCCAGAAGATCCGGCTGCGCGGCAAGGGTGCGCCCTCGGAATCCGGCGGCGAACCGGGTGACCTCATCCTGCACGTCACCGTCACCCCGCACCCCGTCTTCGGTCGCGACGGGCTCAACCTCACCGTCGACCTGCCGGTGACCTTCGCCGAGGCTGCACTGGGCGCGACGGTGTCGGTGCCGACGCTCACCGGCAAGCCGGTGCGGGTCAAGGTTGCGCCGGGCACCCCGAGTGGTCGGGTGCTGCGCGTGCGGGGGCGCGGCGTCGAGACGGCCAAGGGCACCGGCGATCTGCTGGCCACCGTGCAGGTCGTCGTACCGCAGCGGCTCACGGACGCGGCTCGCGCCGCGCTGGAGGCGTTGGCGGCCGACGAGGTCGATGTCGACCCGCGGGCCGACCTGATGGCCCGCGCGGCCGAGTGAGATCGCGATCATGAACGCAAGCCGTGTGATCGTCGTCCTGAGGCCCCATGACGTCGCTGTCCTGCGGTGTCGATCATGAGGACTCCATCATGAGGTCGCCGTCATGAGCCGCTTCGTGCCCGACGAGGACACCCCCGTCTTCGTCATCTCGGTCGCGGCAACGCTGGCGGGCATGCATGCCCAGACGCTGCGGCAATACGACCGGCTCGGCTTGGTGTCGCCCTCCCGCACCCGCGGCGGGGGGCGGCGCTACTCCGCGCGCGACGTCAGCCTGCTGCGCGAGATCCAGCGGCTCTCCCAGGAAGAAGGCGTCAGCCTCGCCGGGATCCAGCGGATCCTCGACCTGGAGCGCGAGGTCGGCCAACTACGTTCTCAGGTGCGCGAACTCACCGCCGAGCTGGACGGCATACGGCACCGCTCTGGGCGGGTCTTTGCCGCCGGCCGCAGCGGCGAGATCGTCGCGATGCGCCCGGGGCAGCGCCCGGTCCGCGGCGTGAGCGACTCCCGTGCCTTGGTTCTTTGGGGTTCCCGCCGCTGACCCTGGAAGGTTGTCACGGCATACCTGGTCCTGCCCGGCAGTGCGGATCCCCCGAAGAGGGGATAGCCGCGCCCTGCGCTGTCGCCGGACATCGCCAAGGATGAGGAGCGTTCCCGAGAAGCGCTCGCAGGCGCGGTCGTGCGTGCCTTGTGGCGGCCCGATGGGCGTGGTCGCTTCGAGCCGAGGATCTCGACGAGGGGGTGGCCGTCGAGATCAGTCGCGACGACGAGGCGTTGCTTCTCACGTTTACCCGGCCCGAGCTATCTGCCCAGCGGTCAAGCGTCCAGAAAAGGGTGAGAGCCTTGGGCGAAGGTCATGATTGCGGTTGTCCCCTCTCGGGCTTGCGCCCGAAGCAACCTCATCACCTTCACCCAAGGCTCTAATGCAGAACCCTCTGGTAAAACCTGCCCCAGCCCTGCGTTGTCCGAAGGTCGTCCGCCGTTCCCTCGCGCCGCATCTGCGCCCGTCGTGCTTCCTTCGTGTTCACTATCTTGCAGGGGATTCACGGGTGACCACATGTGCCTGTGGTCATGACCTTCGGCCATGACTTCTGGCACGAGTCCGGAATGTCCGACTAAACCTACGCTGGGCTCGGAGACAGGCTAGGGCGTTCGGGGTTATAGCCTGCCCTGGAGGAATGAGGGTCGGTGAACCGTAGCGACGAACCCGTAGCTATGCTCCGGCCCTGCGGGCAGGCAACGGCAGGAGTGGGATCACGATGACCGAGGACGCGCCGAGCGAGCTGTCGCCGGTCCGTGTCGTCATCGTCGACGACCAGCACCTGGTGCGCCAAGGGATTCAGGCATTGCTGGCGCTGAGCCCCCACGTCACGGTCATCGCCGAGGCTGATGACGGCCATGCCGGACTCGCGGCCATCGAGGAACACCATCCTGACGTGGTGCTGCTCGACCTGCGGATGCCGCGCATGAGTGGTCTGGAGATGCTGCGGGTCGCGGGCATGCGCGGCATCGACCTGCCACCGGTGCTGGTGCTCACGACCTTCGATGACGACGACGCGATTTTCGAGGCCCTGCGTCTGGGTGCCCGCGGCTACCTGCTCAAAGACGTCACCCTCAAGCAGCTCGTCGAGAGCATCGAGACCCTGGCTTCCGGTGGACGGGTCATCCAACCCGGACTGACGGCTGGCATGTTGGAACGCTTGGTCACCGGTGGAACCAACCCCACGCCGGGCGGCCCAGGAGCCGGCGACGTCGACGTCCAGCCGCTCAGCGAGCGCGAGGTCGAGGTCATGCGTCTGCTCGCCGCGGGTTACTCCAATCGCGAGGTCGCCAAGGCTCTGCACCTGGCCGAGGGCACGGTCAAGAACCACGTCTCGGCCATCCTGCTCAAGCTCGGCGTCCGCGACCGCACCCGCGCGGTGCTGCGAGCCATCGAGCTGGGTCTCATCGCCCGTTAATCCGTCAGCAGTCCGAGCGCGGGCGCCCGATAGATCGCCATTGTCCGGCGTCACGGTGGCTCATAGGCTGGGCCGGTGAGCGAGTCGGCTGCCCGGTCGTTGCGTGCCCCGCGCGACGCGACGACGATCCTGGCCGCCATCGGCGGCGTCGTGGCCTGGGCCGGGGTCGTGCTCCCAGCGGCACTCTCGCACCGCCGAGCCGAGGTGCCGGCGCTGTGGTGGGTGCTCTCCGTTGTCGTTCTGATCTGTTTCGTCATGCTCTCCGACGCCCTGGTTCGCCCCCAGCCGTCGGATCGCTGGGCCATGGTCGGGGGAGTCGCAGCGGCACTCGGGGCCAACTGGGTGTGGGGCGTCGACGAGATCGCGCCGGTCTTCCTGGTCTTGCTCGCCGGGGCATGCGGCTGGTCGCTGCAAACCCGTGGGCTTGTCGCGCTCGGCGTCTTCCTCGTCGTCGCCCTCATGGCCATTCTGGCGGTCAAGGGCGCCACCATTGTCTGGGCCGTCGTCTACGGCGCCCTGATCTTCTTCGCCTCGCTCATGGTGGATGTCGTCGTGAGATCGGCCCGCGAGCGGGACAAGTCCGAGGCTGTCGCGCGCGAGCTCGAGCTGACTAACGCGCGGCTCGTGCAGACCAATGCCGACCTCGCCGCCACCCAGGCCCGCCTCGCCGAGGTCAGCGCCGCCGACGAACGACTGCGCATTGCCCGCGAACTGCACGACAGCATGGGCAACCAGGTCACCACCCTGTCCCTCACGCTGGAACTCATCGCACGGCATACGACACCCGCGACCGAGGAACTCGTGGCCGACGCGCGCGCCCTGGCTGCGGGTCTCATCCGCGACGTGCGCGGAGCGGTGACCCAGTTGCGCGACGGGCCGGTCAGTCTGCGCGACCAGATCACGCGTACGGCGCGCAGCCTGCCGCGGCCGGCGGTGTCGCTTGACCTCGACGCCACGCTCGATGAGGTGAGTCGTTCGCAGGGTGAGGCGATCTGTCGGGTGGTGCAGGAGTCGCTGACCAATGCCGCCAAGCATGCACAGGCCGATCACGCGTGGGTCGAGGTGCACCGCCGCGACGGGTGGATCGTCGTGTCGGTCCACGACGACGGCCAGGGCGCGGATCCGATCACCCCCGGGCACGGGCTGGTCGGAATGACCGAGCGGGTCGCGGCGCTGGACGGCACGGTCGAGTGGTCGTCGGTGCCCGGCCAGGGATTCTTGGTGCTGGCTCAGATCCCGGATGAGGCCTGAGGGATGGGGAATTCGTCGCCGAGTGTCTGGCTGGACCTCTCGGCCGGGGCCGCTGGCGACATGCTGCTCGGAGCTCTGCTCGATGCCGGGGCCGCTCTTGATGCCGTGCGAGCAGCGGTCGAGTCGGTGGTGCCGGGCGCGATAGCGATCGAGCTATCGGCTTGCGAGAGAGGCGGATTGCGAGGCGCTCGGGCTGAAGTCGCGTCCGTGGTCGAGGATCACCCGCATCGGTCGTGGGCGACGATCCGGGGGCTGCTCGCCTCTGCTTCGAGCTTAGATGCCGAGGTATGCCGTTGCGCTACAAGCGTTTTCGCTCACCTGGCCGAGGCGGAAGGCGAGGTGCACGGCATACCGGCCGATGCGGTGGAGTTCCACGAAGTCGGGTCGTGGGATTCCATCGCCGATGTGGTCGGGGTGTGCGCGGCCTTGGTCGACCTCGTGGGGTCGGTGTCGCCGTCGTCGGTGCGGGCCGGGGCGATCGCGCTGGGGTCGGGCTCGGTGCGGGCCGCCCACGGCCGGTTGCCGGTGCCGGGGCCAGCGGTGTTGTCGCTCGTGAGTCGGGCCGGGTGGCCGGTGGTGGCGGGCGGGTCGGAGCCGGATCTTGGGGAGTTGGCGACGCCGACCGGGGTGGCGCTGGTGACGACGCTGGCGGGCTGGGCGCCTGTTGTGCCGGCGGGTCGGGTGCTGCGTGTCGGCGTGGGGGCTGGGTCTCGTGACAGGGCGGACCGGGCCAATGTGGTGCGGGCGATCGTTGGTGATTTCAGGCCGGCTGAGGGTGCCTTGAGGGATGGGGCGCTCGGTGGGGTGCCGAGCGGGGATTCGCGCTCAGGCGTCGCCAACGGCACTGTTGCGAGCGATGCTTCGGGCGCGACGACCACCGACGCGACGAGGGCCTCCGCGGAGTTCACCGAGGCAACAACGACCGACGCGACGACGAGCGACGCGAGGACTACCGACCCGAGCAACTCCACTGAGACCGAGTCGCTGCTGATCCTGGAGGCCAATGTCGATGACCTCGATCCGCGCATATGGCCGACGGTCATCGAGGCATTGCTCGACTCGGGAGCGCTCGATGCCTGGCTCACGCCGATTCTCATGAAGAAGGGTCGGCCTGCCCACACGGTGCATGCTCTCGTCGCACCCGCGCTCGTCGGCGGTGTGCGGGACGCCTTCTTCGCTCACACGTCGACGCTCGGGGTGCGCGAGTATGCCGTCGCACGGCATTCCCTCGCGCGGTCGTGGGTGCCCGTGGTGGTCGAGGGCGAGACCGTGTCGGTGAAGGTGGGTTCGCGGGGTGGGCGGATCGTGCAGGCGACCGTGGAGTTCGAGGACGCGCGGGCGGCGGCTGCGCGGTTGGGGCGGCCCGTGCGGGATGTCTTGACGCTGGCGCAAGCCGCGGCGGTGACCATCGGGTTGGTGCCGGGCGCTTTGTGGGAACCATCGGGCTGAGGTTTCCCGCGGCCGGTCCGACGTGTTGATCCACCCAGCTCTCTTCGTCCCCGACGAGTCGCGCCAGGTCCGCAGCGGGAAGTGGGCGGACTTCGTCGCCGGAGGCGGCGGCCTTATGCCCGGAGTGTGAAGAGGACGGTCTTCGCCCCCGCGCTGTTGCCGTGTGAGTGCACCTCTCGGGTGATCTGGTGGTGGTAGCCGGGGTCATGCATCTTGCGGTGGTGGTAGCCGCACAGGGGTAGGGCTTTGTCGAGGTCGGTGAACCCGCCCTTGGACCAGGGGTCTTCGTGGTGTAGCTCGGACCACGCGTACGGTCGGTCGCAGTCTGCCGCGGCGCAGGTCTCGTAGATGGTCGCGAGGGCGGTGCGTTGGTGGTCGTTGAAGAACCGGTTCTGTCTGCCCAGGTCGAGGATCTGACTCGGCCCCCCGAGGACGGCGGGGATGATGTCGGCAGCACAGGCGATCCGCCTGGCCGCACTCGCCGAGATCAACACCCCGGTGTCGGTGGTCGCAGCCCCGGAGCTCGGGGTCATGTTGCTCAGGGTGCCGGTCGCCTCGAGGATCGTCTGCTGGAGTTGGGCGGCTTTTGCTGCGCCGAGGACTTGTTCGGCGGTCATGGTGACGATGACGGTGGAGGCGACTTTCCCGGTGAGCTTCTCGGTGTCCAGGTGTTCGATCAGCTCGGTGAGCGCGCGTCCGCGGCGGTGGGCCCAGTCGATATCGGCCCAGTCGGCGTTCCGCCCCTCGCTCCGGTGTCCGCTCGCGCAGGTCGTTGCCGCGGCCGCAGTGGTGCCGATCCCGAATGGCTCCTGGCCGAAGGGTCCCGCCGTCCGCCCGGTCGCGCCAGTCGTCGTGTGAGCGCCTGCGCCCGTGCCGCCCGTGCCGGTGGCACTGAGTAGGTCAGCCGCGACGGATCCGTCGGTGAAGCACCCGGCTGGGGTCTGTCCATCGGCCAGCGACTTCTCCGCGGCGTGGCGCAGGTGGTCGCGGCGGGGTGCGGTCATCGTCTGCAGCACCTTCCGAAGAATCCCCGCGACCGTCGTGGGCAGCAGCGCCCGCAACTCGGTGGTGCCGTTGCCCAGGTCACGCAGGGTCACGGTCGAGGACCGGTAGGCCCGGCGTTCTTCATCCAACAGTTGGGCCTCAAGGTGGTCCGCGACCTCGGCTGCGGTCTTCTCCGCGGCAGCCAACGCCACCTTCGCGGCGCGATCGAACTTGCCCGGGTTCAGATGGGCAGCCTGGCGCACCAGGGAGGTCTGGACCTTCTCCCGCTCCACCGGCGTCAGCGTCTTGGGGAGCTTGTTCATGGTTCGCACGACGATCCCGACATTGGGCACGGAGACCTCACCAGCCTCGAACGCCTCACGCGTGAGGTCCAACCCGTCTGCCAACGCCGTCGCGAGCACAACGTCTCGTTGGGCGCTCGCACCCCCACTTCGAGTGGTCGCAGCGACCCACGCCGACGTCGACGAATGCCCGAACCGGCGATGCACCTGCTGCGCATCTGCCTTGGCCACCAACGCCAACCGCAGCGCCTCGGCCCGGCGCGCGATCCGGTCGACTTCGTGGATGTCCGCCGACGAGATCACCAAGCCACCATCAGAAGCAGCGGCCAATCGGGCGTGGATCCGGTCGAAGGTCGTGTGCACCAGCGTTGTCGGAAACCCCGCCACCCTCGGCGTCACCCGCTCGTCACTCTGCACCCCACCCGCCGCGAAGCCAGCGGCTGGCGCCGACGGCTCAGCCGACGCAGCCGACGAGACCCGGCCGGACGGCATACCGCCGCCTGGCTGTTGGTCAAGCTGCGTGATCGTCATACATCTATTCTATAGAACAGATGTCCTATGTCAAGTGCTAGACGATCTTTTATGCCATGTTTGGCGGCGATGTCAGCTAGGGCATGGTTACACGTCGAGCGATCATCGACTAGCGACGATCCGCGGCGATCTGAGCGGCGAGGTGTCCGCCGCCGTAGCCGTTGTCGATGTTGACCACGCCAATCCCCGGCGCACACGCATTGAGCATTGACAGCAGCGCAGCAATCCCGCCGAAGCTCGCGCCATATCCGACCGACGTCGGCACCGCCACGACGGGCGCCGAGACGAGACCAGCGACCACAGCTGGCAGCGCTCCGTCCATTCCGGCGACGACAACGATGGCCCGCGCGGACCGCAGCAAGTCCACCTGAGCGAGCACGCGATGTAGCCCAGCCACCCCGACGTCGGCGACCAGGGTCGCCTCGCGGCCGAGGTGGCGAGCGGTGAGCAGAGCCTCGCGGGCGACCGGCAGGTCCGAGGTGCCGGCGCAGACGACGACGACGAGCCCTCCGGTGGGTTGGGGCCGCACCGGCGGCCAGGCCAGCAACCGCGCGACCTCGTCATGGAAGGCGTCGGGCAGCACCCGCTTCACGGCCGCCGCGTGCTCAGCACTCGCGCGGGTGAAGAGCGTGCACGGTATGCCGTGCACCGCCGCGGCGCCGAGCGCGGCCGTAGGGCCGGGCCCGGACCCTGTGCCGGACGTGGCTCCAACGACGGACGTCGGGCACCTGTCGGCTACGTCGGACTGGACGTTCGGCTGGACGTCCGACTGGGACGACTCGAACGCGGCGATTTCGGCTTCCGAGGCAGAGGCAGCCTGCGCGCGGGCCAGGACCGCGCGGGCGATGGCTTCGACCTGGGCGGGGGATTTCCCCTCGCAATAGACCGCCTCGGGGTAACCCCGACGCGCAGCCCGGGCGAAGTCCAGCACGTGGTCGGGGCCGTCAGCGTCCATGGGTCACCCCGACGAGCGGCAGCGTGAACGCGCCGGACTGGATGCCGCCGAGGTCGAGCGCGACGAACCGGAACCCCGCCGCCCGCACCGCCCCGAGCAGCAGCTCGCGCATCGGAGACGCGACAGCACGCGACAAATCGGCGTCAAGGAGTTCGACGCGGGCGACCTCGCCGTGGTGACGCACCCGCGAGTCGGCAAAGCCCAGCGACCGCAGCGCCGCTTCGGCCGCCTCGACCTGGGCGAGCTTCTCCGGCGTCACCTCGCTGAAGTGCGGGATCCGCGACGCCAGACACGGGGCCGCGGGCTTGTCGGCGCACGGCATACCCCACGCCTCGGCGAGCGCGCGCACGTCCGCCTTCGTCATCCCGGCGTCCGCGAGCGGCCGCAGCACGCCGTGCTCGGTCGCCGCGCGCGAGCCGGGTCGGTCGGGGCGGACGATGTCGTCGGCGTTCTCGCCGTAGGCGATCGCGGTGAGCCCGTGCTCGGCGGCGAGGGCCGCGGTGACAGTGAAGAGTTCGTCCTTGCAGTGAAAACACCGGTCGGGGCCATTGGCCCGGTATGCCGTCCGGTCACCTTCCCGGGTCGGCGCCTCGACGACGCGAGCGCCGATCAGGGTGGCCGTCTCGTGTGCGGCGCGGCGTTCGTCCGCGGCCAGGCTGGGGGACACGCCGAGGATGCCGAGGGCGTTGGCCGGGCCAAGGGTGCGGACGGCGATCGCGAGCAGGACCGCCGAGTCGACCCCACCCGAGTAGGCGACCCCGAGGCGCGCGATCCCGTCGAGTGAGGCTTGGGCGCGGGCGAGTTTGGCTGCGAGGTCCGGCCCGAGACCCGCGCCGAGCCCCGAGCCGAGGTCCGGGCCGGGGTTGGAACCGGGGTCGGTGCCGAGGAGAGCGCCGAGCGGGGGGTGGGCGGACGGCATACCAGCAGTGTCGCTCACGCGTGCTCCTTCGGTATGCCGGGCAGCCAGCGGGCGCGCAGGTGGTGGGCGGCCATCTTGGGCTGGCGGTCGCGGGTGAAGGCACCCTTCTTGTTGCCGCCGACGCGCATGATTCCGGCGGTCGTCATGAAGTCGGCGAAGTTCCACATGTGCTCGCCGACGACGGCGGGGCAGGCGTCGAAGACCGCGTGGTTCATGTCGAGGTAGTCGAGTTGGTATTCCTCCGACCAGGGCTGCGCCGGGAGCTGGTGATGGCCGGGATAGGTGTCGGCGCCGTATTCGGTGATGATGATCGGCTTGCCGTCGCTGGCCCACCCGTCGAGCTCGGTCGCGAAGGCGATGCGGGCGTTGGCGAGGTCGTTGGTCTGGACGTACCAGCCGTAGTAGCGGTTGATCATGCTGACGTCGGCGAACTGGCTGACCCGGCAGCGGCCGTGCGGGGCGAGCATGACGTTGACGAAGCCGACGGGGCGCGTCGGGTCGGCCTCCCGTGCGACGTCGAAGAGCGGGCGGAAGTAGTCCTGCGCGCCCTGGGTGTCGGACTCGGGCTCGTTGGCGATCGACCAGATGACCACGCACGGGTGGTTCTTGTCGCGGGCGATGAGGTCGCGGATGACCTGGGCGTGCACCTCACGGGTGACGTCGTTGGTCGTCTCGGGGCTGAACGTGACATAGCCCTGGCCGCCGAAGATGCCGCCGCCGAGCCCCTGGTTGATGCCGACCGCCGGCGTCTCGTCGATGACGAGCAGGCCGTGCCGGTCGGCGTAGTCCATGACGTCTTCGGAGTAGGGGTAGTGCGACGTGCGGAAGGAGTTGGCACCGATCCAGTGCAGCAGCTCGACGTCGCGGATCATGTCGGCGTTGCTGTGCGCCTTGCCGATCGTGATGTGATCCTCGTGCATGCCAAAACCCTTGAAGTAGAAGGGTTTTCCATTGACGAGGAACTGGGTGCCGCGGACCTCGACGGTGCGCACGCCGACGCTCTGGTGGTAGTCGTCGACGAGTACCCCACTGTCCGAACGAAGTTGGACGTGCAGGTCGTAGAGGTAGCCGTCGCCGGGGCCCCACAGGTGCACGTCGGGGACGGTCAGTGAGCCCTCGGCGCCGGTCGCGGACGTGACGAGGGTGCCCTCGGCGTCGTAGAGGTCGACGGTCGTGGTGAGCCCGGCAGCGGCAGCCGACTGCACGGCATACCCGATCTGCCCGGTCGTGCCCTCGAAACCGGTCGTGACCGTGACGTCGGTGAGGTGCGCGGGCGCGGTGCTGTAGAGCCAGACCGAGCGGTGGATGCCGGCGTAGTTGTAGAAGTCGTGCCAATAGACCTGCCGCGGGCCGGCCGGGGTCGACTCGATGACGCCCGGCGGGATGGTCTGGAAGGAGAGGCGGTTGTCGACGGCGACGGTCAGGCGCACCGTCGTGCGGGGAGAGGCGGCGAGGTATGGCGCGAGGTCGGCTTCGAAGGGTAGGTAACCGCCCTGGTGGGAGACGATCTCGACATCGTCAACCCAGACCGTGGCGCCGTGGGTCGCTGACTCGAAGCGGACGAGCACGCGGCGCCCATCCCAGCCGCGGGGGATGTGGACGGTGGTTTGGTACCACACCTCGCCGATGTGATCGTGCGTCTCGCGCGTGGTGAACAGGTCGTTGTAGCTGGCCGGCACCGCCATCTGCCGGGCGCCGGGGCGTCGGGCGAGCGAGGTGCGGAACCACCCCTCGCTGCGGCCGACGCCCTCGGGGTCGAAGGCGAAGTCCCAGAGGCCGTCGAGGTTGCGGCGTTCGCGGGTGGCGGTGTCCTGGGGGCGCAGCATGGGGGGCTCGTCCTTTCGTGGAGGGCTCGCTCCCAGTAGGCCGCCTCGGTATGCCGTGTGGCAACCAGTTGCCACGTCTTGTCGCGCGTTCCCCCGCCCACGATGTGACTCAGATGGCCCTTTCGCTCCCGCCGAAAGGGCCATCTGCGTCACCTGGTCGAGCGACGGACGGGGCGGGTGCTTCGGGGGCGTCGCATCCGCCGGTAACAAATATCGATCATTTCGCCAATATGACGATATGATCGACATATGTATCACGCGCGAGCTCTGACCCCGGCAGACCTGGGGGCGGCCATCCGGGACGCCAGGGTCGAGAAGGGATGGCAGCAGGCGGACCTTGCGGCGGTGCTCGGAGTCAGTCGGATGACGGTATCAAGGCTGGAGCGAGGAGGTTCGGTGAGCATGGACACGGTGGTCAGGGCGCTCGCGGAGCTTGGGCGCGAAGTCGTCATCGTGCCCAAGTTCGCCCGAGTCCGGGTCACCGATGGCTAGAACTCGTCGGGCGCTCGATGTGTGGCTCTACGGTCACCACGTGGCCACCCTGACCGAGCCTCGCCCGTTCCGGTATCGGCTCGAATGGACTGTGGCCGCTCTGGACCGGTTCGGCACCGGCGCACGTCCGCTGTCACTGTCGTTGCCGGTCGGCACTCGTCCGATCACGGACGGCGACCATCGGCCCGTCTCGGCGTTCCTCGAAGGGCTGCTTCCCGAAGGCAACCTGCGCCGACACCTGGCGGCCATCTACAACGTCACCGCTATCGACAAGATGGAGCTACTGGCTCACATCGGCCAAGAGTGCGCAGGTGCCATCCAGTTCCTGCCCCGCGGGGAGGTGCCGGGCGCCGGAATAGTTCGTCCCTTGACGTCGCTTGAAGTCGACCGTCTGATCGCCGATCTGCCCACCTACCACCCCCCGGAGGGGAGCCACTTGCAGGCGTCGCTGGCTGGGCTGCAAGACAAGGTGCTGCTCACGGCCATGCCGGGAGGGGGGTGGGGATGGCCCGAGGGGGGCGCTGCGTCGACGCACATCGTCAAGCCTGAACCGCTGACAGATGCCGTCGTTCCTCACCTCATCGAGTCCGAGGACTGGGCCCTACGGTTGGCTGACGCTGCTGGTATGCCGGCCGCGCAATCCCGTCGTGCCACGTTCGACGGACGCGCGGCGATCGTCGTCACGCGCTACGACCGCGGGCCTGACGGCCGGCGGATCCATCAAGAGGACCTCTGCCAGGCCCTGGGCCTGGACCCTCAGGCCAAGTACGAGAGCGTCGCCGAATACGAAGCCCGGCGCTCGCGGCTCTCCCGAGTCGTCGCGCTGGCAGCGAATCGGGCTGAGGACCCAGCCGCATTCCGCTTGGCCCTGCTTCGGGCCGTGGTCTTCAATGTCATGATCGGCAACGGGGACGCTCACTCGAAGAACTACTCGTTGCTGCTCGATGAACGCGGCGCGGTGAGTCTTGCCCCGCTCTATGACACAGCGCCGGTGATGGATCTCGATCGACGATTCCGTGGGACTAGCCATGTCATCAACGGCAAGACCAGCATCGACACCGTCACCGTTGCCGACTTCGTGCAAGAGGCCTCCACGTGGGGCATCTCTGTCCCGGCTGCGGAGCAGGAAGTCCGCGAGACCATGCTGCGAGTGCATGACGCGGTCTCGCGGGTGGCGCCACCAGAGGTGCTCGTGGACATTCGCGAGCGCATGACTGCTCGGTGGCAGCGGACTCTGTGGCCCGCCGTGAGCTAACGGACCAAACAGACAGGCGCCGCAGACGGACCAGCCGGGCCAGCCCAGCCCGGAGGCGGAGCGAGTGCACGGCATACCCGCTCGTTCGTCGTCCGTGCGCCTCGCACCCAGCCCGTGGCAACGGAGTTGCCAGGTGTTGCCCGGCGCTGTCGGGCCCACGCGCCCTGCCCACGTCCTACCGTGTGACTCATGCAGAAGCGCCCGACCGTCTACGACGTCGCCAAGGCGGCCGGTGTGGCGCCGTCGACGGTGTCGCGAGCGTTCTCCCGCCCCGGCAGGGTCAGCGCTCAGACCGCCGCGCACATCCGGGCCGTTGCCGAAGAACTCGGCTACCGCGTCACGACGACCGAGTCGGGCGCGCCGACCCACAAGAAGACGCGCACCCTTGCGCTCTTCGTCTCTGACATCGGCAACCCCTTCTACGTCGAGATCATCCGCGGCGCCCACGATTCCGCCTCGGTCAACGGCTACGCCCTCATGCTCTGCGACACACAAGAGTCCAGCCGCGCCGAGCGAATCGCGGTCGAGCGTGCCCTCGGCTCGGTCGACGGCATCGTCCTGTCCAGCAGCCGGATGAGCGACTCCGCGATCCGGATGATGGCCAAGCAGGTGCCGACGGTCGTGCTCAACCGGGTGCTGCCCGACGTGCACTCCGTCGTCACCGACAACCCCCGCGGGGTGCGCCGCGCCATGGAACACCTCGGCAGCCTCGGCCACTCGACGATCACGTACATCGCTGGGCCAGAGGCGAGTTGGGCCGACGGAGTGCGCTGGCGCGCGGTCCTCGAGGCGGGCCATGAGCTCGATCTCAAGGTCCGCCGGCTCGGCTCCTACATGCCGACCATCCGCGCTGGACTGCGTGCCGCTCGCGACTTCGCCGAGCGCCCCTCCTCGGCCGTGCTCGCCTACAACGACCAGATGGCGATCGGCCTCATCAAGGGCTTCCAGGCGATGGGCGTCACGGTGCCCGACGACGTCAGCGTGGTGGGCTTCGACAACATCCTGCTCGACGACATCGTCACGCCCGCGCTCACGACCGTCGCAGCCCCGCTGCACTCGCAAGGCTCGATCGCCGTTGGCAACGTCGTCGCGATGATCAAGGGCGCTAAACCCTCCCAAGAGCCGCTCGTCCTGCCGACCAAACTCGTCGTCCGCGCCTCCACCGCTCAGCGCAAGCGGAAGAGCACCTCGCCCGCCTGGGGCACGACCAAGGTGTCGGGGTCGGCCTCGAAGGCAGCGATGTCGACCTCGCGCGGGTCCAAATAGCCGAGGTTCGCTGCACGGCATACCTGCTCCGGTATGCCGGTCGCGAGGGTGACGCGCACCCGGAGCCGCTCCTGCCCGGTCGCCGCGTCGTAAGTGCCCGCCCCGCGCAGGTGCGTCGAGTGCGCGAGCACGCCCCAGTGGACGTCCTTGAAGCGGTCCCACTGCTTCACGAAGTAGTCGCGGCAGTGGTAGCCGATCTCGTAGATCTCTGGGTGCATCTGGGCGATCTCGGTGATGTCGGGGGCATAGAGGATGACCTCACCGCCGTCGGCGACGACCGGCTCGAGCTTGTAGAACCCCTTGGCCGCCGTCCAAATGTCCTTGTAGAGCGGCGGGATGAGCGAGAGCACGCGGGGCACGGGAGCGTCGAGGTATTCGACGTGGGTCGCCGCGCAGACCTCGGCCGCGTCGGCCCACGCCGAGATGGTGTCGCCATAGGAAATCGAGTGCAGCGCGTCGCTGCCTGCCTCGACGACGACCTTGAGGGCGAGCTTCTCGGTCGGCACGAGCGCGGCGCCCTCGTTGATGAGCGCGCGGACAGGCGTCAGGCCGGTCGTGCCGATGATCGCGGCTGACGTGATGAGCGCGCCGAGCCAGTGCGAGACGTCGATGATCTGCTGGCCGGCGACGCCGGGGAAGAAGTACTTGTTGCCTCCGGAAATGCCGACGACCTCGTGCGGCAGGACCGGCCCGACGACGATCGCGACGTCGTGCTCGACGACCTCCTTGTTGAGCAACACCGGCACGTCGAGCGACAGCCGCCCCTCCGACAGCTCCTCGATGCGCGCGGCCGGGATCGTGCCGAGGTCGACGAAGGTCGAGGGATCCCACCACTCGTG
>JADJVI010000014.1 GCA_016710645.1 Actinomycetales bacterium | reverse complement strand
AGCCTGCGCCGCATCGAAGCCGGCAAGGACCGCATCGGTGCGCCGATCGCCCGGCCCGGCGCCGTGATCTGCCTGGGCGCCAATTACGCAGCCCACGCGGCCGAGTCGGGCATCGCGCCCCCCGCCCACCCGGTCGTCTTCTTCAAGCACCCCAACACCGTCGTCGGGCCGTTCGATGAGATCCGGATGCCGGCCGGGGCCGAGAAGCTCGACTGGGAGGTCGAACTCGCCCTCGTCATCGGCCGGACTGCGGCCAACCTGGCGTCGGACTCCGAGGCCCTGGACTGCGTCGCCGGGGTGACCATCGCCAACGACGTCTCCGAGCGGGCCTTCCAGTTGGAGATCTCGGGCGGGCAGTGGTCCAAGGGCAAATCGGCGCCGACCTTCTGCCCGGTGGGTCCGGCGCTCGTGCCGATCGACCAAATCCCCGACGTGCAGGACCTGCGCCTGCAGTCCTGGGTCAGCGGCGACGTCCGGCAGGACTCGACCACCGCCGACATGATCTTCAACGTCGCGAGCATCGTGCGCGCCCTGAGCCAGGTCATGACCCTCGACCCCGGCGACCTCGTCCTCACCGGCACCCCCGAAGGCGTTGCGCTGTCGGGCCGCTTCCCCTACCTGCAAGACGGTGACGTTGTCGAGTTGGCCATCGACGGCCTGGGCGAGCAGCGTCAACGGGTCGCCAAGGCTCCCGTGGCGGCGGCCTACGGCCTGGACGACTGACCCACCCCCGCGGGGTGGGCACACGGCATACCGGCTGGGCGACTGACCCGCCCCCGCGCCGGGCCGTAGCCGACTCACTAGTGTGGCGATCGTGGACTTCGACGCCCTTCCCGACCTGCAAGAGCACCCGAGCGCGTATTACGTGCGGCTGTCGGACACCGAGTTCCAGCCGACGCTCAACACCCAGGGCGCGTGGAACCCGCACGAGCAGCACATGGCGCCTGTATCCGGTCTGGTGGCGCATGCGCTGACCCGGCACGAGCCGCGGCCGGAGATGCAGCTCGCGCGAGTCACCTACGAGATCCTCGGGATGATCCCGGCGCTGCCGACGAGCGTCCAGGTGCGCACCGTGCGGCCGGGGCGCACCATCGAGATGATCGAAGCGGTCGCCATCGCCGGGCGCCGCGAGGTCATCCGCGCGACGGCCTGGCGGCTGGCGCAGCACGACTCCGCTGCCGTGGCGGGCGGCTTCCCCGAGCCGATGGCCGGCCCGGAGGGCTGGGCGACCTGGGAGCCCTCGCAGATGTGGGGCGGCGGCTACATCCGTTCCATCGAGTTCGTCGGCGCGCCCGATCGCGAGCGTGGTCGGGGCCGGGCGTGGATCCGCACGCCCCTGACCGTCGTCGCCGACGAGGAGGTCTCGCCGGTCGCGGCCTACCTCGGCCTGGTCGACACCGCCAACGGGATGAACACGCGCGTCGACCCCAGCGAGTGGATGTTCCCCAATATCGACGTGTCGGTGCATCTCTATCGCGAGCCGGTCGGCGGACCCGGCCAGTGGGTCGGCTTCGACACCCTGGTCACCCTGGGCGAGCAGGGCGTCGGCCTCACCGCGACCACTCTGCACGACGCACACGGGGCGGTGGGGCGCTGCGAGCAGATCCTCACGGTGCGCAAACTGCCGCCACGCTGAGTCGAGCTCAGCTCGGCTCAATCTGACTCGCGCACAACGGTTTTCGTCGCGCGTCTGCTATTCGATGACGGTGTCGCCGACGACGCTGCACACCGGCGTTGGGAGCATCACCGTGCGGCTGACCGTGCAGAGCTTCTCGTGCGACAGGCGCACCACTCGCTCGACCATCCCCGCAGCCGCCTGCCCGGCATCGGTGTCGGGGAACTCCAGCCGGAAGGTGATCTCGACTCCCGCTAGGTGATTGCCGAGCTCGTCGGAGACCTTGTCGGCGACGACGTCCACGACGAACGACTCGGGCTCGCTGCGACGCGTGGTCACCTCGTCGACGTCGACCGACGTGCATCCCGCAATCGCGGCCAGCAGCAACTCCACCGGCGTGTATGCCGTGTCATCTCCCCGCCCGAGCGTGACGGTGCCGCCGCGAACGTTGTGGACGGCATACCGGCCGGGGGCTGTGCGCTCGAGGCGGACCGACCTGCGGCCCGACGGTGAGGCGGTCGGTTCAGAGGGGGAAAGTTCGGGGCTCGGCACCATGGCGACACCCTCTCATCCGGGGGCCGCCCGACATAGGCTTGCCGGCATGAGTACTGACCCGGGGTCGCAGTCTCCCTTCACCGACCCGACCAGCGCCGCCAGTGACAGCGTGCATCCGGACGCCACCGCCCCCATCACCTCGCCATGGGGGGAGACCGGGCCGATATCGTCCTCCGCGACGACGCCGATCCCGCCTTCGGCGCTGCCGCCGCCGGCATACCCGGGTTCTTCGGACGCCTCAGGCTCCTCCCCCTACCCGCCGCAGCAGTCAACGCCTCCCCCCGCGCCGCCGTACCCCGGCCAATACCCCCAGCCGGGCCAGTACCCCCAGCCCGGGCAGGCCTATCCTCCCTATGGCGCCGGAGCGCCGGCCCCAGGCTACGGGCCGCAAAACCCCTACAACCCCTACGGCCCGTATGCCGGTGCGACGGGCGGGGTGGAGCACCCCCAGGGGACGACCATTCTCGTGCTGGGCATCGTCGGTCTGCTGTTGTGCCAGATCGCCGGACCGGTGGCGTGGATCATGGGCCGCAATACGCTGCGCGAGATCGACTCCAGCGGCCAACACTTCAGCAACCGCGGCCAGGTGAAGGCCGGCATGATCTGCGGGATCATCGCCACGGTCCTCACCGTGCTGGGCATTCTTTTCTACGTGGTGGCGTTCGCCGCGATGATGGCGGGGGCCGGGACCAGCATCGGCTGACCGGCGCCCCCGCGGGTGCGGGATGGTGAGTGACTACTGGCGGTAGCTGGACAGGAAGGTCCCGATCCGCTCGATGCCTTCTTCGAGGTCCTCGACATGGGGCAACGTGACGATGCGGAAATGGTCCGGCCGCGGCCAGTTGAAGCCGGTGCCCTGCACGACGAGGATCTTCTGCGCGCGCACCAGATCGAGGGCGAAACGCTCGTCATCGTGGATCTGGTGCACGGTGGGGTCCAGTCGCGGGAAGAGGTAGAGCGCGCCGCCAGGCTTGGTGCAGCTGACGCCGGGGATCTGGTTGAGCAGCTCCCACGCACGGTTGCGCTGCTCCAGCAACCGCCCGCCCGGAAGCACCAACTCGGTGATCGACTGGTAGCCCCCCAGCGCGGTCGCGATCGCGTGCTGCGAGGGCACATTGGCGCACAGGCGCATATTGGCCAGGATGTTGAGCCCCTCGATGAACGACCGCGCGTGGTGGCGTGGCCCCGACAGAGCCATCCATCCGGACCGAAAACCGGCGACCCGATAGGCCTTGGACAGGCCGTTGAAGCTGAGGCAGAAGACGTCCGGCGCCAGGGAGGCCAACGACACGTGGACCGCGTCGTCGTAGAGGATCTTGTCGTAGATCTCGTCGGCCATGAGCACGAGCTCGTGCTGACGGGCCAGTTCGACGATCTGCAGCAGCACTTCTTCGGGGTAGACCGCGCCGGTTGGGTTGTTGGGGTTGATGACGACGATCGCCTTGGTGCGCGGGGTGATCTTGGCCGCCATGTCCGCCAGGTCGGGAAGCCAGCCGCTGCCCTCGTCGCAGAGGTAGTGGACCGGCTTGCCACCAGCCAGCGCCGCGCCGGCGGTCCACAGCGGGTAGTCCGGCGCGGGGATGAGCACCTCGTCGCCGTTGTCGAGCATCGCCTGCATCGCCATGACGATGAGCTCGCTCACGCCGTTGCCGAGGTAGACGTCCTCGGTGCCGACGCCCTCGACGCCCTTGAGTCGGTAGTACTGGGTGACCGCGCGACGCGCCGAGATGATCCCCTTGCTATCGGAATAGCCTTGCGCAGAAGGCAATTGGGCGATCATGTCGACGAGGATCTCGTCGGGCGCCTCGAACCCGAAGGGTGCAGGGTTGCCGATATTGAGCTTGAGGATGCGATGGCCGTCGTCTTCGAGGCGCTTGGCCTCCTCCAACACCGGCCCACGGATGTCGTAACAGACGTCGGCCAGCTTCTTGGACTGCTTCAGCTCTCGCATGGGACTAGCCTCCCACGCTCGACACCGCGGTCCGCCACCGGTTTTCACCCCTCGGGCACCCACCCCGGACCCCGCACCACCCCACCCTTCCCAACTTTTGGTGTGGCGGATGATGCGTCCTGGCGCACAATCCGCCGCACCAAAAGTGGTCATAACTGGGACTGAGACTGGGACTGGGACTGGGACTGGGACTGGGACGGCATACCGGAGTCAGGGGGTGCGATCGCCCCAGCGGTGCACGTGCCAGCCTTGCCCTGGCTCGCCCTCGATGTCGATGACGATGGTGTTGTCGATCGGCGCCGACCGGACGAACTCCGGGGTGAGGTTGCGCGCCCGCGCGACCGTCCAAGTGCGCAACATCGCGCCGTGACTTACCAGCGCGACGGTGTCGTGACCCTCGCCATGCGCCTCGGCGACCACCTCGTCGAAGCGCGCGAGGACCTCGACGAGCGTCTCGCCGCCCGGCATACGGAGGTGGGGGTCTTGTCCCCACCCGAGGATCGTCGTGACGTACCCCGACCAGTCCGGCGACATTTCGTAGTCCCCAGCCTGGATCTCACGGATCCCGCCGCGGATCCGCGGGGCGAGTCCGCGCAGCTGCGCGAGAGGCGCGGCGGTTTGCTGGGTGCGGATCAGGTCGGAGACATAGATCGCGTCGAGCGGGTGGTCGGCGAGCCGCTGCGCCAGTCCGCGCGCTTGCTCGTGCCCGGTTTCGTCCAACGGCGCTCCTGGGTATGCCGTGTCGAGGAGCCGGTCGACGTTGTGGGCGGTGCGGCCATGCCGGACGAGCAGGAGTCTCACGGGTGGAGCCTAACCGCGCGCATTGGGCGCCACAGCGAAGGCGTGAAAGGCTGGCTGGTATGCGCGTCGCCATGATGCTCGCCGATCACGCCGTCGTCGCCGGCGGGAAGCTCTATGTCAACGGCGGCGGCTGGTCGATCCGCAGCGCGGCGCCGCTGGAGACCTACATCGCGCTCAAGCTCGACGTCCCCTGGGACCAGACCGATCAGACGATGGAGATCTCGCTGCGGCTGGTCGACGAGGACGGTCACCCGGTGCGCGTCGGCGTCGGGCCGGCTCCCGACTGGGCGGCGCCCGACGCCTCTGGCCGTCCCGGGCGTCCTCCGGCCGGGGAGGCGTTGCCGGCGCCGTTGCAGCTGACGACGCGGATCACCGTGCAGCGACCGCCCGGTTTGGTGCCTGGCGCGCCGGCCGATGCGCTCCTGGCCTTCCGGGTGCCGCCATTTCCGTTACCGGCGGGGTGTCGGTTCTCGTGGCGGCTCGCGATCGACGGTCACGAACACGAGGACTGGGTGCTGCAGTTCGCGACGTCGACGGCTTCTCCCGGCTCCTGACGCCGGACCCGAAAGGTGACCGGACGGCATACCCCCGGGGGTTAGGGTGACAGCGTGAGCCCGAGCGCCGTTCCGGCCGACCCGTCGACCGACCTCCCGCCCCGTCTCGACACGGATCTGGAGATCGCCCGCGCCGCACAGCCACAGCCCATGCCGGCCATCGCCGGGCGGGCCGGGATCAGCGCGGAGCACCTGGAGCCCTACGGTCGCGCGGTCGCCAAGATCGACCTTGCTGCGATCCCCGCCCTGCAGGAGCAGCGCCGCGCAGCCGGGATTGCGCCGGCGACCTACATCGTCGTCACGGCGATCACCCCGACGCCCTTAGGCGAGGGCAAGACCACGACGGCGATCGGGCTCGCGCAGGGGCTGGCCCGGCTCGGCCACCGCGCGACGCTGGCGCTGCGGCAGCCGTCGATGGGTCCGACCTTCGGGATCAAGGGTGGCGCAGCGGGGGCGGGCTACAGCCAGTTGTTGCCGATGGAGACGCTCAATCTGCACCTCACCGGCGACTTCCACGCGGTGACCGCGGCGCACAACCTGTTGTCCGCCATGGTCGACAACCACCTGCACCACGGCAACGACCTCGGCCTCGACCCGCGCTCGATCTCGTGGCGCCGGGTGCTCGATGTCAACGACCGAGCGCTGCGCAATGTCGTGGTCGGGCTCGGCGCGCGAGTCGACGGCGTGCCGCGGCAAGGCGGCTTCGACATCACCGCCGCCAGCGAGGTCATGGTCATCCTGTCGCTGGCGACCTCGCTCGCCGACCTGCGGGCGCGGCTCGGGCGCATCGTCGTGGGAGCCACGTATGCCGGGCGGCCGGTCACCGCGGAAGACCTCCAGGCCGCGGGCGCCATGGCGGTCATCCTCAAGGACGCCCTCAAACCCAACCTGCTGCAGACCCTGGAGGGCACGCCAGCGCTGGTGCACACCGGGCCGTTCGGCAATATCGCCACCGGCAACTCGTCTGTCGTTGCTGACCAATTAGGTTCTGTCACAGGCGATTACCTCATCACCGAGGCTGGCTTCGGCGCCGACATGGGCCTAGAGCGACTGGTCAACCTCAAGAGCCGGGTGTCAGGTCTGGTCCCCGCCGTGGCGGTCGTCGTCGTCACCGTGCGGGCGCTGAAGGCGCACTCTGGACGGTTCACCATCAAAGCCGGCGCCGCCCTGCCCGAGGAGATGCTCGCCGAAGACCCCGATGCGGTGTTCGCCGGCGCCGACAACCTGCGCCGCCACCTGCAGATCGTCGCGGGCTTCGGCCTCCACCCGGTGGTCGCGATCAACGCCTTCCCCACCGACCACGCCAGCGAGCACGCCGTCATCACGCGGATCGCCGCCGAGGCCGGCGTGTCCAGTGCTGTCTCCACGCATGTCGCCGACGGCGGCGCGGGGGCCCTCGCGCTGGCCGAGGCGGTCACCCGAATGGCCGACGTTCCCACCGAAGTGCGCTTCAGCTACGACCTCGCCGACCCGCTCACGGCCAAGATCGAGGCGGTCGCCCGCAGCGTCTATGGCGCCGACGGCGTCGACTACCTTCCCGAGGCTCAGCGGGCGCTGCGGCGCTATGAATCGCTGGGCTTCGGTGGCCTTCCAGTCGTCATCGCCAAGACCCACCTGTCGATTTCGTCCGACCCCGCGCTGCGCGGCGCCCCGACCGGGTGGCGACTCCCGGTGCGGGAGGCACGCCTGGCTGCGGGCGCCGGCTATGTGTATGCCGTGTGCGGCGAGATGCGCACCATGCCCGGGCTGTCGCGGCACCCGGCCGCCGAACGCATCGACCTCGACGCCGACGGCCAGATCGTCGGGCTCTCCTAGCCGGGGGTGTCAACCGGACGCCGGCCGACGGGGTCGGTCGTTCGTTCGACCTAGGTGTCGCGGTCCTGCCCGCCGACCCCGCGCAGCCGTCGAGCCTGCTCCCCAGGGAGGGTCAGCGGGGAGCGGGTGGCGCGTTCGGGGTCGGAGCCGCCAGGCCACGGTATGCCGTCCACGCCCGCGCGAGGTGTCGCTCCCCCTGGCCCCGGGATGGAATCTCCTTGCGCTGCAGCATCGCCCAGCCCAGAGGGAGCCGAACCAGCGTGTCCTGGACCGGCCGGTCCCGACTCATTCGCGGGCCCCGTGAGATTGGCGTCGGGTGGCGTAGCCGAGGTGTCCTGACGGGCTGCGCCTTGGGTCCGCCCGGCCCACCAAGCGCGAAAGCCTCGACCGCCCAGCAGCAGCGCCATGGCCAGCCCGGCCCACCACAGGGCCGTCGCCGCGGTGTCTTGCAAGGCCGCTCCGGCAAAGAAGTGCACGAACCCCGCGAAGCCGAACACACCGCATACGAGGATGAACGCCACCCACCACAAGCCCATCGCCTCGCGGTAGGAGGGTGACCCGAACGAGGTCGACCGGTCGGCGCGGGCCGACGGCCGTGCGGCGGAGGGTGTGGGAGGCGCAGCCAAACCCGGCACCGCGGCCCCGACGCCAGCCGCAGACGAGCCGGCGGAGGAGCCGACGGGCGATGGCGCAGCGGATGCCGGAGAGGCAGCGTCCGGCGCGGGAGCCGAGCCCGGTCGACTCGCCAGGTGATCGGCCGCCGGATCGGCAGCCGCGGTCGCGGCGGTCTTCGGCGCCTCAGCTCCGGATGCGGCCGCCGTCGTCGCTGACCCAGCGCCCGGGTCTGTCAGGGGAGCCACGACCACGAGATCGGCCTTGGCCGCCTCTTCGCTGGGATCTGGTCGCGCATGAGCGCTCTTGCCAGCCGAGATCCGGGGCGGTCGCACTCCGACGATCCGGTCGGCATATGGCGTCAATCCGCCGTCGTGGGTCGTCACGAGCACTGCCGAGCCCGCCGACCGCAGGGATTCGAGGATCCCGGTGACGGCCGCCCAGCCATGTCGATCCTGCTCGATGGTCGGCTGGTCGGCTAGGAGCAGGGCCGGCTGGTGGATGACGGCACCGGCGAGCGACAGTCGTCGCAGCTCGCCACTGGACAGCGTGCGCGGGTCGGCGGTGGCCAGCCGGGTCAACCCCAAGGCGTCCAACAGCACGTCGGCGCGGCGGGCCGCAATCTCGGGTGCGAGTCCGGCAGCGAGAGCAGTCGTCAGCAGGTCGTCGCGCACGGTCGCCCCGAGCACGGTCGTCGCGGGATCCTGCGGCATCCAACCCAAGGCTCGGACCAGGTCGCGGGAGGTGAGCTGATGGGGCAGGACCGAGGGGAGGGACGGCATACCGGCCTGTGGATCGTCGGCGTCGACCGCACTCGCCGCCGCTGCCGACGGCGATGGCAACTGCTCGGGCGGCCGCCCGCCGCGCTCGGCGTTGTCGACATGCATCGCCGCGCCGGACCACGAGATGGTGCCGTCGTCGGCGGCGACGATGCCGGCGAGCGCGGACAGCCACGACGAGCCACCCGCCCCGGTCGGGCCGACCAGCGCGACGCATTGCCCCGAGAGCAGGTCGAGATCGCCGTCGCGGATCGCCGTGACCTCGCGGCGCAAGCCCGGCAGGCCCTCGGCCACCAGGGCAGCGTCGTTGTGCCGCACGGTCACCGATTCAGCGCGCGCGATGACCGCCCGGCGCTGCACGACGGGGGCGTCCCAGGCAATCCCGATCGGGGCGGGAGTGGGGTCGGTGCGGCCGGGCACCCAGATGCCGGCGGCCAGCAGAGCCTGGGTATGCCGGTGCAGCACCTCCGCGGTCGGTCCGTCGGCGATGATCCGGCCAGCGGCGTCCATGACGACGATCCGGTCGACGTGTGAAAGCCACGGGGTGAGCCGATGGGCGGCGACCACGAGGGTCGCGCCGGTGCGTGCTGTCGCCGCCGCGATCGCCGAGGTGGCGGTGGCGACGGCTCCCGGGTCGAGCATGGATACCGGCTCATCGAACACCAATAGCGATGGGGCAGAGGCCAATTGGCGCGCGATGCGCACCAGTTGCCCCTGTCCGCCGGAGACTCGCTCGTCGATGACCGACGGGTCCAGGCCGCGCAACCCGACGGCCGCGAAGGCGGCCTTGAGGGCCTTCTTGGTGACCTTGGCCGGCTTGACAGGGGGACTAGCTGCGGGAGTGACCGACGCGGCCGGGTCGTCCGCAGAGGCGGGCTCGGCGCTCGTCGGGTCGGCCGATGAAAGCTGTGCAACGGTCGGCTCGGTGATGGCGATGGTGCCGCGCCAGGCACCGGCCGCGGGATCCGGGAGGGTCCCCTGGATGGCATTGAGCAGGACGGTCTTTCCACACCCATTGGGACCGGTGAGCAACACCCGTTGCCCCGGCTCGATATGGAGAGTGAGTTCGGCGAAGACCGGGGTGACGCGCGTCCGGGGCCACCAGGTGGCTGCGTCAACGGTGACCCGACGTGGCAGTGCACCAGCACCGACCTTTCCGCTCACGCTCCCCCTCCTTCCCCTAGAACCACGACATCGGAGCGCTCCACCTGGAGCGCAACCGGATCGCCCACCCGAGTGGCGACATCGACGGTGGCAATCGCGGGGAGCCTGCCGATCCCCGGAACCAGGACCTCCAGGTGCCACCCGTCGCGCGCTGCGCTGACCCGTTCGACCGTACCCACCAAACCTTGACGATAGTCCCGCTCGGCGATGGGTGCAGCCCGCAGCGCTTCCCGGCGCAACGCGACGGCTTGCCCGCGCACCGGCTCGGAGAGGTATGCCGTGAGCCGCTCCGCCGCTTCCGGGTCGAGCACCGTTGGGTAGCCGAGGAATTGCGCGGTCTGGGCATCCGCGGGCCGCCGGAAGACCTCGGGCACCGTGCCGTGTTGGATGAGACGTCCGGCTCGCATGACGGCCAGGTCGTCGGCGATGGCGAAGGCCTCGTCGTGGTCATGGGTGACGAGGATGGCCGTCGTGTGGGTCGTTGTGAGGGCGTGCCGGACGTCGGCGGCCAACCGTTCACGCAGGGATCGGTCCAGCGCTGACAGCGGCTCGTCCAGCAGCAGCAAGCGCGGCCTCGCGGCCAGGGCTCGGGCCAGGGCCACGCGCTGTTGTTCACCCCCGGACAGCGTGGCCGGGCGGCGCACGGCATACCCCTGCAGGTCGACCAGGGAGAGCAGCCGCGAGACTTCCTCGTCACGTGCGGAGCCGCGAATTCCTTTGAGCGACAGGGGGTATCCGATGTTCCCGGCCACGTCGAGGTGCTGGAAGAGCTGGCCGTCCTGGAACATCATGGCGAACCCACGCCGGTGCGTCGGCACCCCCGCGAGGTCCTGACCGGCGAAGTGGATCGAGCCGCCGGCGAGTTCTTCGAGCCCGGCCACCGCGCGTAACAGGGTCGACTTGCCGCAGCCGGACGGCCCGAGCACCGCCAGCACTCGCCCCGGCTGCAGGGCCAGTGAGACGTCGTCGACGGCGGTCGTCGGGCCGAAGCGCACCGTGACCGAGCGGACATCGAGCCCCGCTGGGGGCTCGGACGACCCCGGCAACTGAGCGCCCTGAGAGGCGGCGCCCGCCATGTCAGAACGACCCGACTGAGTCGACACGCAGCCGTTCCACAGCCGCCATGACGACCCCGGTGAGCACGCTGAGCACGACGGAGGCGGCCAGCGCCATGCCGAAGTTCTCCGCGCCGGGGCGCCCGACCAGCTGGTAGATCACGACGGGCAGCGTAGGTCGGTCGGGTCGGCTGAGGAAGCTCGTCGCGCCGAACTCCCCCAGCGACACCGCGAGCGCGAAGCCGATCGCCGCGAGGAGGGGACGCCGCACGACGGCCAGGTCCACGACCCGCAGCACCTGCCATGGGCTCGCTCCCAGGGTGGCCGCGGCCTGGCGTTGCCGATCGTCAATGGCCCGTAGCGCCGGGGCGATAGTGCGCACAACGAGGGGCAGCGCGACCATGGCCTGGGCGATGGGGATGAGGGCCACCGACGAGCGCAGGTCCAGCGGCGGCCGGTCGAGGGTGATGAGGAAGCCGAAGCCGACCGTCACCGCCGAGATGCCCAGCGGCAACATGAAGACCGCGTCCAGCACCCGCAGCGTCGCCCGGCCGCGCCGAGAGGCCGGGCGCCTCGACACGACGATCGAGACAAGCAGACCGAGGGCGACGGCCAGCAGCGCCGCGGCCAGCGCGATGCGTGCCGACATGGCCAGCGCGTCCCATACTGTCGTCGTCAGCGCATTGCTCCGGGTGACCGTGCCGAGCGCCGCGTAGTTGGCGACCGTCCACTCCCCGTCGCGACGCAACGATCCGACGACGAGCGAGACGATCGGGCCGAGCAAGAACGCGATCGCGAGCCCCGCCACCGCCAGCGGCACCGCCGCGGACCGGGTCACCTTCCGGGGTTGCGGGGACATCGTTGCGCCAGAACGCGATTGGGTCACCTCTGCGCGTTCTCGCAGGTATGCCGTGACCGCCAGCATCGCGGCCACCGCGGCGAACTGCACCACCGACAGGACCGCCGCCGCGCGCAGGTCGAGCAGGGTCGTGGTCAGCAGGTAGATCTCAGTCTCGACCGTGCCGTAGCGCAAGCCACCAAGGGTGAGGACCACCCCGAACGCGGTCGAGCAGAACAGGAAGACCACGCTCGCGGCCGAGAGGGTCGTGGGAGCCAGGGCAGGCCAGGTCACCGTGCGCCACACCGTCCACGGCGAGGCACCCAAGGTCGCCGCGGCATCCTCGGCGCGCCGGTCGAGGTGCTCCCAGGTCGCCCCGACGGTGCGAGTGACGACGGCAAGGTTGAAGAAGACAAAGGCAGCGAGGATCGCGGCCCAATGACCGTCCAGGCCCAGCCACCCGAGCGGCCCGCCCGGAGCGAGCAGCGACCGGAACATCACCCCGACGACGACCGTCGGCATGACGAAGGGGATCGCGACGACCGCCCGCAGGGCCCGGCGCCCGGGCAGCGCCAGCCGATAGAGCACATAGGCCAGCGGCAGCCCGACCGCAGTCGTCACGAGGGTGGCCACTGTCGAGGTCCACAGCGTGAACCACAGCACCCGGCCGGTGCGCGCCCGCCCGAAGACGTCGGCGAACCCCCCAAGGTCGACCCCGCCACCCTCCGCAGCAAATCCGCGGGTGAGCATCCCCGTCACGGGCAGCACGAAGAAGATTGCGAGAAAGGCCAGGGGCAGCGCGGCAGCCGCGGCCAGCAGCCAGGGGGAGGTCCCCCGGGTCGCCCGCCGCCGCGTCGCCGTCGCCGTCGTCGTCGTCACCGCATCGCCATCGTCATCGCATTCGCCATCGTCATCGCATCGCCGTTGTCATCTCAGCTCAGCCCCAGCTCAGTTCCAGCTCAGCAGAGATCGGGTATGCCGGGTCAGCGGGCGGCCAGGTCGGTCCAGTCGCGCAGCCAGGCGTCGCGATTCGCGTCGATCTGCTCGGGCGCCACGGTGAACGGCTTGGGCGCGACCTTGGCCCACTGCGCCCACAGCGCCGGCAGCGCCGCGTCGCTCGACACCGGGAACATGTACATCCCGTCCGGGATCGACTCCTGCACCGGCTTGGTCAGCAGGTAGGACACCAGCGCCTTGGCGCCCTCGGGGTTCTTGGCACCCGCGAGCACACCGGCATACTCGATCTGCCGGAAGCAGGTGTCCAGCAGCGCCGCGGTCGTGGGCGCCGAGCCGCCCTTGGGGATGGTGAACGGCGGCGACGAGGCGTAGGACAGCACGATCGGGCGCGAGCCCTTGCCGCCGGCAGTGAAGTCGACCTCATAGGCGTCGGTCCAGCCTGAGGTGATCTTGGCGCCATTGCCCATCAGGGCCTTCCAGTAGTCCTTCCACCCGTCGCCCTTGGCGCCGATCGTGGCCAGCAGGAAGGCAAATCCGGGGCTCGACGTGCTCGCACCCGGGGTGACGAACATGCCCTTGTATGCCGGTTTGACCAGGTCGTCGAGGGTGGCCGGCGGGGTCACCTGGTGGCTGGTGAACCACGCCGTGTCGACGTTGACGCACACGTCGCCGAAGTCGATGGGGGTGAGCGCGTTGCCGCCGGCGCCGACCAGGGCGTGGGCGTCGGCGCCCTTGGGCAGCACCGGCCGGTAGGGCGCGAGGATGCCGGCCTTGACCGCCCGGCCGGCGAAGGCGTTGTCGATGCCGAAGACGACATCGCCGAGCGGGGAGTTCTTGGTGAGGACCAGCTTGTTGGTCAGCTCGCCGGCGTCGCCGCTCTTGACGACGGTGACCTTGCAGCCGGTCGCCGCGGTGAAGGCGGCGAGCAGCTCGTCGCTCAGCGCGAAGGAGTCGTGGGTCAGCAGGGTGACGGCGGTGTTCGAGGTGCATCTGTATGCCGTGGGGTCGGCTGCCGCGCTCGACGCCGGCGCGGGGGCGCTGCCGTTCGCGGTGCTCGACGAGCTGCTCGTGACCGACGTGGCTGTGCAGCCCGCCAGCGCCGCGACGGTCAGCGCGAGAGCGGCCGCCCCGGCGGTGAGGCGGGCTGCGGGGCGGGCTGGGAGGCGCGCCGGCCCGTGGGCTGGGAGGTGGGCGGACGGCATACCGGCCTGGTCTGGTGGCGTGGCGGTGGAGCGGGTCGTGCGGGACATGCGTGTCCTCCTATGGGTGAAGGAGGGGCCTGCTGCCGGTCTGCGTCGGCTGGCTTGTCGCGCACCGGCGAGGCCGACAGTGGGCGAGAGTTCGACTTCCTTCGCCGGTGCTAACCGGAGCAGGTTCGAGGGTCTGCGGCGAACCGCACTCTCAGCGCTCGGGGCGCTCCCCTGTCGTGACGCGACGACTCTACCTCGCGGGCGCGGGCGAGGGTGTGCGAGAGTCGTCCTGTCCGGTGCGCAGGCGGGGTCGCAAGGAGGAATGTCATGGGTTCGATGGTGTGGAGGGTGCTCGGCACCGGGTCGGCCGTCATCGCGGCTGCGGTCGCCCAGAAGCTCGTGAGCAAGGGCTGGGAGATCTCGACCGGCAAGCCCGCGCCAGACGACCCGACCCACCCCGAGGACACCACCTGGAAGGAAGCGGTGCTCTTCGCCGCCCTCACCGGGTTGGCCGTGAGCGCCGCGCGAGTTGCCGCCCAGCGCAAGGCCGCTCAGTACTACGCCCAGTCGGCGGGGCACCTGCCCGCCGCGCTGCAGAAGGCCACCGACTGACGCTAGTGGTGGTCCGTCGCTAGTGGTGGGTGCGGATGCCCGATGACTGCAGCGGCTGACCCCGGAAGGCCAGCAGCGCCCGGCGCATGAGCTGGCCAGGGTTGCCGAGCGCGTGATGGCCGTCTCGGACGATGACGCGGCCGTTGACGACGACGGTGCCGATGTCGCTGGATGTGGCCGTGTAGACCAGCTCGCCGGACTTGCTGCCGACCGTGCGGGCCGATGACGAGTCGATGGTGACGAAATCGGCGACCCGGCCGGGGGCGATCATGCCGCCGCCGTACCACCCCAGGCTCTGATAACCCGCGAGCGTGCCGCAGTTGACCAGCTCGGTGTTGGTCAGTCGGCCACGCTCGCCGGAGTCGACCCGCTCGTGGTACTCCAACTCGCGCAGCTCGACGAAGGGGTCGATGCAGGTGTGACTGTCCGAGCCGATGCCCACCGGCACCCCGGCGTCGAGCAGCTTGCGGATGGGGCCAAGCGGCTCGGCCATATCGCGTTCGGCGGTCGGGCAGACGACGACCTGACACTCGGTGTCGCCGAGCAGGGCAATGTCGTTCTCCGACAAGTGCGCTGCATGAACCGCCGTCAATTCCGTTCCGAGAGCGCCGATTTCGGCCAGCAGCTCGGTGGGAGTGCGGCCGTAATACATCTGACAGGCGAGGTTTTCGGCGTGCTGCTCGGAGACGTAGACGTGCAGCGGCTGCTCGGTGGCCACCTGGGCGATGAGCGCGGCGTCCTCGCGCGGCACGGTCTTGATCGAGTGGATCGCGGCACCACGGCGCAGCATCTCGTTCTGCTCGATGCGCTCCATGCGCTGCAGCCAGGCGTTGACCGACCCGTCGGAGAAGCGTTCCTGCACCTGATTGAGCGGCAGGTGGCCGTCGGAGGTGAGCCCGCCTTGGCGGTAGTAGGTGTCCAGCAGGGTGAGCCGGATGCCGACATCCTGTGCGGCCTGAATCACCGCATGACCCATGGCATTGGGGTCGGCATAGGGCCGGCCGCCGGGAGCGTGGTGCAGGTAGTGGTACTCCCCCACCAGCGTGAACCCGGCCAGCACCATCTCCAGGAAGGTCGCCCGCGCGAGGTCGAGATAGAGGTCGGGGTTCATCCGGTCGGCGGCGGCGAACATCCGCGCCCACCAGGCCGGTCCGTGCCCGGCGACCGAATGGGTGCGACCCCGCAGGCTGCGTTGGAAGACGTGGCTGTGGGCATTGGCGAAGCCGGGGTAAGCGACGCCCGGCAGCCGCTCGTCCTCGGGCCGACACGGGGTGCGGGTCTCGATGCTGACGAAGCGACCGTCGCCGACAACCAGGCGGACGCCGCCACGCGCCAGGCCGGTTGGCAGCCAGGCGTGTTCGACCCAGAACGACCCCACGAAACTCCTATGTCGACGGTGACAGCGAGGTCATCCTGACACCCCGACCGGCTGATTTGGTGACGTAATCGTTTGCAGCAACTGTGAATCCGTGTCGTGGCGCCCGCAGATGGGTGTCCGTCCTCGCGGGCGGGAGGTGAGCGGACGGCATACCCTGGCGCGGTGAGCGACGGAGAGGCACGCGCGCTGGCGGCACTTGATGCCCTCGGAGTCGCGTATGCCGTGACCCGCCACGGGCGGGTCGGCTCGCTCGCCGAGGCTGCGGCGCTGCGCGGGGTCGAGCCGGGTGACATCGTCAAGACCCTCGTCGTGCGGAGGGCGGAGGACGACTACCTCTTCGTGCTCGTGCCGGGGGACCGCGAGTTCTCGTGGCCGAAGCTGCGCGCGCTGCTCGGGACCTCGCGGCTGTCGATGCCCGACGCTGCCGGCGCGTATGCCGTGACCGGTTACGAGCGCGGGACGATCACCCCGTTCGGTGCGCGAGTGGCCTGGCCAGTGGTCGTCGACGCGTCGCTGGTCGCCGTGCCGGGGCGGCGGGTGTCGATGGGCTCGGGGGCACATGGCGTCGCGGTCACGCTGTCGGCCGCCGATCTGGTCGCGGCGCTGAACGCCCAGGTATCCGATGTGGCCGACGCTCCTGAGTTGGCCTGACCTGGCATGGCTCGATACGCCCTGGCTTGCTCGGGCACGGCCCGGCCTGACCTGGCCTGATCGGTAGGCCGGTGGGTCGGCTGTGCGTCGGCGGCTCAGAGATCGTCGATAGGGGTGGGCGTTCCGGGGTCGCGGGCGAGCAGGTCGGCGTGGTCGGAGGCTGATTGCAGGATGCAGAAGAGGTTGCCCTCGGGGTCGGCCAGGACGACCCAGCCCTCGTCACCGGCTTGGCCGATGTCGGCCGGCCGGGCTCCGAGCTCGATAGCGCGGGCGACCGCACGGTGCTGGTCGTCCGGCCGCAGATCGAGATGGATACGTTCGACAGGATCGGGGTCGCCGGTGTTGGCGCGCTGCCGAGTCGGCTGGATGAGGATGGTCGGCCCGCTGCCCACGGGATCTTCCAGGCGGGCCGAGTCTGAGTGGTTGGGGGCCACGACGTAGCCGAGCAGGTCCCGCCAGAACCTTGCCAGTCGCGGGGCGTCGTGGGCTTTGATGGTGATCGTCGCGACGGCCACGTGGGGACGCGTCGAGGTCACCGGGATCGCAGCTCGGTCATGAGGGTGTCGAGGATGACCTGGGCCTGCGCGACGGGCTTTGGCACGGTGTTCGGAGGCGTGGTGGGACCGGCGAGCGTGATGGTCTTGTCCCCGATAACGATGGCGAAGGTCGTGCGGTCCAGGCCCTGCTTGTGACCGTATTCCGTTTTCGCAGAAGCGAATTCCTTGCTGTTTATGAGCCGGGTAAGGTCGGTCAGCTGAGCCTTGGTGGCCTGACCGCCGACCGTTGATCCGGGTCGCAGGTCGAGTTCGGTGCGGCCGTCGGCGTAGACGGTGAGGGTGTCCCGGACCCCGGCGAACCCACCCTCCGCCCGGTAGATCACCAGGACCGGGCTTGCCTTCACGTCCGCGACCTTCGCCGAGCTGGTCGCCTGGCTTCCAGTGGGGTTGCGAGTCGGAGTCTGGCTCGACGTGGGAGTCGATGCCGCCCTTGGCTTCGCGTGGGGTGAATCCGCGGTCGGTTTGCTCGTCATGCCGGGCCTCACAGTGCGGTCGACGGGTCCTGGGTCAGCGTTGTGAGCTGGGCGCAGCCGGCCAGCACGCCACGGCGGCGAGCACCCTCCCACCTGCGCATCATCGCGTGTCTCCTGCGTCGCCCGCACCCGGAAACCTCACCTCGGTCAGCGGACGGCATACCGGAATGTGGCAGGTCCCCCGCCGCGCAAGGCGACAGGGGACCTGGCTGTTCCGAGTGGAAGGCGTCAGCTGCGGATGGTGTCGCGATGCTGACGGTTGTTCATTGACTCGCGGCGCTCGGCCGACTCGGTGATCTGGGCGACCATCTTGGCACTGACGTCGTTGAGCGCGGCGCGCACGTCCTGCAGGCTGGAGGTCGCCACGAGGCGCGGGAGCCCGTGGATCCAGACTTCGAGGGTCGTCTTGATGTCCGAGGAACCCCGGTCCTTGATGCTGATCTCCGCCTCGATCGGGGCGTCGATGCGGGCCAGCCGGTTGACCACCTGGCGGAGCGTGCTGTCCAGCAGCCGGCGGTCACTCTCGGGCAGGCCACCGGCGATGGCGATGTCTGCCACCGTGAAGCGCTTGGTCTCGGTCGTCGGTGCAAGCGTCTCGGCGGCGGGGGTCTGGGTCGGCTCGTGCGTCATCGTCTGGCTCATGCAGTGACCTCCATCGCGAGTGCGGGGTGAACGTGGTCGGGGATGTCCGGAGTGGCGTGGTCGAACCCGGGCGACTGCTCCGCCGGCACGGCCGAGCGAGCGGGATCGCGGTCGTCCAAGCCGATCTCGGCGGGGTTGGGCATCTGGTCGGTCTCGCTGAGCTGGCCGTAGCCGCTGCGGTTGAGACGGGAATCCACTGGGCGCGTCATCGAGGTCCTCTCGGTGGCGGTTGGGTGAGCCCTAATTATATCACGGCGCCCTGACGTAATTCCGGACTGGTCGCGGCGCAAGGCCCCTTGGAACAACCGCCGCGGACTGCCTCCCAACCCGCCGACGCCCACCCGCCGACGCCCATTCCCATGCCCAACTGACGCGTTTAGCTGTTTGGATCGTCGCCAAGCTGCCAAACGCGTCAGTGCGGGTTGATCAGGCGCGGTTGGGCGCGCTGTGCGTCATCAGGACCCGCCAGCGGGCGTCGGTTGACAGCCGGCGAGACCCATAGCTGTGGATAACCCGCCAGCCTCCAGCGCACGCCGGTCCACGATGGGCTTCATGCCCATGCCGTTGCGCCCGCTGCCGGGGTCGCTGGAGGGACGCCCTTTCGCTGTCTCGACCGCTGTGCGGGCCGGCGCCAGTCGCACCCAGCTCCGCCACGAACGCTTCACCCGGCCGGCTCAAGGACTGCGGACTCCGCGGCCTCCGCGCACTCTCCACCAAGCGACGTCGGCCCTGTCTCTCGTTCTCCCGCAGCCGTGGGCCTGGAGCCACGAGACGGCGGCCGAGTTGCTCGGCCTCCCGATTCGGCACCCCTGGAACCCTGGCGACCGGCTCTCAGTCATCCGCCCGACCCCGGCTGGCCCGGTGCGGCGTCCGCAGATCCGAGGCCACCTAGGCATGGAGAGCCGGAGCCTGACGCTGGTCGCGGGTATGCCGGTCGTCAGCCCCTACGCAACGTGGCGCGACCTCGCTCCCGGGCTGGCTCGAGACGACGCTGTCGTTCTGGGTGACGCTCTGGCGGCCTGGCCGCACACCGCCGACGAGGAGCGCCTTGGCCTCACGTCGTTGGCCCGGCTGGAGGCAGAGGTGCTCAACCGAGCCAAAACCCACGGGGCGCCAGCGGCGCAGCGGGCGTTCGCGTTGGTTCGGGCTGGCAGCCGATCGCCCATGGAAACTCGGGCCCGGCTGCTCTTCATCGATGCGGGCCTGCCCGAGCCGGAGCTCAACGCAGCAGTGTTCGATGATGGCCAGTGGGTCGCCATGGTCGACTTCCTGTGGCGAGCGCAACGGGTCATCGTCGAATACCAGGGTGACCACCACCGCTCCGACCGAGCGCAGTGGATGGCCGATGTTGATCGCCTGGAGTTGCTCCGTGACCTGGGCTGGCTCGTCATCCCCATGACAGCGCGGCACGTCGGGCACACCGAAGCCCGGCAGATGTTCGTGACTCGTCTGCATCACGAGCTCCGCCGCCGTTCGTGATCCGCCGTCGTTCGTGATCCGCCGCCTCTCGTGATCCGCCGCCTTTCGTGACCGGCCGGACAATTCACCAGAAGACCGGCACCTCGACCACGGCCACCAACAACCCGACGGACCCTAGCTGACGCGTTTTGTTGCTTCCCTTCGGCTCAAGCAGCCAAACGCGTCAGTTTGGCCGGGCACTGTCCACTCAAGCAGCCAGACGCGTCAGTTTGGCCGGGTGCCGTCCACCACAGAGCGCCCCAACCAGCCAAGCGCGTCAGTATGCCGTGACGCCTTCGTCCTCGACGGGGGGCTCGGCCAGCGACGGGATGCGCTGTAGCCACAGTCCGAGGCCCACCCCCACCACGACGAGGGCCCCGGTCATCTCGATCACCCGCGGCCAGCCACCCGTCGACCAGGCCGTCCCGGCCCACGCCCCGAACACCGACGAGCCGAGGTAGTAGCAGAACAGGTAGAACGCCGTCGCCTGACCCGTGCCGCCACCTCCCGCGTGGGCCCGCGCCGCCACCCACGCCGACGCCACCCCATGCACCGCGAAGAACCCGGCCGCAAACACGGTGATCCCCACCGCGACCAGCCATAACGGTGCCGCCAGCGTCACCAGCAAGCCCACCAGCGTGAGCGCGAAGAACACCGGCAACACGGTGCGCCGGCCCAGGCGGTCGGCGAGCCGCCCGGCATACGCGGAAGAGAAGGAACCCGACGCATAGGACAGGTAGATCAAGCCCGAGACCGCCACCCCGAGCAGGTAGGGCTCCCCGCGCAGCCGGAAGCCGATGGTGTTGAAGGTCGCGACGAACGACCCCATCGCCACCGCCCCGACGAGATATAGGGCGACCAGCGCGGGGTCGGACAGCAACCGCCGCGTCGTCTCGACCAGCCCCCGCCGCGACGCCGCCACCGGCCGGAAGAACCGCGACCGCGGCAGCAGCAGGTGCACGCACAGCGCGCAAACCAGCCCCATCAGCCCGACCGCGGCCAGCCCCCAGCGCCAGCCCGCGAGATCGGTGACGCCGCCGACGACGAGCCGCCCGACCATTCCGCCGATCGCGGTGCCGCCGATGTAGACCCCCGTCGCGACCCCGTGCGCAGAATCGTCGATCTCCTCGCGCAGGTAGGCCACGACGACCGCCGGTATGCCGGCCAGCGCCAACCCCTGCAGCGCCCGCAACCCGAGCAGCACCGGCCACGACGGCGCCACGGCGACGAGCACGCCGACGATCGACGAGGCGAACAGCGACGCGATGATGATCGGCGTCCGCCCGAGCACCTCGGTGCTCGGCCCCACGACGAGCAGTGCCAGCCCCAGCGCGAGCGTGGTCCCCGACACCGAGAACGCCGCGACCGCAGGAGTCACCCCGAACTCAGCGGTGAAATCTGGCAGCAGCGGCTGCGCGGCGTACAGGAGCGCGAAGGTCGCCACCCCGGCCGCGAAGAGCGCGACGATGACCCGCCGGTATGCCGTCTCGCCGGGTCGGTAGCCGCTGCCCTGGTCCGCCGCATCACCAACGGGCACGACGCCCTCGGCACCACCAGCAGAGTCGGCGGGCTCGGTCACAAGGGCAAGCCTCCCACTCACGGTCGCCTAGAGCTCAGTCGTCGTAGTCTCGAAGCATGCGCGCAGTCACCGTCCCCTCCCCCGGCGGCCCCGAGGCCCTCGTCGTGGCCGACGTCCCGACTCCGACGGCAGGCCCGGGCGAGGTCCTCATCGACGTCGTCGCGGCCGGGGTCAACCGCGCCGACGTGCTGCAGCGGATGGGGTTCTACCCACCGCCGCCGGGCGCACCGGCATACCTGGGCTTGGAGTGCAGCGGACGGATCGCCGCGCTCGGGGCGGGCGTCACCGGGTGGCGCGTCGGCGACGAGGTGTGCGCATTGCTCGCCGGTGGCGGGTATGCCGCGCAGGTGGCGGTCCCGGCCGGGTCGGTGCTGCCGGTGCCGGCGGGGGTCGATCTCGTCGATGCGGCGGCGCTGCCTGAGGTCGCCTGCACGGTGTGGTCCAACGTCTTCCTCACCGCGGCGCTGCAGCCGGGCCAGACCCTGCTCGTGCACGGCGGCTCGTCGGGGATCGGCACGATGGCGATCCAGCTGGCTCGGGCGCTCGGCGCGCGGGTGGCGGTCACCGCGGGCACGGCGGACAAGCTCGAGGTATGCCGTGCGCTCGGCGCCGAGATCCTCGTCAACTACCGCGAGCAGGACTTCGTCGAGGTGCTGCGCGAGCAGACCGACGGCCACGGCGCCGACGTCATCCTCGACAACATGGGCGCAAAGTACTTGGCGCGCAACGTGACTGCGCTGGCCGACTACGGTCGGCTGGTCGTCATCGGGCTGCAAGGCGGAGTCAAGGGCGAACTCGATCTCGGGCTGTTGCTGCGCAAGAAGGCCGCCGTCATCGCCACCTCTTTGCGTTCCCGCCCCGACGCCGAGAAGGCCGCCATCGTCGCGGCGGTGCGCGAACACGTCTGGCCGCTCGTCGAGGCCGGCACGGTGCGGCCGATCGTGCACGGCCGCTGGCCGCTGGAGGACGCTGCCGAGGCCCACCGGGTCCTCGAAGCCTCCACGCACGTCGGCAAGCTGCTGCTCACGCTCTGAATCTCGCTGTGACAGTGGCCTTTTCCTCAGCCGAGCTCGCCTTGGGTTGGGGTGCTGGGCTGCTCAGCCTCCTGTATGCCGTGCTGGCAGCTCGCGAGCTCGGCTCCCGGACGCGTGTCGGCTGGGGCTGGTGGCTGGCCCTCATGCTCCCGCTGGCGGGCGCGGCGGCATACCTGGTCACCCGCCGGCCCGGGACGGTCTCGTTTGCGGGAGACGCGCGGGCCCCGTGGGTGACCGCGGGCCTGATGGCGCTTGGCGGGCTGGTCTGGGCTTTGGCCGTGTGGGCCGGGCGGGTGCCGAAGCGGACCGCGGGCCTGCTCGCGTTGGCCCTCGTCGCGGTCGCGGCAGTGACCTGGATTCCCTTGCAGGGCGGGCCGCGCTGGGCGACTCCGGAGGGAGCGCGGTGGGTGGAGTGCTTCACGGCGCGCTACCGCTGGGACGTCTACTCGACCTTCGGGTCCGATTTCGATGCGCTGCCCAATCTCGCGCTCTATGTGCCGGTGGGCGCCGCGATCATCTGGGCCTGGCGGCGGTGGCGGGCGCTCGCCCCGCTGGGGGCGATGGGGCTGAGCTTCGCGACCGAGAGCTATCAGGCGCTGGTCACCGATCGGGAATGTGCCGCCAGCGATGTGCTGGTCAACCTCAACGGCGCCCTGCTCGGGATGGTCCTCGTCGTCACGCTGGAAGTTGTCCTCCCCGCCCGAAAGTAGCCTCTTGCGACGGCATACATACTCGGTATACCGTCTTTCAGCAGTGGGAATACTGAGTATTCCCCCGGTCACCATCGTCCGAGGCAGGCAGGAGGCGCAGCCGTGTCGGTGCCGCTCAGCCTGCTCGCGCTGCTCTCCCAGGGCCCGGCCTATGGCGCCCGGATCAAGGCCGACTTCGAGGAGCGCACCGGGCGAGCCTTTCCGCTCAACGTCGGTCAGGTCTACACGACCCTGGCCCGGCTGGAGCGCGACGGGCTGGTCGTCGCCGACGGCGGACCCGACGACGAGGGCCGCATTCCCTATCGGCTCACCGACGCCGGCCGGGCCGAGGTCGGCACCTGGTGGGAGCGGCCGGTCGACCGCACCGAACCCGCCCGCGACGAACTCGTCATGAAGCTCGCCCTCGCCGTCGCCACCCCCGACGTCGACGCGCATGCCGTGATCCAGCACCAGCGCACCGCCGCGATGGCGCACCTGCAGCGGCTCACCCGCGCCAAGCTCGCCCTCTCCGCGCCCGGCTCGCCACCTCAGACCGAGCCGGTCCCGACCCCGACCAGCCTCTCGGACGAGGTCGTCCTCGAACACCGCCTGTATGCCGTCGAGTCCGAGTTGCGCTGGCTCGACCACGTCGAAGGCCTGCTCCTGCACCGGCGGGCTCCCCAGTCAGCGCCCGCACCGTCAGTGACGCTCCCATCCGCAGCGTCCGCGACTGCCGCCCCGTCCGCGGCCCGTCCTGCACCAGACCCCAGCACACCCATCTCCCGCCCAGCAGCACCCGACACCAGGCACTGACCAGGCCCGCACCTGGTCGGTCGCAGACAGGGGACGTCATGACCGAGCCCATCCTTCAGCTCATCGACTGCACCCGCGTGCATGGTCAGGGCGAGACCGCGGTGCGTGCGCTCGACGGGGTCAGCGTGCAGGTCCAGCCTGGCGAACTCGTTGCCGTCATGGGCCCGAGCGGCAGCGGCAAGTCGACCCTGCTCAACCTCGCCGGCGCGCTCGACCTGCCGACCTCCGGGCAGGTCGTCATCAGCGGCCAGTCCACCTCGCAGCTGCGCCCCGACGACCTCGCCGCGCTGCGACGGCGCAAGGTCGGGGTGGTCTTCCAGGACCTCAACCTCATCCCTTCGCTCACCGCCGCCGAGAACATCGGCCTGCCGCTGGAACTCGACGGCCGCCGGGTCAGCGAAGCCCGCCGAGCCGCCGTAGGCGCACTGCACGAGCTCGGCCTGGACGACCTCGCCGACCGCTACCCCGACCAGATGTCCGGCGGCCAGCAGCAACGGGTCGCCATTGCCCGCGCCCTCGTCGGCGAGCGCCGCCTGGTCCTCGCCGACGAACCCACCGGCGCCCTCGACTCGGTCACCGGCGACGGCGTCCTGGCTGTGCTGCGCGCCCGCTGCGACGCCGGTGCCGCCGGCCTGCTGGTCACCCACGAGGCCCGCCACGCCGGTTGGGCCGACCGGGTCATCTATCTGCGCGACGGCAAGGTCGTCGACGAGGCGGTCGGACGATGACCACGCCCATTCCAGACCCGACACCCACGAGCCCGCCACCCGCAGGCGGGAGCCAGCCACACGGCATACCAGAGCGTCGGTATGCCGGTCCGCCCCGGGCCGCAGCCTCCGTCACCGGCCCGTCGGCCTGGCAGCGTTGGGTGGCTTCCTGGCGGGTGGCGCTGCGACTCGGGCGCCGAGACGTGGTGCGACACAAGGGTCGCAGCGCCCTGGTCGTCATCATGGTCGCGCTGCCGGTGGCGCTGCTGGTGGCCGGCAATGTGCTCTTCTCGACGCAGGACATCAATGCGACGGAGAAGCTCGACTACTCGCTCGGCACGGCGCAAGCACGCCTCACGCACGAGGAGGGCAAGGTCACTCCAACTCCGGTCGAGGACTACGCGTTCTATGGCGGCGAGCCCAAGCCGGCGACGCCGATTCCCGGGTGGGGCTCGGACGTCGCCGTTCAGGCGAAGGCACTCGAGCAGCTGACCGGCGCCAAGGTCGTGCCGATCGCGACCACAAGCCTGGAGACGAGGATCGGCAAGCGGCTGACCTTCCTCACCGCATTAGGCATCGACGCCGCGGCCCATCCGAGCCTCGTGACCGGCATGGCGCGGCTGGAGTCGGGCCGCTGGGCCGCGACGTCTTCGGAGGTGGTCGTCACCCGCGCGGGCATCGGCGTCGGCCTGCCCGAGAGCGGCAGTTTCGACGTCACCGTGACCGACACCGAAGGTAAGCGCACCACCAAGACGCTCACCATCGTCGGCATCGGCGAGGGCTACCTCACCGACTACTCGGTGCGGCCGGCCGAGGTCGTCATGCTGCCCGACTTCAGCCAGGCCATGGTCAGCTATGGCCCCACCGGGTCGGCGACCTTCCTGCTCGACCGCACGGCGCCGGTCGGTTGGGACGAGGTCGTGAAGTGGGCCGACTACGGCCTGCGGGTGACCAGCCGCGCTGTCGTGCTCAATCCCCCGGACCTGGCCACCCTCGACCTGCCCCTGGCGTGGCCGATCGCGCCTACCAGCAGTCCTTCGGCCAGCTCCTCGTGGCGGCGATCTCGTCGATCGCGCTGCTGCTAGAGACGACGCTCCTCGTCGGGCCGGCCTTCGCGGTGAGCGCAGCCCGGTCGCGCCGAACCCTCGCCCTCGCCGCCAGCAATGGCGCCACCGCCGGTCAACTGCGGCGCACCGTGCTCGGCCAAGCGGTGGTCCTCGGGGTGCTGTCGGCGCTCGTGGGGGCGACGGTTGGATTCGGTGCCGGTGTGGCAGCCATCGCGTGGTCGCGTCGATACAGCCCACAGACGATGTTCGGGCCGCTCGACGTCCCCGTGGGGCCGATCGCCCTCGTCGTCGGCTGCGCGGTGCTCGCCGCGCTCATCGCCGCCCTCGTGCCGGCTCGCGGGTTGGCCCGGCTCGACATCGTTGGCGTCATGCGCGGCCAGTCCGTCTCTCCGCCAGCACGATTCCGTATGCCGGTCGCCGGCCTGGTCATGGCTGGGCTGGGCGCGGTGGGCGTCTTCTGGGCCACCGCCCAGACTCCCGCCTGGGACGACCGACTCATGACCGCGCTCGTGCCCATCGTCGCCATGCTCTCGGCGGTGCTGCTCGTCGTCGGCACGCTGCTATTGGTGCCGATGATCCTCGTGGGGGTCGGGCAGCTGGCCAGGTCTGCTCCGGTGGCGCTGCGGATGGCGCTGCGCGACGCGTCGCGCCAGCGCGGCCGGGCCACCTCGACGGTGGCGGCGATCCTCGCCGGCATGGCCGTGCTCGCGGCGGTGCTCGTGACGATGGAGAGTGTCGCCGTCTTCCAAGGGAAGAACTACGTCCCCCAGCGACCCGAGGGCCAGGGTCTGGTCAACCCTTATACGGAGATGAACCCCACGGTCGTGACCAGCCCTGCGCAGACCACCGATCCAACCGCTGCCTCCGTGGCCAAGATCCTCGCCATCGTCCCCAAGGTCGACCCGGCGCTGGTCACGACCCCCGTGCGCGTGGTCGACGTCATGAATGTCCTGGAGGCCAAGGGCGGCCCTCCGGAGGGAGACTTCCTCGTGGCGCTGCGGCAGGGTTGCACGCCCTTGGAGGTGTTCACGGCCGGCCCCTTCGCACCGGACGGGACGCTCAACCCCAAGCACTGCGCGTCGATCAATGGGTCCGACTGGTTGGGCGCCGACCGCTCCAGCATCGTCGTGGGCGAACCCGAGGAATTGGCCGCCCGCTATGGCCTGGATGCCGCGGCGACCGCCATGCTGCGCTCCGGCGGTCTGGTCGCCTCGGACGCGAAGGGCAGCGAACCGCGTTGCCAGCCGGCCGAAGGAGGCCCGAGCTCCGGGATGGAGTGCACCGGCAACCCGTCCGCCCAGGTGGACATCATCGGCGGCGTGGTGACCTTCGCCAGGGGTCGGATCTCGATGGACGGCCCCAAGCTCATCGGTACCCCGACGACCAAGACCATTCCGGCCCTCGCCGTCCCCGACAAGCTGCTCAACCCCGGCGGAACGCGCAACATGGGCAGCTACAACGGGATCAACGGGATCGGCGCCCTCATCACCCCGGCGACCGCCGCCGCGCTGGACGCCCGCACTCGGGCCACCGCAGTCGAGCTCACCGACCCGCGCGGCGCCATCTCGCCCGAGACCGAGGACCGGCTACGCGAGGCGATCGACGACGAGCAGATCGGGCACGTCTATGTCGAGCGTGGCTTCCAGGCCTACCCGTGGATCCTTGTCGCGGTCCTCATCGGCACGGTCGGCCTCATCATCCTCGTGGCGACTCTCGTGTCGACCGCGCTGTCGACCGCGGAGACGCAGGCATTCATGGGCACCTTCGCGGCCGTCGGCGCGACCCGCGGCACCCGGCGCAATCTCGCTGCTGCGCAAGCCGCTTCGCTCGGTGTGATCGGCGCGCTGCTCGGCACGCTCGTCGGGATGGTGCCTGGCATCGCGCTCGCGCGAGTGTCCACGGCATACGCGTTCGGATACTCGGGGACCGATCTCGACGGCGGGAGGCTCGACCCGACCGTGGTCATCCCGTGGCTGCAACTGGCCATCCCGGTCCTCGGGATTCCAGCCGTTGCGGCGGCGCTGGCGTGGTTGTCGATCCGGCGCGCACCGCAGGTGACCCGCCGGCTCACCTGACCGAACCCGCTGGACACCGGCGGCTGAGGCAAGATGGAGCAATGAGCGAGCCCACCCAGGAGCAGCCCGAGCAGCAGCGAGTCGTCGTCATCACCCCTGATGGGATGGGCACGGCCGGCGGTCGCCCGTCCGACCGCGACGACACGGGCGGCTCGGGCGAGCGCTCCGACAACCCTGCCGACCTCGTCGAGCAGCCGGCCAAGGTCATGCGAATCGGCTCGATGATCAAGAACCTCCTCGACGAGGTCCGCAGCTCGCCCCTGGACGAGGCCGGCCGCCGACGCCTGGCCGAGATCCACCGCCGCTCCATCGACGAACTCAAGGACGGCCTGGCCCCTGAACTCGTCGCCGAGCTCGACCGCATTGCCCTGCCCTTCGGTGAAGGTGCGCCCTCGGATGCCGAATTGCGCATCGCCCAGGCGCAGCTGGTGGGGTGGCTGGAAGGGTTGTTCCACGGCATACAGACCGCTCTGGTCGCACAGCAGATGGCCGCGCAGCAGCAGTTGGCCGGGATGCGACGCGCGCTGCCACCCGGGCAAGGTGAGGGACCACAAAAGCCCGGTATGCCGGGTGGCATGCTCCCGGGACAGGGTCACGTGAGCGGGGAGACCGGGTCGGTCGGCCCGACCGGACAGTACCTCTAGCTGCATCTCTCGCTGCGTCTCTCGCTGCCGCTGGCTGTCCGTCCAGCCGGGGCCTTCGCGCGCTCGTTCACAACGGGCGCGGGTATGTGAATCTTGAAAAACGTTCACATAGGGTCCTCGCATTCCGGTGGTTTCACCGCCAGACCCGTGCCACGGTTGTCCTAGGGATCCCTCCCCGCACTCGCGTTCGATGATGCCCAACCCATCGTCGAGAACGTCCGTCCGGGGCCGTGCGGTCGCGCGAGCCGCAGGGAGGGAGCTTGAGGAGAGAGTCGGAATGTCTGGTTCGGGCCATACTTTTGCCGAGGTCCTACGGGGCGCGATCAGGGACCGCGGGCTACCCCTGGACCGCCTGCAGCAGCGGTTGACCGCGGCTGGCACCCCCGTGAGCATCGCCACGCTCAGCTACTGGCAGACGGGGCGCTCGATCCCCTTCCGCGGCAAATCGCTCGCCGCGCTGGTCGAGCTCGAACGCGCCCTCGAGCTCACTCCCGGCCACCTCACCCGCCTGCTCGACGACGCGCGCTCATCACGCTCGCTGCAGCGACTGGAGGGCCGGGCCCGCACGCTGCCGTTGTCAAGCCTGGCGACCAATCTCGTGCAATCGCTCGGGTTGAGCTTCGCCTCGACATTGCGGACTTCGGCGATCCACTGCCGACTCTTCGTGGGCGCCGATCGGGTCGAGATGCGCGAGGAGGTGCGCCTGGTCATCACCGCCCACCGCCCGGACAACCAGGCATACCCCGTCATCCAACGCCAGCTCACCGACACCCATGTCACGCCCCGGGTCGTCGCCGGCACCGGGTTCGTGCTGGGCCGCACCATCGCCCTGCCGGAGCGGCAGCTCCTGCTCGCCGAGTTGCTGCCGGCCCGGCCGCTGGAGCGCGGCGAAAGCTTGATGGCCGAATACGCCATCTCCTGGGCGCCAGTGGCGACGCCCACGACCGCGCACGAACGCTCCAGCACCCGAGGCTTCCGCGAGCTCGTCCTCCAGGTCGATTTCGACCCGGCCGCCCTGCCGCGCGAGGTGCGCTATCACTTCCGGGCCAACTACGACGAGGCCCCCACCGACGAGGGTGTGCCGGTTCCAGTCGTCAACGGAGTGGCACAGTTGGTACGATTTAACGTGCCCCCGGGGGTTCATGGGCTGTACTGGGATTGGGACTGAACTGGACGTATGACCGCTGACGAACCCACCTTTGGAGAGGTTCTGCGGCAGGCGATTCGAGCACGAGGTCTGTCGCTGGAGCGGATTCACGCGCGCCTCGGGGCCGACTACGGACTCTCCGTCTCGATGGCGACGCTCAGCTATTGGCAGTCCGGTCGGGCCGTTCCGCGCCGCTCCAGCTCGCAGGAGGCCGTCCGCGCCCTGGAGACGATCCTCGAGGTTGCGCCGGGAACCCTGCTGGCACCTCTGGATCGGGAGCGAGCCTCTCGCCGGCAACAACGCTGGTCGCGGCGTCATGGCGGCAACGATGACGAGACGATCATTGGGCTGCTCGCCAAGGAGCATGGCGTGGCGCCGCGCGAGGCTCGCGTCGTCGGCGTCCGCAGCACGCTGGTCATCGGCGCCGATCGGGTGGAGAAGCGCGAGATCGTCCACGCGTTGATCATCGGCGAGAAGGACGACGCGCGGCACTTCCAGGTCTTCGCCCGCCAGGACACCGCCGTCGACGTCACCCCTGCGATCGAGGCGCTGAGCGGGTGCCAGATCGGGTCGGTCTTCGAGCGCCCCACCGATCAGTCGGTTTTCGTCGACCTCGTTCTCCCGCGGCCACTGCGCCGCGGGGAGGCGCTCATGGTCGACTACCAGGTGCTCTGGGGGCCGACGGACGAGCCGACCACGCGCCACGACCGGATCATCACCTTCCAGCAGCGCGAGTTGGGTTTGCGGGTGCGGTTCGACCCCAGCGCGGTCCCGCAGACGGTGCAGTATGCCGTCCGCGACAGCATCGAGCAGCCGCTCTCCTCCGCGACCACGGTGAGCGTCCCGATCGTCGACGGGGTGGCCGAGGTGGTCCGGCTCGACGTGCCGCTCGGCGTCCACGGGCTCTACTGGACCTGGCCCGACTGACCGCGGGACGCCCTGGACCCGCGCTTGACCCCGCTCAGTCCGTGACGCTCCCTTAGGTATCGCGTTCGGCTGGAACCCCTTGGCGAGGTCCCTCCGGTCGATGGCCCCCTGGTCGCCAGCGACCGCCATACACGGGCCTTGGGTCCAGGGACCGGAGGCGGAAGATCCTATGTGAGCGACTCCAGCCGCTCATTGAGCCACAAGACCCCGGCGCGCAACCCGTCCTCGTCACCCTGGAGCGCGACAACCCAAGCGGCAGCTTCTGCTTCGGTGGCTCCACAGACCGCCATCCCGTTCAGTTCGACGAAGGTCGTCATGGCAAGCCACGCCAATCGCTTGTTGCCGTCTAAGAATGCCTGGGCACGCGAAATGGCGTCGACCAACTTCACGGCCTTTTGGGTGACTGTCGGATAGAACTCCTGGACAGCCACTCCAGCGAAGGGAGCCTCCACCGCACCTTCAAGCTTGTCGCGGTACAGGAGCGGACCAGCCTTGACGAATTCTCGGTGGAGCAGGATCACCTGCTCCACCGAGAGTCGCTTGGTCACTGGGCGAGGATCGCCAGCGTCTCACGCCAGCGCTCGACATTTGCTGCCGCGATCTCGCGCAACTCCGCGTCCTGGGCCGCTACATGTTCGGGGACCCGTCGCGGGCCGTGACCGTTCAAGGCTTTGATCGTGTAGAAGCGTCGCATGGCGTCGTGGGTGATCTCGTCGGAGCACGTGTCATCCGAGCGACGGTCACCCCACACGTCGGCCCACGGCTTCTCCTCATGGCTCATCTGGCTCAGGGTCGCGCCAGGCATCGTGCCGTAGTAGGTGAGGACGGCGTCCACCGTCGCTCGCTCCTGCGGCGTGAGAGCCGTCGCGTCAGCCGTGTCCGTGCGCTTGTAGATCGAACGACAGACCGGGCCATGCCGCCACGCCTCGATCTTGTCGTGGAACAGCGGCGCGCCATCCCAAGCGAGACTCCACGCCTGCGAGTAGTAGACCAATTTCTGAAGTTGCACCTCGCCCGTGAGCCGCTTCTTCGCCTTGATGTACTTCATCACGTCAATGGCAGTAGCCATGGTTGACACCTCCTCGCATTCCCGATCCCTTCTGACAACGGTAGCGGACTACTTTCCGTTACCGGCGTCGATCACCATGGGCTCCCACGGTACGGACCGGCACCGACAGGGCCAGGGCACAAGGGACAGCAGGGAACCCGCCGTACGGCATACCGGACGGGTGGCCATTGCTAGAGCGCCGAGGCGGCGGCGCGGCCCGCGACTCGGCCGGAGAACAGACAGCCGCCGAGGAAGGTGCCCTCCAAGGCCCGATAGCCGTGCATCCCTCCGCCGCCGAACCCGGCAACCTCACCCGCGGCATACAGGCCCGGCAACGGTGAGCCATCCGAGCGCAGCACCCGACCGCTGAGGTCGGTCTGCAGACCGCCGAGAGTCTTGCGGGTCAGCACACTGAGCCGAACCGCGATGAGTGGTCCGGCGGCGGGGTCGAGGATCGGGTGCGGCGCGGCGGTGCGCAGCAGCTTGTCGCCGCGGAAAGCCCGAGCCGCCCGCAACGCCATGAGCTGGAAGTCCTTGCCGAAATCGTTGTCCAACTGGCGATCTCTCGCCTGCAGCAGCCGCTCTAGGGCGGCAGCATCGATCGGGGCATCTGGGGTGAGCTGGTTCATGTTGGCGACGAGTTCGGCCACCGTCGCGCCCTGCACGAAGTCAACGCCCTTGTCCAGGAATGCCTGCACCGCCTCGGGCATCCCGCCGCGCGCCCGGCCCAGCACGTCGACGACCGACTTGGCGGTGATGTCGGGGTTCTGCTCCGAGCCGGAGAGGGTGAACTCCTTCTCGGCAATCCGCCGGTTGAGCACGAACCACGAGTGATCGTGGCCCGTGCCGCGCAGGTAGCGCAGCGTGCCGAGCGTGTCGAACCCCGGGTAATAGGGCGCAGGCAGTCGCTTTCCGTTGCCGTCCAACCAGATTGACGACGGCCCGGCGAGAATGCGGATCGCATGGCCAGGCCAGATCGGGTCCCAGTTGCGCACGCCCTCGACGTAGTGCCACATCCGCTCGCGGTTGACGATCCGTCCGCCGGCGCGCGAGGTGATGCCCAGCATCCGGCCGTCGACGTGTGCCGGCACGCCAGTGAGCATGTCGGCGGGCGCATCGCCTTGTGCCACCGGCCAATTGGCGCGGACGAGATCGTGGTTGCCACCGATACCCCCGCTGGTCACCACGACGATCGGCGCCTCGTGCTCGAACTCGCCCACTGGATCGCGGTTGGTCGCCACTCCACGGTCGACGTGGGTCGGAGCCAACCGAGTGCCCCGTATGCCGGTCACCGCACCACCGGTGAGCACGAGGTCATCGACCCGGTGCCGAAAGGCATAACGCAACCGGCCGGCGATCTCGAGTTCCTTGGCCTTACGGACGAACGGCTCCAACAGGCCAGGACCGGTGCCCCACGTGACATGGAACCGCGGCACCGAGTTGCCCGGCCCGCCCGCGTCGCCCGCGCCACGCTCGGCCCAGCCCACGACCGGGAAGAACTTCACCCCGTGCTCGGCCAGCCAGGCCCGCTTCTCCGTCGCAGCAAACTCGACATAGGCCCGCGCCCAGAGCGCTCCCCAGTGGTCCTCAGCCGGCGCCCGCCCACCGCCGACGGCGCCGTCGCCCAGCCGGTCGAACTGCGCCGTGTCCTGCCAGTCCTCCCACGCCAGCTCGAGCGAGTCCTTGATGCCCATCCGACGTTGCTCGGGGCTGTCGACGAGGAAGAGCCCACCAAAGGACCAGTAGGCCTGGCCACCGAGGTTTTCCCGCGACTCCTGCTCGACGACGACGACCCGCTTGCCCGCGGCTGCCAGCTCGGTCGCCGCAACCAGCCCGGCTAGGCCCGCTCCGATGACGATGGCGTCAGTCATGGCCCTACCTTCGTCCGCGGCGCCGCTACTGGCAAGTCTCCCGCGCCGAAGCGACACCCTCGCGCGCCCTATTCGCTCGGCTCACCCAGTCGTCCTCGGCAACGGAGAGGGCAAGTACCGTAGGAGGGTGACTTCCAGCGTGAGCCAGCCCCACGGCATACCCGCCAATGCACCCGCCCCCGTGCGGGAGGTGCCCCTTGCCGCGATCCCGTGGTGGGGTGTGGTGTCGGCCGCCCTGGCTCCGGTGCTCTTCCTGGCCGGATACCTGTATGCCGTGACGCTCACCCCCACGTATGCCGCGATGACGACGACCGTCAGCGACCTCGGCGCCGTCGAGACGCCCACGCGCTGGCTCATGGCTTTCACCCTGGTCTTTGTCGGAATGGCCCACGTGGCAACGGCTTTGGCGCTGCGCCCGGTCGACATCGCCGGCCGATGGCTGCTCGGGGCGGGCGGCGTTGCGCTGATCGTGTTGGCCTTCGTGCCCAACAACGTCGTCGGCAAGTTCTATATGCGCCACACGCTGCTGTCGGCGATCACCTTCGGGTTGCTGGCGTTCTGGCCGGCCATGAGCGCACGGATGGGGTCGGGCGTGCCGTGGCCGATTCGCCGACGCGTGGCGATGGTCATCTCGCTGGTGTCCTTCGTGCTCATCCAAGTGACCCTGTGGGGCATGATCCTGCGGGCCTCGACCGACGGCATACGAGAGCTGGCGCTCTATCTCTTCACCGCGGCGTGGCCACTGGTCGTCGTCCTCTGGGTGCACCTGCGCGGCGGCACCGCGCTGCCGATGGACAAGGCCCAGCGCGCAGCCTGATCAGCCAGCTCGGGACCGGCTGTAGTAGACCGACCCGGCCTTGGTCGAGCCGAGCAACTGGGGCACGGTCACGAGGGTGTAGCCGCGCTGAGCCAGGGCGCTGACCAGCCCGGGGACCGCGTCGACGCTCGTCGCGTGGATGTCGTGCATGAGGATGATCGAGCCCGGCTTGACATCAGCCAGCGCTCGGCGAGTGACCTCGGCGCTGTCGCGATATTTCCAGTCCAACGTGTCGACATCCCACATGATGATCGCCTGGCCCAGCCCGCGGACGCTCTCGTTGAACGAGCCATAGGGCGGGCGCAGCAGCGTCGTCGTCACTCCGGTCGCGTTGCGGATCGCGTCCCCGGCTGAGCTCACTTCGGTGGCCTGTTCGGTGGCGCTGAGCTTCTTCATGTCGCGGTGGTCCCAGGTGTGGTTGGCCACGACGTGCCCGGCCGCGACGGCCCGGGCGACGATGTCGGGGCGGATCTTGACGTTCTGGCCGAGGACGAAGAAGGTCACCTTGGTGCCCGAGGCGGCCAGCGAGTCGAGCAGCTTGCCGGTGTAGGCGCCCGGGCCGTCGTCGAAGGTCAGCGCCACGCACTTGAGCGTCGAGCAGTCGACTGCTCCTGGGTTGGGCTGGGCCGGCTGGGCGGGCTGGGCGGGCTGGGCCGGTTGCACCGGCTGGACTGGTTCGGCGGGGGTGCTCGGCGCGGCTGGGACTGTCGCCGGCACGGCATACGGGGCGCCGGAGGCGACTGCGGCCTGGACCGCGCGCCCGAAGTCGGACAGCAGCGGGGTGACCTGCGGCCCCGTGACGGTGACGGTGAGATTGCCCGCGGAGTAGGCGGCGACGGAGCCTTGGTCGAGGTATGCCGTGAGCGTCCCGTCCGGCGCGAACACCAGGTCGGTGAGCAGGCGAGCCGCGGCCGACCCGGTCGGTGCGGCCGCCTCGATCGGGGCGGCGAGTTTGGCCGCGCCGTCCCACACGAGCTTGGCCAGAGCGTCGACCTTGCCGGCCGTGATGAGATCGACGGCCTGCTTGACGGTGCCTGTGGCTGCGTCGCCGTAGAAAACCTGGTTGGTGGATTGGCCTGATGCGCCGGCGAATTCGCGGTCGTGCAGCCGCACGCCGAGGATCGACCCGTTGGCCATCGCGACCTGCCAGGTGATGTTGAGCTCGGGCGCCGACTCCGGACTGGGGAGGTAGTCGCCGCGGAAGGCGGTTTCCTTGGCATCGGCCCAGGTCTTCATCGCATCGGTAAGCGCGGCCTGGCCGGGGACGATGGGCCGGCCGATCGAGATCGGCAGCGCTGGGTCGTTGTTGACCGACTGGGCCACCTCGATGCCCGGGATCGTCAAGCCGCCCTCGGGGAGGCCGGATTGGCCGGTGGGGTCAGCAGTCGACGTGCTCGAGGAGGCCGCTGAGGTCGTCGGCGAGGCGGTCGGGGCGGCCGACGTGCAGGCCGCGGGCGCGAGCAGCGCCGCGCCGATGAGCACGGTCAGACCGGTCCGGCGCGCGCGGACCGACAGGTGGGCAGCAGAGGTCACGGTCCCCGAGAGTGAGCGAAGCACGTCGGTATTGTGGCAATTCCGGAGAGCTGCTGTCGCCCGGCGACCCCCTCGCGCGGGCGTTCACTTTTCAGCGCCGGGAGGGCACGGCATACCCCGAGTGGTTGAGCCAGCCCGTGCCAAGCCGACGTAGGCGCTGAGGCGGTCCATCGCGGTGGTGAGGTCGGCGCCGTCGCCGGCGAAACACATCCGAACGAAATGGCGACCGTCGTGGTGGGGGGCGGTGGCTGCGGCCTGGGCGCGCGCGGACTCACCCGCCGAGACGGGGGCGAAGTCGACGCCGGGCGTGAGCGCCACGCCGGTCGCGTCGAGGACTTCCGAGCACCAGGCCAGCGAGTCGCTGGTGTGCCGGCTCACGTCGCAATAGAGGTAGAACGCGCCGTCGGGTGGGGCGAGTTCGTCAACGCCGATGTCCGGCAGGCGCGCGAGCATGAGGTCACGGTTGACGGCATACCGGGCGACGTGGCTGTCGAGTTCTTCGCGGGCCTCCGGGGTGAAAGCGGCGACCGCGGCGGCCTGGGCGACCGCGGGCGCGCAAATGTTGAGGTTGCCCAGCAGCAACTCGACCGGGCGCACCAGATGCGGCGGCAGGATGAGCCAGCCGACCCGCCAGCCGGTCATCGAGAAGTACTTGCTGAACGACCCGACGAGCACCGCCTCGCGCGAGGTCTGCCAGGCGCTCGGAGTCGGGCGGCCGTAGGAGATGCCGTGGTAGATCTCGTCGCTCACCAGCAGCGTGCCGTGCGCCTCGCACCAGGCGGCGATCGCGGCGAGTTCGGTGGGGTCGATGATCGTCCCGGTGGGGTTGGAGGGGCTCGCGACGACCAGGCCGGCGGGCGGGTGGCCGAGGTGCGCGGTGAGCTCCTCCAGCATGGCGACGGTCGGCTGATAGCGCGTCTCGGCTGTGCAGTCGAGTTCGACGACGCGGCAGCCGAGGGCGGTCAACGTGTTGCGGTATGCCGGGTAGCCGGGCCGCGACATCGCCACGACATCGCCGGCGTCGAAGGCCGCGAGGAAGACCGCGGTGAAGCCGCCCGAGGAACCGGTCGCAACGACGACCTGGTCGGGGTCGACGTCGAGGTCATAGGTGTCGGCATAGTGCTGGGCGATCGCCTCGCGCAGCGGGCGGATGCCGGTGGCTTCGGTGTAGCCCAGGACGTGCCCGTCGATCGCGCGGGCGGCTGCGTCACGGACGGCCTTGGGTGCTGGGGTGGAGGGCTGGCCGGCGCAGAGCGAGATGACATCGCCATGGGACTGTTGGCGGATGGCCGCGGCCTTGATGAGTTCCATGACGTGGAACGGCTCGACGGCGCCGCGCTGGGCCAACCTCGGCGTTGGGGGTGGTGGGGGTGTTGGGGGTGTTGACGCGCGCGGTGGTGCGGGGGGCTGGGAGGAGGCGGACGGCATACCGGCAGGCATGTGGCCAGGGTAGTTCCGGTCGTTGCGGCCGTGGCGGCCGTGGCTGCGCGACGTATGGGGGTCGCGCCGTAGGGTGGCGCGATGGGTGCTCCGTCGGGTCTGCGCGGGTGGGTCGGCCGGTATGCCGTGTCGCTGGCGGTTTTCGTCGTGCTCGACGCGCTCTGGCTCGGCGTCGTCGCCAACGGCTGGTATGCCGTGCAGCTCGGTCCGCTGCGCGCGACCTCGCCGAATCTCATTGCGGCAGTGTTGTTTTACGCGATCTTCTTGGCTGGGTTGTCGTATTTCGTCGTTGCGCCGGCCGTGTTCGCTCAGTCGGTGCGACGGGCCGCGGGCGTCGGAGCCTTCTTTGGGCTGGTGACCTATGCGACCTGGGACTTGACGAATCTCGCTGTCATTCAAGGCTTTCCGGCGATCATCGTGCCCGTCGACCTGGCATGGGGGATGGTGCTGTCGGCGTGCGTCAGCGCCGTGACGACGTGGGTCGCGATACGGGTGCCAGCGCTGCGCTGATCGGTGTGGGCCGACCGGCTGGTTGCGGGCTGGGAGATTCAGAGGCGGGGCGCGACGCCGCCGCCGGCCGCACGGCGCTGCGAGTCCTCTTCGATGAGCCGGTTGATGAGCTGCTGCACCTCGTCGCTACGCGGGATATTACGCAGCAACTCGTCGGCGGAATCGCCGGCTGACTCGATGGTCAGCGTGCCGGAGCGGATGATCCGGTCGACCAGCGACTGGTGGAAAGACACGTCGGTGATCTTGGACAGGGTGATGTCCTTGCCGGCCTTGGAGAGGATGCCGCGGCGGACCATGACCCGGTGCGTCGTCACGACATAGTGAGTCGTGCGCCAGCGCAAGAACGGCACGGCGACCAGCGGCAGGGCGATGAGGACCAGCACGGCGATCGCCACCCATTGGATGGTGTTGCCCTTGCTGTCGTCCGGGGTCGCCCACACCGTGCCGAGCGCGAGGGCCGCGAGGACGACGCCGAGCAGGGTCGGGCCGAGCACGGTGAGCCAATGCGGGTGCAGGCTGCGCTCGACGCGTTCGCCGCTGGCCAGGACGTTCTCCGGGAAACCCATGGTGGCCAGGGTAGTCAGGCATGGCTGGCGATCGCGCGTGTCGGGCCGTGAGTTTGCCTGTGCTCGTTTGAGCACTTGGGGCCCTTGCCGCATGGGCACGGGCCGACCGTCCTGCCGTCGACTGAGGCGCCTGGCAATTTGTTCCGTTTGAGTGGACTCATCCCATTGTCTGGCAGGCGAATTGGCGACTGGGAGGGGTGTCGGTGGTCGGTTCTAGGGTGAGGTTCATGGACGAAGCCACACCCACCACCGCCTCGGTCTCCGGCCGAGATGCGGCGCTGCGTGCGGCGCGAGAGGCGTTGACCGGCCTGGCAGGGGTGCTCTGGCAAGCCGCGGGAGCCGACCTCGGAACCTTGTTGGGCCTGCTGGATGACGTGTGCTCCCTGGCGGCAGCGGGTCGGGTCGCCGTCGCGCGGGAGGCGCTCACTCGAGGAGAGGTCGCCGCGAGCCAAGCCGGGTCGCTCCGCTCGTGGATCGACGCCCACGCCCCCTCCCTCGTGGTCACTGGCGGCACCAGCCAGGTCGCCACCGTGGTCGAAGCCGGCTCACGTCCCACTGTCGCGGCCGTCACCGAGGCGGTCTGCGCGGGGGAGGTGCCGGTGCCCGTGGGGGTGGCGGTGATCCGGGAGATGGTTCGGCTCCAGCCGCGGCTGCACCCCGATGCCGTGCCCACGGTCGTCGAGGCAATGCTCACCGTAGGAGCGGGTTTCGGCACTCGAGCGGTGCGCGAGATCCGGGCCCGGTTGTTGGCCGAGCACGGACGACCGGGAGAGTTCCAGGCCGACCAGGATGCCGCCGCCGCGCTGATCTCCCTGTCTGCTCCCGTCGGTGACGAGTTGGGCGCCTTCACTTATCAGCTGGTCGTCGACACGGAGGGCAAGGCGGTTCTGGAGGCCGCGATCGGCCCGCTCAGCGCGCCCAGTCCCGCACCAGACGGCACGCCCGACCGCAGGCCCGCACGGCAACGTCGCGGCCAGGCACTGATCGAGGTATGCCGTCGTGCCACCGCCGCCGCAACCAGCCCACCTACCGGGACAAAGACCACGCTGGTCGTCACCATGGACTGGCCCCACCTGCGGGACGGCCTCCGAGCGGGGCGGGTCGTGGGATCAACGGCCGACGGCGACCTGCTCGCCCCCGACACCATGCGCAAACTCGCCTGCGACGCCGATCTCATCCCCGCAGTCCTGGCCGGGCCCAGCCAGGTCCTTGACCTGGGCCGCACCACCCGGTTGTTCAGCCCGGCCCACGTCAAGGCCCTCTGGCTCCGCGACCGGGGATGTACGTTCCCGGGCTGCAGCATCCCCGCTCACTGGTGCCAGGCTCACCACCTTCGACATTGGATCGATGGCGGCACCACGTCGCTCGGCAACGCCGGCCTGCTATGCGCACGACACCACACCGTCGTCCACCGCGACCACCTCCAGTCCCGAGTCGACGGCAAGACCGGGCAGGTGGTGTGGGATTTGACCCCAGGCTCATACGACCGCGCGCTTGTCGCCAGCGGATTCAACCGATGGAAAAGCCGATCCCGAGACGGGTCCGACGAAGACGCTCACTGGATCGACCTGACGACGCCGACCGATCTCACGACGGAACCGCAAGGCCCGTTCCTCGCCGGGCCGACCGATGCACGCGACGGTCTGCGTGGCAAGCCTTCCGAGCCACCAGCCTGGCCACCCCGCCCGGCGACCGAGCCACCAGCCTGGCCACCCGGCCCGGCGACCGAGCCACAGGGAGGGCCACCCGGCCCAGGGACCGAGCCACAGGGAGGGCCACCCGGCCCAGGGACCGAGCCACAGGGAGGGCCACCCGGCCCAGGGACCGAGCCACAGGGAGGGCCACCCGGCCCAGGGACCGAGCCACAGGGAGGGCCACTAGGAGGACCATCCGACCTGCCCACCGAGCCACCAGCCTGGCGACCAGACCCGGCAACCCAGCCGACAGCGGAGCCATCCGACCTGCCCACCGAGCCACCAGCCTGGCGACCAGACCCAGCAACCGAACCGCAAGGAGGACCACCCGACTTGCCGACCGATTCACTGGGACGCCGACCCCCTCGTGAGACTCGATGGCGCGACCGAGACAGCGCCTGACCCCTCCGATAACCGCAGCCCGCGTGGGAGGCTGGGGCCATGGGCCAGCGGATGTTCGTCGCCGTCGTGCCGCCGGAGTCTGTGCGCGACGACCTCACCGACTTCCTCGAGCCCCGCTCGCGAGGTGCGCTCGGGGCGTCGGCGCTGCGCTGGATCGACCGGGAGCAATGGCACATCACGCTCGCCTTCTTCGAATCGGTGCCTGACCATCGCATCGACGAACTCGCCGAACGCTTGGCGTCCGCGGCCCAGCGGCGCACGCCCTTCGACGTGGCTCTTGCGGGAGCCGGGGCCTTCCCGTCCGCGGCGCGGGCTTCGGTGCTCTGGCTGGGCGTGACAACCGGCCACATTGTCGACAGCGGCACGCTCGATGCTCTGCCCAGTTTGGCTACCAATGCCCGAGCTGCCGGGTCGGTCGTCGGCGCCGCTCCGGACGGCAAGTCATTTCACCCCCACCTCACCGTCGCCCGCCCGGCGCGGCCCATCGAAGCGACCAAGTGGCTGCGAATCCTCGACACCTACCGCTCCCCCACCTGGACCGTTGACTCCATCGAGCTCGTGGCGTCTTACCTCGGGGAAGGCGCTCACCGCCGCCCCCGTTACGAAACGGTCGGGTCCCTACCCCTGGGCGGTATGCCGTGACAGCGTTCCCAGACACGGGCGCGACTCCCCCAGCAGCAGCCGCGAATGACGGCGGAGCCGGGCGAGCGAGCGCCAGCGCGCACCAGAGCGAACCTCTGTTGGCCGGCCTGCTCGCAACGCCCTGGCCCGACACCACCGACGGGCCGGGTGCCCGCACGGGCAGGGATTGCATAGGAACCGGGGAGCGCACGGGACCCGGGGATCGCGAGGGACCTGGCGCCCGCACGGGACCCGGGGATCGCGAGGGACCTGGCGCCCGCACGGGGCCTGAGGAGCGCACGGGACCCCAAGCCAGCGCGGGACAATCGGTGACCGTCGAGGGAATCACGCTGTCCTACAAAGCGGTTCGCGCACTCGGCGCCAACGCGGCCCAGACCCTCATCGCGGCGCGAGTGAATCGCGTTGCGGTGCACGCCGATCCGAGCTGGTCGACGGTTCTCGCGGTCATCGGGTCAGTGCTCACAGGCGTCACCGTCGTACCCGTCCCCGCCGACGCCGGCCCGGGCGAGCGACGCCACATCCTCACCGACTCCCAGGCCATGGCATGGTTCGGCGCAGCCCCACCCCAGGATGATTCGGGCCTTCCGGTGCTGCCGACCCCGCCTGTAGTGGGGACGGACCGCGACGGCGACGGCGACGGCGACGGCGACGAGAGGATTGTCGAACTGCCGCCGGTCGACACGGCATACCCGGCTTTCATCCTCTATACCTCGGGAACCACCGGGCTGCCCAAGGGCGTACAACTGTCGCGATCCGCAGTCGCCGCCGGCCTCGACGCCCTCGCCGACGCCTGGGAATGGACCGCCGACGATGTCCTCGCGCACGGCCTACCGCTGTTCCACGTGCATGGCCTCATCCTCGGCGTCCTCGGGCCCTTGCGGATCGGGAGCGGACTCATCCATGTCGGGAAGGCGACGGGCCCGGCATACGCGAACGCCGCGAAAACCGTCGCCGCGCAAGGCGACTCGCTTGGTCGCCCGGCGGCGACGATGTTCTTCGGCGTCCCCACCATTTGGTCCCGGATCGCCGCCGAACCCGAAGCCGCGCGGGCGCTGCGCACGGCGCGCCTGCTGGTGTCCGGGAGCGCCGCTCTGCCCGCTCCGGTCTTCGAGCGAATCCATGACCTGACCGGGCACGAAATCTGCGAACGCTACGGGATGACCGAGACCCTCATCACCGTGGCGACGCGAGCCAACGGCCGTCGCCGCGCCGGCTATGTCGGGGTGCCGATCCAAGGAGTGCGGACCCGACTGCGCGATGAGGCCGGCCGGGAGGTCCCGCACGACGGCGAGTCAGTGGGGGACCTGCAGGTGACCGGCCCGACGCTGTTCGACGGCTACGTGGGGCGCGCCGACGCGACCGCGGAGGCGTTCACCGCCGACGGTTGGTTCAAGACCGGCGATGTCGCGACCATCGACCCCGACGGCACGCACCGGATCGTGGGACGCGCCTCGGTGGACCTCATCAAGAGTGGCGGTTTCCGGATCGGCGCGGGCGAGATTGAGTCGGTGCTGCTCGGCCATCCGGCCGTCGCCGAATGCGCGGTGATCGGACGACCCGACCCCGATCTGGGCCAGCGCATCGTCGCCTTCGTCGTCTCTTCGGACGGACAGCGCCAGTGCGATGACGCGACGGGAGGGCACGACGTCGACGATCGCGCGCTGGCCGGTGAGCTCACCGACCTCGTGGTGCGCGAGCTGTCGATGCACAAGCGCCCTCGTGAGGTCGTCTTCGTCGATTCGCTGCCGCGCAACGAGATGGGCAAGGTCCAGAAGACCCGGCTCGCCTGACCTCCAGGCCAGGCAGGAGTATGCCGTGCAGCTCGCCCACGGCTGCGCCCTGGCCACCTCCGACGCGACCGACCCGCCCTGCGCAGACCCCTGCGCAGACACCCTGCGCAGACACCCTGCTCAGACCCGCGTCTCAATCACTCACCACACGGACCCTCCACACATCACCCACCACGATCACCCCCCACAATGGCCAGCATGGACTCGCGCTTCTGGGACGAGCGGTATGCCGCCTCGGACCTGGTCTGGTCGGCCGGCCCGAATGCGACGGTCGCTGAGCTCACCGCCGATCTGCCGCCCGGTCGGGCGTTGGACTTGGCCGCCGGGGAGGGTCGCAATGCGATCTGGCTGGCCGAGCGGGGATGGGATGCCACCGCCGTGGACTTCTCAGCGGTCGCCATGGACCGGGCCCGCCGGATCGGTGAGGAACGCCTGAGCTCAGCGGCAGAGTCGACAGCAGCGCCAGAGACAGCAGCGCCAGAGACAGCAGCGGCGGCAACGGCACCGACGGCAGCTGCCGGTCGGCTGACGACGGTCGCGGCCGACGTCCTGGAGTGGGAGGCGAGCGGCACGGCATACGACCTCGTGCTCGTGATCTTCCTGCACCTGCCCGAGGCCCAGCGCAGACGGGTCCACCAGCGCGCCGCGGCCGCCCTCGCCCAGGGTGGGCTGCTCATCGTCCTTGCGCATGACCGCTCCAACCTCGTCGACGGGGTCGGCGGTCCGCAAGATCCGGCGATCTTGCCGACCCCGGTCGAGGTGGTCGGTGACCTGGACGGCATAGCCGGGCTGCGGGTGGAGCGCGCGGAGGTGATCCTGCGCCCGGTGGCGACCGAAGGCGGGGAGCGCACGGCGCGGGACTGTCTGGTGTTGGTCAGGCGAATTTGAGGCTTTTGCCCATGCCCGCGGTGATATGCCATCTCACGATGTGAGAATTTCGACCAATCCGAAAAGCTTCTCCGAAATCCCTGTCATGGATCGTCGCCTGCCCCGTCTCCTCATCACGCATGTTCCAACCTGACCGCAGGGGCGCGCCCCGGGGGACGCGGGGGGGAGGTTGGAGCAGGCGCGCAGTCCGGAGGATTCGGAGGGGATTCGCCGGGCTGGTGTGCGAAGAGGAATGGACAGGCGGGGAGGCGAAAGCCCCCCGCCAGTCCCATTTCCGGGTCGGACGTGGTCGGACGTCCAGTCAGGCGCGGGACCGCAGCGCGCGGCGATAGATCGGGCCGGCCAGGCGCTTGCCCCAATAGCCAAGCCGACCCATCGCGTCGGTCAGCACGAGGAACCGCCCCGCCTCCACCGCGCTCATCGCCCGCCCCACGATGACCTCGGGCGTCGCTCGGGCCGCGTCGACATAACGCCGGGCGGCAGCGAGCGCGGCCGGGTCGGCGCTGTGCATCGAGCCGGCGATATTGGTCCGCACGAAGTAGGGACAGACGACCGACACCTGTATGCCGTGCGGCGCGAGTTCGTGGTGCAGGGTCTCCGACAGCGCGACGACGCCGGCCTTGGTGACGTTGTACGTGGCCATGCTCGGCCCGTGGATCAGGCCGGCGAGCGAGGCGACGTTGACGATGACACCGCCGCCCTGGGGGAGCATCAACTCCACAGCGGCACGACACCCCCGGACCACGCCGAGCAGGTTGATGTCGAGCACCTGGTGCCACTCGGCCATGGTGCTGAGCTCGATGCGCCCACCCGCCGCGATCCCCGCGTTGTTGACCACGACGTCCAGCCCGCCCCAGCTCTGCTGCACCCAGTCGACGGCGGCAGCCCAGTCGTCGTCGCTCGTGACATCGAGTTGTCGATAGGTCACGCCGGCGGGCCAGAGCCCCTCCAGGACCTGCTCAGCCGTGAGCCGGTCGGTGGCCAGCACGCGGTGCCCGCGCACGGCATACCAGCGCACGAATTCCAGGCCGAGCCCGGAGGCGGAACCCGTGACCAGGACGCGCTGCGGCGCGGAGCTGCGGTTCGGTCGGGGGGCGGCCATGAGCGGACCATACCCGCCGGGCCCGATGCAGGTCGGGAGGCCCGGGAGGCCACCGATAGCCTGACGAGGTGACCAACCGTTCGGATCGTGAGTTCGACATCGTCTTGTTCGGCGCGACGGGGTTCGTGGGACGCCTCACCGCGGCATACCTCGCGGAGCACGCCGGCCCGGACGTGCGGATCGCCCTGGCCGGGCGCGACCGGCTGCGCCTGGAGGCGCTGCGCCGCCAACTGCCGCGCGGGGCCAGCGAGTGGGCGATCGTCGAGGCCGACGCGACCGAGCCGACTACCCTCGCCGAGATCGCCTCCAGCGCGCGGGTGGTCGCCACGACGGTCGGCCCGTATGCCGTGCTCGGCATGCCGCTCGTCGAGGCCTGCGCCATCGCCGGGACGCACTATTGCGACCTCACCGGCGAGCTGCTCTTCGTCCGGGAGAGCGCCGACACCTGGCACGCCACCGCCGTCGACACCGGCGCGCGGATCGTCCACTCGTGCGGCTTCGACTCGATCCCGTCCGACCTCGGGGTGCTCGTCACGGCCGACCGGGTCGCGGCCGACGGCGAGGGCGAGCTGACCCGCACCACGCTGGCCGTGCGCTCGCTCAAGGGCGGCCTCAGCGGCGGGACCATCGACTCACTGCGCCAGCAGACGATCATCGCCCGGCGCGAGCCGCTGCTGCGGAAGATCCTGGCCGACCCCTATGCGTTGAGCCCGGACCGCAATGCCGAGCCCGCCCCGCCACGGGTCGAGGTCGCGCCCGCCCCGGCTGCCGAGGGTGTGGCCCGCGTGTGGGGACAGGTGCTCGGCACGGTTGCTTCGGTGCGCAAGAGGATTCCGGTCGAGCGCGACCCCGAGACCGGACGGTGGACGGGTCCCTTCGTCATGGGCCCGTTCAACGCCCGCATCGTGCGGCGCAGCAATGCGTTGTTGGGCTGGCGCTATGGGCGGGCGTTCCGATACCGCGAAGTGGTCGACTTCGGCTCTGCGGCAACGGCTCCCGTGCTGGCCGGCGGGATGGCCGCGGGCGCTGCCGGGCTGGTCGCGGCGATGTCCTTCGACACCTCGCGCGCGGTCGTCGACCGGGTGTTGCCCAAGCCGGGCGAGGGGCCGAGCCCAGAGGCTCGGGCGGCGGGCCGCTTCCGGCTGGTCATCTCCACGCGCACGACGACCGGGGCCGACTACCTGACTCGGGTGGGCGCCGACTACGACCCCGGCTACGACGGCACAGCGGTCATGCTCGGCGAGTCCGCACTCGCGCTCGCCTTCGACGACGAAGCGCTCCCCGACGCCGCCGGGGTGCTCACCCCCGCCACCGGCATCGGTATGCCGTTGGTCGAGCGGCTGCGCGAGCGCGGCTTCACCTTCGACTGCGACCGCGGAGTGCTCGCCGCCGGCTGATTCCTACCCCGCGACCGTCCGGCAGCCCCCGCCCGCCACCGGACGCGTCAGAGGCGGTGGATCCTCGCCTCCCAGGGGAGGAGGCGACCCCACGGCATACCGGCCTCAGGGTTAGAGGCGACCTCATCGGGAGCCGAGCGCAGCACAATCTCGGAGTGCTCCCACTCGGGCGGCAGCTCGACATCGACCGCGTCGTCGCCGAGGTTGGCGACGACGAGCAACTCGCGCGGCGCATCCGAGCCCGCCGCGCTGTCAGCTGTGGCGGGCAGCCGTCGCAGATAGGCGAAGACCTGCGGGTGCTCGGGCAGCAGCATGGTGAAATCGCCCGCGACGACGATCGGCTCGTCGTGGCGCAGCCGGATGAGCCGCTGGTAGTGGGCGAACACCGAGTCGGGGTCGCCCACCTGAGCGGCCGCGTTGATGGTCACGTGGTTGGGGTTCACCGGCAGCCACGGCGTGCCCGTCGTGAACCCGGCGTGCGGCGAGGCGTCCCATTGCATCGGAGTGCGCGCGTGATCGCGGCTCTGCACGTTGACCGCGGCGAGAACCTGCTCGAACGGCATACCCCGCTCGAGCGCCTCGCGGGACCAGTTGCGCGACTCAACGTCATCGAGGGCCGCGAGCTCGGTGAACGGATAGTTCGTCATCCCGAGCTCTTCGCCCTGGTAGACGAAGGGCGTGCCGCGCTGCAGGTGGAGCACGGTGGCGAGGGCCTTTGCCGACGCGCTCCGGTATGCCGGGTTGCGGCTTCCGTAGCGCGACACCGGCCGAGGCTGGTCGTGATTGCACCAGTAGAGCGAGTTCCAGCCGACGTCGGCCAAGCCCGTCTGCCAGTGTGCGAGAACGCGTTTGAGCGCGACGAGGTCGACCGGGCGGATGTCATAGCGCCCGCCGGGGCCGTGGTCGACGCCCATGTGCTCGAACTGGAAGACCATGTCGAACTCGCCGCGCGCCGGATCGGTGAACAGCTGCGCGTCGGCCACCGTGGCGGCCGGGCACTCGCCGACGGTGATGATCGGCACCTCGCGATCGCCCCAGGCGCTCGCTGCGAGCTCCTGGACGAACTCGTGGATCCGCGGCCCGTTGGCGTAAACGCCGGTCCCGTCGGGGCGAAGCTCCTTGGACACCAGGTTGATGACGTCGAACCGGAACCCGTCGACGCCCCGGGCCAGCCACCAGCGCAACATGTCGGCGACGGCCGCTCGGACGGCGGGGTTCTCCCAATTGAGATCGGGCTGCTTGGGGTCGAACAGGTGCAGGTAGTACTCCCCCGTGGCAACATCCGGCTCCCAGGCCGGGCCACCGAAGAAGGCAATCCAGTCGGTGGGCTCGCCACCGGGGGCGCCGAGCGTGTGACCGTCGCGAGGCGGGCGCCACCAATACCAGTCACGCTTGGGATTCGTTGTGTCAGAACGGGATTCGACGAACCACGGGTGCTCGTCGCTGGTGTGGTTGACGACGATGTCGATGACGAGTTTCATTCCGCGAGAGTGCAATTCGGCGATCAGCCGGTCAACATCGGCCAGACTCCCAAAGATCGGGTCGACGTCACGATAATCACTGATGTCGTAGCCATTGTCGGCCTGCGGCGACGGGTAGAACGGCGACACCCACACGACGTCGGCGCCCAGCGCGTAGATGTGGTCGAGGCGATCGATGAGGCCCGGCAGGTCGCCGACCCCGTCGCCATTGCTGTCCGCGAAGCTGCGCGGATACACCTGGTAAACCACCGACGTCTTCCACCACGGTTCGCTCACGGCGACTCTCCTTCGGTCGAGCGCCCGCGCCCCGGGCTGCGACGCGGGCAAACGCTTACATTCCCCTCGGTCGATAGCCTGACAGACATGTCCGCCACGCGCACCCCCCGCCGGTCAGCCATCCGCCGGTATGCCGTGCACCCGGGCTCCCCGCTCCGCGCGTATGCCGTGCGGGCGGGCTCCCCGCTCCGTGCGTATGCCGTGCGGGCGAGCTCCCCCCTCTCGTCGGACACGATGGGGCTGGTGCGATCGCTCGCGCGATCTCTCGCAATGGCGCTCGCGGTGACGCTCGCGATGACCCTCACCGTGACGGCCTGTTCCTCCGCACCGGACCCGACTGCCTCCCGGCCCAGCGCCGCCACGTCCGATACCAACGCGGCCCCCAGCAGCGGTAGTGCCGCCACCAGCTCGTCGTCGAGCTCTGGCCCGAGCGCCTCGACGTCCGCGTCACCCTCCACGACTAACTCGACCGCAAACCCGACAGTCCGGCCCACGATGACAAGCAAAACGAGCAGCACCGCCAACGCGACGACCAAGCCCACCCGCTCGACGTCGAGCGGCGTCGCCGCGCCGCCACCCGCGGGGGCGAGCGGCACCGGCATACAACTCGTGCAGGACCCGATCCCCTATCCGCAAACCCGCCGGGATCAGATGGCCGCCTACTCGCAGCGGCACTACGGCGTGGCGAGCGCGGCGCTGACTCCCAAGGTCATCGTCCTGCACTTCACGACCGGCGACACGTGGCAGGGGGCCTGGTCGACCTTCGCGGCCAACACGACCAACCGCGGCGAATACCCCGGCACGTGTGCGCATTACGTCATCGACTACGCGGGCGTCGTCCACCAGCTTGTCCCGCTGACCCTGCACTGCCGCCACACCATCGGGCTCAACCACGTCGCCATCGGCATCGAGATCGTCCAGTCGCTGCAGGGCCACTCAAGCGCCTGGGCCGAGCAGCAGATCCTGGGACGAGCGGCGCAGGTCAATGCTGCGCTGGCGCTCGTGCGCCAGTTGCAGGCGACCTATGGCATCGCCACCATCGATGTCATCGGGCATGCCATGGCCAACTCGCACCGCCTTTTCGTCGACAAGCTGGGCTGGACCAACGACCACAGCGACTGGTCAGCCGCCTCGGTCTCGACCTTCCGCTCCCGCCTCTAGCCAGAGACTGACCGGGCCGAAAGGCTCATCGCCCGGAGTTGCGTGGCGACGATCTCCTTCAGATGCTCAGGAGATTCGTAGTAGTGCACGCGCAGGGGAGCGCCGTAGAAGTGCAACTTGGTGCCCTCGCGAGCAACCAGCAGAATGTCCTCCGCTTCGTTCCCGACACCGTGCGCGTAGCCCAGCTCGTAATAGACGTTTGGTCTCTCCCGCGACAGATCGCACACCAAGAACTCAGCGTCCTCGATGAGCTGAGTCACGTGTCGGTTGATGAAGCCGGAGCCAACTCCGTCGTCACCGCGCCGAACCCGCAAGCCAAGTCCTTCACAAGCAGACCTGATGGCCTCGTATTGCGGCGCGATTTCCGGATCAAACGGCATGAGCACGACGACGAGGTCACTCGTGTAAGAGGCGTTACCACCACCGTTTGGGCGACCGAACTGGTCGTCGTAGAACGTCGAGTCTCGACCCATGCTGTGCAGCCTACGCGCGCAGTCCGCGGCCGCGACGTGACCAGACGGCATACCTCGGCTGGTTCTGGCCTGGCTGTATCCCTCGCGCGCAGCCGTCGGATCTGTCACAGTTCGACTCGGCGGCGGGTTGGGGAGCACGGCGCCACAGGTCGCATCACCGTCGATGGGAGCCCACGTGTCCAGGTCCACCTCTGCGCCGGCGATCGTCGCGCGCCCCACCACCCGCTCGGGCCGAGTCGCCCGCTTCCGGTATGCCGTCACCGGCCTCCTCCTCGCGGCGCTCGGTGGCGCCGCGCTTGTCACTGCGGCACCGGCCGCCGCAGACGGTCCAGGTGTCGGCACGCCGTATGTCGCGACACTGGGCGATTCCTATATCTCGGGCGAGGCTGGGCGCTGGGCCGGCAACACCAACAACGGGTCGAGCCTCATTGACGCGTTGGGCTCGACGGCCTACTACGACAACGCTGGCCGCACCGCGGAGCAGATCGCGCGGTGTCATCGCAGTTGGTCAGCGTCGGCGTACATCGGTGGCGGTGTGGGCGGCGTCGATCTCGCCTGCTCGGGAGCGACGACGGCGACGTCGACGACCTCGGACGGCTACTTCAAGCCGGGCCTGGACTTCGCCGACCTCGGCAGCGGCAAGGTGGGCCAGGCCCGCATGCTGCAAACCTTCGCCACGAGCCACAACGTGCGGATGGTCGTGGTGAGCATCGGCGGCAACGACTTCAACTTCGCCAGCGTGGTGCAGTCGTGCGTCACCGACTTCCTCGCCTCGCCGTCATGGTGGCCGGACTACTGCTACGACGACGCGTCGGTCAAGGCCAACTTCACCTCGACCAATATCGCGGCGGTGCGCGCCAAGATCAAGAACGCCCTGCTCAACGTGCGCCAGGCGATGCGCAACGCCGGGTATGCCGATGCCGGCTGGACCCTCGTGGTGCAGACCTATCCGTCACCGATCCCGGCTGGGGCCGGCTTCCGCTACAGCCAGAGCGGCTACACGCGGCAGAGCACCGGTGGGTGTGGTTTCTGGAACAAGGACGCCGATTGGGCCAACGCCACTGCACTGCCGACCATCAACGGGGCCGTCCGCGGCGCGGTGATCGACTCGGGCATCGCCGGCGCCAAGATCCTCGAACTGCAGTCGGCCTTCAACGGACGGCGACTGTGCGAGAACACCGTGGGGCTGCTAGAGGAGAAGGGCCTGACGTCGTGGACCAACGCCGGCGCCGTCGACAAGACCGAGTGGATCGACCAGATCCGCACCGTCTCCACGGCGACGAGCAACTACTACATTCAGGAATCGCTGCACCCCAACTACTGGGGCCAGCTGGCCGAACGCAGCTGCGTGCGGATGGCCTACAACGGCGGCGCGGTCAGGGGCGGCTCATGCACGATTGCCGGCACCGGTCTGCTCAACGGTGAGCCAAGGATGAAGCTCGCCTAGCTCCCAGACGACTCAAGCCCACCCACCCCCTACCCCGTACCCCCCAACCCCCTACCCCCTCAAAGTTTTGGTGTGGCGGAAGCTGCGCCCTGGCGCACAATCCGCCACACCAAAACTGGCATGTTGCCTGTTCGCCTGGGCGACTAAGCTTCGGGGGCGCCGCCAGGACGGGCGCCACGGCACAGTTCCAGCAACTCGTGCCAGCTCGCGATCTTGGTCCGGGCCCGCCCGGCCGCAGCACCGCGGGCGATCTCCGCCGCGTCGATGGCTCGCCAGTCCGCAAGCGTCGTGGCCCGGAACCCGCGCGCCGCCCAGACGTCTTCGATGTCGGCTCGCCCACCGCTGGACCCAGCGCCCGCTTCGGCCGTGTCCCCACCTGCCGCAGCACCAGCACCAGAACCGGCACCAGCACCAGCAGCAGCACCAGCAGCAGAACCGGCACCAGCACCAGCACCAGCACCAGAACCAGCTGCGCCGCTCGCCACGAGGTCGGCCACCAGGTGGCGCACCGTCTGCGCGGCGTCGCTCTTGTTGGTGCCGATCACCCCAACCGGGCCGCGCTTGATCCACCCGACGACGTACTCCCGCGGCGCGATCGACCCATCCGCCTCGACGACCCGCCCCTCGACATTGCGCACCACACCCGCCCGCTCGTCAAAGGGCACACCCGGCAACGGAATCGACCGATAGCCGATCGAGCGCAGCACCAACTGCACCGGCAGTCGCTCCAGCTCACCGGTCCCGACCACGCGCCCGTCGGCAGCCAGCCGGGTGCGTTCCAGCACCAACGTCTGCACCTCGTCGACACCCTCCAGCGCCGCCGGCCGCCGCCAGAACGCAAAGTGCAGCCGCCGCCGCGCGTCGGGCACCTCCCGCGCAGCCGCCTCGCGCAGCACCTCGACGTTGGTCCGGGCCCGCCGGTCGAGATCCTCCGGTATGCCGTCGAACGAGTCAGGCGTGACGGTCACCTGCACACCCGGCGTCGACACCAACTCCCGCAACTCCACGGTGGTGAAGCTCGCGTGGTGCGGCCCACGCCGCCCGATGACCCAGATGTCCTCGACCTCATGCCGGTGCAGCTCGGCCAACACCGCATCGGGCATGTCGGTGGTCTCCAACGCCGTCGCGTCCTTGGCGAGGATGCGCGCGACATCAACCGCGACATTGCCCACCCCGATGGCAGCGGCCGCCCGCACACCGGCGAGCGACTGCGGCCGCGCATCCGGGTGCCCGGAGTACCACGCGACGAACTCCCGCGCCGAGGCCGACCCAGGCAGGTGCTCCCCTGCGACCCCGAGTTGCATGTCCTCACTGGCCCCCACGGCATACACGACCGCGTCGTAGGAGGCGAGCAGTTCCTCGCGGGTCGTGTCCGTGCCGAACTCCACGTGCCCGAGGAACCGCACCCCCGGCTGCTCGAAGGTCTTCGCGAGCGCCGTCGCCACCGACTTGATGCTCGTGTGGTCCGGCGCAACGCCATAACGCAACAGGCCATAGGGCGTCGGCAGCCGATCGATGACATCGACGGTGACCGGCACCTCCTGCTGCGCCAGCAGGGCCTGCGCGGCGAATAGTCCCGAGGGGCCGGCACCAACGACGGCGATCCGACGCGGGTATGCCGAGCCGCTCCCGGAGCCCCCCGTGTCGGCCATCGGGTCGAGCGTCTGCGCGTCCATGCGGGTGACCTTCTCTCGTCGCACCTCACTGTGCCGAGTCATTCGACCGGAGCCTAGCCAGACGAGCGTGCCGATGGGGCCAGTCACTCCGGGCGATCTCGGCAAACTGGACGCCAACCCGACATGAACTCTCGCGCCCATGAGCGGGGTTCAGGCGGTTGAATAGCGCCCGTGAGCAACATCCGGCGCTTCGCGCTTGCCATCGGCGGCCTCGTGGGCGTCACGGCATACGGCGTCGTCGGTTACATGATCTTGGGATACACCTTCCTCGACGCGCTCTACCAGACCTGCATGACGATGACGACCGTCGGTTACGGCGAGGTGCACCAGCCGACGACGGCGATGAAGATCTTCTCGACGAGCCTCATGATCATGGGGGTCGGGATCGCGCTCTACAACCTCACGGTGATGGTGGGGACCATCACCGAGGGCGAGGTCCGCCGCTACTTCGAAAGGCGCAGGATGGACAGGCGCATCGCCGCCATGAGCGGTCACGTCATCGTGTGCGGTCACGGCCGGGTCGGTCGATCTGCCGTCGAACACCTCAAGTCGATGGGCGCTCAGGTCGTCGTCGTCGACACAGAGCCCGAGCGGGTGGTGCACCTGCAGGACCCCTATCTCGTCGGCGACTGCACCCGGGACGAGGTGCTTGTCGCCGCGGGTGTCCACCGCGCCCGCGCCCTGGTCGCCACTCTGGAGACCGATGCGGACACGGTCTACCTCACCCTGTCGGCCCGCGCGCTGCGCCCCGACCTCGTCATCATCTCCCGCGCCCGCACGGTCGACTCCAAGGAGAAGCTCTCCCTGGCCGGCGCGACCCGCGCAGTCAACCCACAGCTCATCGGCGGACGGCGGATCGCGGCCTTCGCCCTGCAGGCGCACGTCGCGGAGTTCCTCGATGTCGTCATGCACGACGACGAGTTCGACTTCCGGGTGCAGCAGGTGCGCGTGACGGTCGACTCCCCGCTGGCCGGCCGGCGGCTCGGTGACCTCAACCTCGAGCACCGCTCCGGCACTCGGCTACTTGCGTATCGCCCTGGCCCCCGGCTGCCCTTCGAGCCCAACCCCGACGACGACACCGTGCTCGCAACCGGGTCGGTGCTCATCGCGTTCGGCACGTCTGAGCAGATCGACAGCCTCAGCACGCTGGCTGCGGCCCCAGTCAGCGCCTGAGTCCCTCGCCCACCAACCGCGCTACTGGTGGTTAGGCCTCGTCCAGCGGGCGCACGACGAAGCCGGTGCGTAGCTTCGGGGTGAAGAAGGTCGACTTCGGCGGCATGAGCAGCCCCTCCCGTGCGGTCCGCTCGATCTCGGCCAGGCTGGTCGGCCGGATGAGGATTGCCGCCGCGGCCCGTCCGGCCTGCAGCGCCGCCAGCGTCTCGGCCACCCCGTGTTGGTAGTCCAGCGCGACCGTCGACCCGGCCAGGGTGTGTTCCAGCCACGCTCCATCCAGAGCCCGTATGCCGTCAAACGCGCCTTCCCGTGGGGCCAACCAGGTGACCGTGCCGTCAGGGGTGAGCAAGGCCAGCCGGCCCTGCTCGACGAGCGTCGACAGCACCTCGGCACCCGGGGCACGTGCGGCGCTGTCGGCAGTCAGGGTCGGGCCAGGGAGCAGGTCGAAGTCGCTCTCGAGCAGTGCGGTGAGCTCGGCAGGGTCCACCCCGCTGACCAGGCGATGGATGGCATCGATGGAGAGCTGGTCGGCGACGAGTTCGCCGACGAAGGCGAGCGTCGAGCCGACGCCCGCCCACCCCACGGCATACCCGTCGGCAGTCGGCACCGAGGCTCCGGCGCGCTCGGCCGAATGGCCACCCTCGTCGCGAGCCGTGTCACGCACCTCGTCGCTAGCCGTGTCACGCACCTCGTCACGCACCTCGTCGCGCACCTCGTCGCGAGCCGTGTCACGCACCTCGTCGCGCACCTCGTCGCGAGCCGTGTCACGCACCTCGTCGCGCACCCCGGCGCGCACTTCGTCACGGAGCCGACGGGCGATGCCGTAGCGGTGGTGGCCGTCGGCGATGAGCACGTCGTCTGCGCCGATGATCGCGCTGATCCGGGCGATCCGTTCCGGGTCGATGACCCGCTCGACGACGTGTCGCACCCCGTCGACGGTCACCTCGCCCAGGGGTTCGCCGGGCGCGGCGAGCTCGGCGGTCAGTCCACCGGCCAGCGACAGTCCCCAGACCGGCGAGAGGTTGGCACGCGTCGCGCGAGTGAGGTCGAGCCGGTCGGTCGAGGCCTTGGGGGTGGTGCGCTCGTGCGGCAGAACCCGCCCAGCCCCTTCGTCGACGACCTCCAGTGCGCCGAGCACGCCGACCAGGTCGCGGGCCCGGCCGACCTCGTCGACGAACTGCATTCGATAGATCGTGAAGGCCGGCTGGTCGTCGCGCACCAGGACCCCGTCGCGCACCCATGCGTCGAGAAGGTGCGCGGCGACGGCATACCGGTCTGGCTGGTCATCGCTGGGAGCCGGGACGTCGACGTAGACGATGTTGTGCGGGTGGCGGTCGCGCAGAGCCGCGACATCGGCGTCGGAGAGCACGTCGTAGGGCGGGGCGACGAGGTCGGCGAGGTCGCCGGACCCAGAGCCGTCGGCATCGGGGCGGAAGCGCAGGGCGCGGAAGGGCGCAAAGGTTGCCACGACCACTCAGCCTAACGAGCCGTCGCGGGGTCCCTCGGGGGCGAGGGCCGCGGCGGTGAGTCGGCTGAGAGCCACGCCCTGCCCGGTGTCGGTGCTGCTCGCGAACCACTGCTCGTATGCCGGTCGCAGCCGCCGCCAGTCGCCGTCAGTCATGGCGAACCAGGCGGTATCCCGGTTGCGGCCCTTGGCGATCGTTGCATTGCGCCAGATGCCCTCGGCCGTGAAGCCCAGCCGGACCGCGGCGGCGCAGGAGGCGGCGTTGAGCGAGTCGCACTTCCACTCGTAGCGGCGGAAGCCGAGGTCCTCGAAGACATGCCGGGCCAGGAGGTACATCGCTTCGGTTGCCGCGCGGGTGCGGGCCAGGCTTGGCGAGTAGACGATGTAGCCGACCTCGATGGTGCCGATCGCCGGTTCGATGCGCAGCAGGCTGGCCATGCCGCGCGGTTGTTGGGTTGCCGGGTCCACCAGCGCGAAGGGCAGGAAGCCGGCTGCGCGACGGGCTGCGAGGTCGTCGGCGAGCGCAGCGATCGATCGGAACGGGCCGCTGGGGATATACGTCCAGCGGGCGTCGTCCTCGGGTCGGCAGCACGCGGCATACAGGCCGGGCAGGTGACTCTCAGCGAGGGGGACCACGTGGATCGACATGCCCGTCAGGGTGACTGATTGGGGCATGCGGGCGGGCTGCCACCCCGGCACCGGCAGTCCGATCGGCTGGCCGAACTCGTTGAACTCGGAACCACTCATCGGCCGAGCGTACCGGTCACCGTTCCCGAACGACCGGTCGGCCTGTCGAGCCGACCATTGAACCTCGGTTAACGACCGATCGTTGAAATTGAAGATTTCTTGACCTTCGATGGCTGGTGCCCGGAGCAGCGCTACGCCACAATTGCAGCCGTATGCCGCGCTTCGGTGATCGGTGGCGGTCCCCCTCCCGCCCACTGGTATGGTCCCTGCCCCGGACCTATCGAAGCGCGGCGTACTCATCTCCGCCTTCAGGCTGAGACCTGAATGTACGCTGCTTCTCGGTTGCCGCCGAGGTTCAGACGACCGCAATCGCGCTGACCGTCAGACGCGCGGCGCCGGCGAAAGCCCTCGCTGAGCAATGCAACAGTCGCTTCGTCGGCCCGTCGCGGCGGGTGAGCTGTCGCCACCTCATCGGGAATGCACAAAACCCCATGTCCCCCTTTTGGAGGACATGGGGGTTATGGGTCGGCTCGGGCCTAGTGCTCGCCTTTGAGGACCATGCGCATGATTCGGGCGTTGAGAACGGCAAACCGACCGAGCTGCATCGGCAGACTCTTGCGGGCCTTGAGGTCTTGGCAGTAGGAAGCGGCGCAGCCGAGAGATCAGCGGCGGTCTCGCCAGGTAGTGGCGCGGGCGTTGAGGTGGTCATCGATCACTCCGGGATGAACTGCCAGCCGAAACGGCCCTTGGCTTTGTGGATGAACAGGTAGTGGAGCATGAGCTTGAGCCAGTGCCCGGCCAGGCCGATCTCACCGCGGGTGTCCTTAAGGTCGCGGCCCGTGGGGTACTTCGCGTAGTTGGGCACGACCGGCATCATCGTCATCGCCGCAGCCGAGCCGTTGCGCATGCCGGCCCCTGCCGAGGCGACGCAGGCCGCCCCCATCGAGGCCATCGACGCCGTGTGCGCCACCGCGCTCTGGCCATGGGTGATCTGGTCGACGATCGTCAGGGCCACGGTCTTGCCCATGACGCCGGACGGCATACCGGTCCGGGGCGGCGCCGGGGCGATAAGGGTGCCATGGGGGTTGGTCCGCGGCCGCGAGATCTGGTGGGGCGGTGCGAAGGCGATCCCCACCGCGAAGACGTGGTCGTAGCCCACCGCACGGTAGGTCTCGGGCCAGTCCTCAGCCCGCCACTGCTCGTAGGGCTTGGGCGTGTAGTCGGCGTCGACCTTCATGAAGCCGCTCGGGGCGAACAGCTGCGCGGTGATGTCGGCACCCGCTCGGTCGTATGCCGTGAGGCCCACGCCGCCGAACGGCGGTAACAGCATGCCGAAATCGAAGGCCAACTCGTGGGAAGCCCCGTCGAGGGTCTCGTAGTGGACGACGCCGGGCTCGACCTTCTGGACGTGCGCTCCGAGGATCGCCTCGACCCCGCGCTCGCGGAAGAGCGACCCGGTCCACAACTCGCTCGTGGTCTGGAACCCACGCTCTTCGAAGGTCATCCCATCCACCCCGAAGTCACCGAGCTGGGCCTCGTTGGTGAGGTAGACCAACCGCGCACGATCGCGGACCCCGGCTTCCCGGAGTTCGTGGTCGACGTTGAAGACGTACTCAAAGGCGGCCCCCTCGCAGGTGCACGTCCCGTGGCCCATACCGACGACCAGCGTCTGCGGCGTGCCTGCCTTGAGGGTGGCGATCGTGTCGGCGAGCGCCGCCGCGGCATGCTCGGCGTGCGCGGCCGTACATACCGACACGGTGTTGCCGCCGTCGGGGCCCAGGCCCGGGGTCATCCCGAAGCGCAGTTGCGGACCGGTTGCATTGACGAGGTAGTCATACCGCAGCCGCTCCTCCTGACCGGCCTTGCCGACCTCGGTGTAGACGATGTCGACCGCGGGACGTTCGTCGTCGACGTCACCGTCCGGACGAATAGACACCGCCTTGGCCTGCCGGAAGTCGATGCCGTGCTTGCGATAGACCGGGGCCAGCGGAAAGAGCACGGACTCCTTGGGCATCTTGCCGACGCCGACCCAGATGTTGGACGGGATCCAGTTCCAGTTGGAGTTGGGGGAGACCACCGTGACGCGGTGCTGCTTCCCGAGTTTCCTGCGCAGGTGCAAGGCCGCGGTGTGCCCCGCGACGCCTGCTCCGAGAACGACGATGTCCGCCATATTCGACTCCTCACGTCGTAGGCAACCCTATACCCCCATGGGTATATTTCTCTAGCGGGTCAGTCGTTGCTCTGCCACCCTCGAGGCCGTCGACCTTCGACCTTCGACCGCTTCGACTTTCGCCTGTCGACGTCAGTCCGGCACGAAGAGGGTGCGCCGCACCGCCGCCCGCACGGTGCGGCTCGCGACACCGATGACGACCACGGTGGCGATCCCCAGGACGACCCCCGCCAGAACGTTCCAGCCGACTCCGCCGACCGTTCCGGCGAGCGCCAGGAGGGCTCCGGCCAGTGCGGCCAGCGGGAAGGTCGTGGCCCACCAGGGCACGCCGAAGGGAGCCCGCCGCAGCGCGGGAACGAACCCGATGGCCACGACCGCAAAGGCCAGCGCCGTACCGACCAGACCCAAGACAACCGGCAACGCGGCATCTCGGCCGCCGAGGACCAGCAGCGAGGTCGCCGAGACCGCTGGAGGGGCGATGAGCACGGCGATCGTCGGCGCGAGGTGGGGCGGCAGCGGGTCGGCGAAAATCAGCCGGGCCAAGACGATCGGCAACAGGGCCAGCCAGCAGACGATCCCCACGCCAAAGCTCACCCAGGCCAGCTCGACCGAGCCCACAGTGGGGGTCGCCAACGGTGTCACGACGTTACCGACGACGGGAATGAACCACGCGGGGGTCACGTGTCCGATGGCGATCCCGGTGCGATGGATCCACGCCACGATCACGGCAACGGTCAGGCCGAGATGCCCGACCGCCCCGATCCACCAGGCGGTTGCCGCGGCGCCCGGGGCCAGGTCCCTCCACACGGCTGCGAGCACGAGCAGGCTGACGGTAGCCGTGGGCACGAACGCCACCTTCACCGGGTGCGCCCACTCGGCCCGGGCCGCCGCCGGGAAGCGGGTGAGCTTCACGGCATACAGGAGCGCGACGAGGAGGAAGACCACCGCGGCCGCACCGGCGAGCACCTGCCAGATGACGTCAGGCAGACCCCAGTGCGCGGCCGCCCGTCGCCAGGCCAGGGCGAGGCCCCCGATGCCCATCACCGATGAGAACAGCCCGACTGGCACGAAACGCACGCTCTCCACGGTTAAAGACCATACCCCCCTGGGTATTTCCCCCAGGGCTGCCCCGGCGGAGCGTCATACGCCGCGTCGGTATGCCGTGCCAGACTCGGGGGGCACAGACCACAGTCGGTGAGCGGGAGAGGCGCGGACGGCATACCTCATGGAGTTCTTCTCGATCTACGACCAGGGTTTCGCGCGGGTGGCTGCGTGCACGGTGCCGCTGACCCTCGTCGACCCGGCTGCCAATGCCGCCACCACCCTCACCGTCGCCCGCGAGTGTCATGACGAGGGGGTCGCGATCGCGGTCTTCCCCGAGCTGGGGCTGACCGGCTATTCGCTGGAGGACCTCGTCCTGCAGGACCCGCTGCTGGACGCCGTCGAGTCCGCGCTGGGTGACATTGTCGACGCAAGCGCCGAGCTGCTGCCAGTGCTCGTCATCGGGGCGCCGCTGCGGGCCCGCGGACGGGTCTACAACTGCGCCGTCGTCATCCACCGAGGCGCCGTGCTCGGCGTCGCGCCCAAGTCCTATCTGCCGACCTATCGCGAGTTCTACGAGTCCCGCCAGATCGCGGCAGGCGACACCTCGACCGGGTCAATCCCGTTGCTGGGGGCCGAGGTTCCGTTTGGCGCCGATCTCATTTTCCGCGCCGCCGACCTGCCCGACCTCGCCCTGCATGTCGAGATCTGCGAGGACATGTGGGTGCCGGTGCCGCCGTCGGCGGAGGCCGCTCTCGCCGGCGCGACCGTGCTGGCCAACCTCTCCGGATCGCCGATCACCGTCGCCAAAGCCCGCGACCGCGCCATGCTCTGCGAGTCGGCATCGAGTCGCTGCCTCGCGGCATACCTGTATGCCGCTGCCGGAGAAGGCGAGTCGACCACTGACCTGTCCTGGGACGGGCAGACCATGGTGTGGGAGAACGGCGCGCTGCTGGCCGAGAGCGAGCGCTTCCCGGCTGGGGCGCGGCGTTCGGTGGCCGACATCGACCTCGAGCGGTTGCGCCAGGAACGGATGCGGCAGGGCACCTTCGACGACAACCGGCGGGCGCTGGGCGATCGGGTCTCACGCTTTCGCGAAGTGGCGTTCCAGCTCGACCCGCCACGCGGCGATCTCGGGTTACGGCGGGCTGTCGACCGCTACCCCTTCGTGCCCGACGACCCCGACCGGCTCGCCCAGGACTGCTACGAGGCGTATTCGATCCAGGTGTCGGGCCTGGAGCAGCGGCTGCGGGCGATCGGCCAGCCCAAGATCGTCATCGGCGTCTCTGGCGGGCTCGACTCGACCCATGCGCTCATCGTCGCCTGTCGGGCCCTCGATCGACTGGGCCGCCCGCGCACCGACGTGCTCGCCTTCACCATGCCGGGCTTCGCCACGAGCGACCACACCAAGTCCAACGCCATCGCCCTGATGGAATCGCTCGGGGTGACCTGGGCCGAACTCGACATCCGCCCGGCCGCGACCCAGATGCTGCGCGACATGGGTCACCCCTTTGGCCAGGGTGAGCCGGTCTATGACGTGACCTTCGAAAACGTCCAGGCCGGGCTGCGCACCGACTACCTCTTCCGGATCGCCAACCAGCGCGGCGGGATCGTTCTCGGGACCGGTGACCTCTCCGAGCTGGCCCTGGGCTGGTGCACCTACGGTGTCGGCGACCAGATGTCGCACTACGGGGTCAACACCGGTGTGCCCAAGACCCTCATGCAGCACCTCATCCGCTGGGTCATCGCGTCGGGGCAGTTCTCGGATGACGTCGGGCGCACGCTCCAGTCGATCCTCGACACGACGATCACCCCCGAGCTCGTGCCCGACCAGGAGGGCGTTGAGCCGCAGTCCACCGAGGCGATGATCGGGCCGTATGCCCTGCAGGACTTCACCCTCTACCACCTGCTGCGCCACGGCCTGCGCCCATCCAAGATCGCCTTCCTCGCCTGGCATGCCTGGCATGACGCGGCGGCCGGGCAGTGGCCGGCGGGTTACCCCGAGAGTGCGCGCACGGCATACCGGCTGGAGGAGATCCGGCACTGGCTGCAGGTCTTCCTCAAGCGCTACTTCGCCAACCAGTTCAAGCGATCGGCGCTGCCCAACGGCCCGAAAGTCGTGCGCGGCGGCTCACTATCGCCGCGGGGTGATTGGCGTATGCCGTCCGACGCCTCCGCCCGCGTGTGGCTGGCCGAGCTGGAGGCGCACGTGCCCGCCTCGTGGCCCAACTCCTAGACCCACTCAGAGCAGGGTGACGCTCGCTGAGACGAGGTCGCCGTCGTCGAGCTTCTCGGCGGTGCGGACCGCCTTCTTCACCGGCAGGATGAGCGACCGCTGCTGGATGCTCGGGAAGAGCGACGTGCGCCAGACCGATTCGCCGACGGTCACCTCGACGCGGATCGAGCCGAAACCCCCGCGGGTGGTCGTCGCTTCTTCGATCTCGTCGCACACGTCGAACGGCACGGTGAGAAACCACCACGCCCCGCCGCCGCCCTCGTGCCGCCACAGCGCCGCCTGAAACGCGAAGGCAGGCGCAGGCGCAGGCGCGGGCGGGGACGGCATACCCGTGAGCATCCCACCTCTGCCCGGGTGCCTCGACCTAGTCGGTCCCGAGCTGGGACTCAAGCTCGGCGAGCAGCCGTATGCCGTGCGCCTCGAACTCGGTGTCCCCCACCTGGTAGGCCCAGACCGCCGTGCCGACCGCCTCGCGGACCCGCCACCGCAACCAGGCATCCGGCTCGCGGGGATCGGAGCCATAGCCGGCGAGGAAGGCCGCCTCTTGGGCAGGCTCTCCGTGGAACTCCCGGCCGGCCATCCGCACGAAGTCGGTCATCGCCGGTCGCAGCGCAGCCCGCCCGAAGTCGATGACCCGCACCTGACCGTCATGGATGAGCCAGTTGCGCGGCTGGTAATCGCCATGGGTCGGGACGAGCGGGACCGGAGGGGTCGGCCAGCGACTGATGACGCGACCCAGCCGCTCGGCGAGGCGCGGTTCGATGCGATGCGGCTTGGCCAGCCAAGCCAGGGTGTGCTCGTTCGCGCGCTGTTCGACGTCAGCGTCGATGGCCCCGGTCCCTCCAGAGTGGAGTTGGGCGAGCAGCTCCCCGGCCTGGCGATAGGCCTCGGGATCGCGCGCGGCGTCGTGGCCCAGCACCAGGTCACCGTCGAGATAGCGGGTGACGATGATCTTGACCTCGGCATCGGCGTGGACCAGCTCAGGGGCGCGTCCCGCCGTCACCCAGGGCCCGATCCATTCCCGGTGGGCCTGCACTTCCCGCGCCAGGTGATGGTCATCCGGTCCGGCCGCCTTGACGACGAACCGTTCCCCGCCGCACTCGATCTCCCACACGGTCGTGTCGACCAAGCCCCAGCTCAAGTCGCGCCGCACGGCATACCCGGGCAGCCACCCCGCGAGCACGGCGAGCTGCCGCGGAGTCAGTGACGTCTGGATAGGCACCTGCGGATGGTATGCCGTGCGGGCTTCGGTTCGGCGGCTACGTCGGAGGCGGGGAGGGACACCCGCTCGCCGCCGGGACTGGGCAGAGCCCAAGGGTGAAGGGGATGACCAGCTCGCCGCGCGCGCCAGCGGTGTCGGTGTAGGTGAGGCGCAGGTTCTTCCCGTATGCCGGTCCGGGCCCGGTCCAGGTCGCTTCCAGGAGCAACTCCTCGAGGGCGCTGCCCCCGCACGGCGCGGTGACGGTCCGCCCGAGGGTGCCCAGCCCCAGCTCGGCAAAGGTGCCCGGTTGCGCTCCGATCCGATCCACCCCGATCGGCCGGGTCCGCAGCGGCAGGGTCAGCGTTCCCTCGGTGAACCGCGCCTCGGCATCAAGGGTGAGTGACTTACCGGCCGTGCACAACGCGATCCCACCCACGACGAACGGGCGCCCCTCGGTTGGCACGGTGGCACCGAACGGCCCCGCCTCACCCGGCCACCGCAGGTCGGTCGAACCAGCCGGGCCCGCAGAGCACCCGCTCACCAGCAGGGCCGCCGCGAGCGCGCCACTGCGCAGCACATGAGATGCCCACAACCGTTGGCGTAGTGACCAGGTCACGCGGCCGATGCTAGCTCTCTTCGGAACCGTCGTCCTGGGATGGCGAGTCGGACGGCATACCGTCGCGGTCGGCCCATTCCAGCAGGGTGTCGAGCCGGTATGCCGTGTCGTCGATCCCGGCATGCAGGTCACCGAGCGCTGCGAACCGCGCCGGCACGGTGGCCAGCGTGAAGTCCCGCGGGTCGACATCGGCCACCTCGTCCCACGTGATCGGCGTCGACACCGTGCCATCGGGCACCCCGCGCACCGACCAGGCCGCGGCGATGGTGTGGTCGCGGGCGTTCTGGTTGTAGTCGATGAAGACGTGCCGCGGGTCGCGGTCCTTGCGCCACCAGGTGACCGTCGCATCGTCGGGGACCCGACGGCATACCTCGGTGGCGAAGGCGAGCGCCGCCCGCCGCACCTCCCCGAAAGTCCACTCCGGCGCGATCCGCACGTAGACATGCAGCCCATTGCCGCCGGAGGTCTTGGGATAGCCGACCATGCCGAGCTCCCCCAGCACCTCCTGCACGACCGCAGCGACCCGCCGAACCCGGGCGAAATCGCAGTCCGGCATCGGGTCGAGGTCGATCCGCCACTCGTCCGGCCGGTCGACGTCGGCTCGCCGGACGTTCCACGGGTGGAACTCGACGGTCGACATCTGCACCGCCCAGATCACCGCGCCGAGCTCGGTGACGCACAGCTCGTCGGCCGATCGGTTGAACCTCGGGAAGTGCAGCCGCACCGTCTCGATCCACGGCGGCGCCCCAGCCGGGATGCGCTTCTGGTGCACCTTCGGCCCGGCCAGCCCGTCGGGGAAGCGGTGCAGCATGCACGGCCGCTCCCGCAGTGCCCGCACGATCCCCGGCCCGACCGCGAGGTAATACTGCGCCAGATCGAGCTTGGTCCACCCATGCGCCGGGAAGTAGACCCGGTCGGGGTTGGTCAGCCGCACGGTGCGGCCGTCGACGTCGAGCTCGACTGCCGGGGTGCTGGAGCGGGTCGCCATCCCCGCACGCTACGCCAGAGCGCTCCGGTATGCCGGGTGCGCACCTCCCAGCGCAACCTGGCGCGCCGGCCGGGCCCGGAACCTGCCCGGGAACACGAAACCGGCCTCCGTCAGGGGGTACGGAGGCCGGTTCGTTGGTGTGAAACCACTGTGAACTCTACTCGCTGGTAGACCAGAGGTGTGAACGTCGAGCGTCGTTAATTTATCAACGTTATCGACCGACCGATCAGTCATCCCACCGATTCGGTGCCACTCCCACCCCGGCAAGGGCGAGAACCCGAGCTCAGAGCGCGCTGACCTCTTCGTTGATCGCGGCGACGGTGTCGGCGCCGATCATGCCGCCGGCCATGGCCATCGCCTGGCTCGCGGGCATCGCCGCGGCCATGCCGATCATGGGGTTGCTCGTGATGCCCGGCGCGTGCTTTTCGAGGATCGCGACGACGTCGGGGTCGGCCAGCAGCTCGCCGAGGGTGGTGGTGTTGGGGTCGTACTTGGCCATGACGGCACCTTCCGTGAGGGCGGATCAGTACTTGGGCGTTACCCGCGAGTAGCAATCCTCCCGCAGTGGCGTCACCGGCGCAAACACCGAGTTGATCCCAGACATCCGCGCACGTCATTCGCCGGCACGGGCCGTCAGGCAGGCGTCGGCCCCAGCGCCGCGGCAACAGCCAGAGCCAGCCACCCTTGCCACTGTCGAGCGGCCTTGAAGGTCCGGGTGAGGAACGACGAGGCGTGCACGTGGCCCTCGCCGCGCATGACATGCGTCGGCACACCGGCCTCCCCCAGCAACCGGCCGAACTCCTCGGCGCCGTCCCGCAGGGCGTCGAACTCCGCGGTGAGGATGGTGGTCGGCGGCAGTCCCGCGGCCCGGCCTTGTTGCGCGAGGGTGAGCGGCACGGCATACCCGTCGTCGAGCGTGGCGGAGGGGAGGTAGGCGAGTGCGGCGAGCGCGAGGGCATCGGTCGACCCCAACAGCGGCGCGTATGCCGTCCACGACGCCCCATGCGGCACGAGGGTGACCGGCGGGACTTCGAGGCAGAGGTGTCGCAGCAGCCCAGGGCGGGTGGCGCCCAGACGCAGCGCGGCGGAAGCGGCGATCATCGCGCCCGCTGACGCCCCGCCGAGCCCGAGCTGCCCGGGTGCCGCCCCCCAGGCCAACGGATCGGCCGCCACTGCGCCGATCACGGCGAGAGCGTCCTGGACCGCAGCCGGGTAGAGGTGTTCTGGCGCGAGGCGGTAGTCCACCGAAAGGATTTGGAATCCACTGAGGGCGACGCGCATGCCGAGGATCCGGTCGTTGACCTCCTCGTCGACGGCGCCGACGACGAAGCCACCGCCGTGCAACCAGATCTGGGTCGGCAGCGGCGCATCGGTCGCTACCTGCAACGCGGGGCGGTAACGACGGACCCGCACACCCCCCGCGGTGAGGTCCTCGATGACGACCCCCTCGGGCACCGGGGCAGTGAACTCGCGGGCCAGTCGGTCGGAGACTTCCCGCTCGAGCGCGCGCATGCCCGCGAGGTCGAAACCGACCGGCATACCGGGTGCTGGCCGCGTGGCGCGGGCGGCGATCTCGGCCCGCAACTCGGCTTCCCGCCGCTGCCAGGCCCGGATCGCCGGGTCGAGCTCGGGCGGCAGCGCGGCGCCGAATCCCTCGGGCATCGACGCTGACACGGTCAGCGGGCGGCTCATCTCCATCACCTTAGGCGCCATACCCCACACCTGCCTTCGGTATGCCGTGCGACGAACGGGAGATGGGGCGGTTCGATGCCTCCAGTCGGCGCCGCTGTAGGACGGTGGACAGCAGGACGATCGCGGCGGCGGCCGCGGCAGCCACCGCGACGACGAGCGATTGCGGCTCGGCCATCGAGCGCCCTACGGCGATCCAGCCCAATCCCCACGCCATGGCGAGGGCCACGGCATACCGAGCGCCGAGACGGCGGGCGAGCCAGCTGCCGATGCCGGCTGCGACGGCCAGCACCAGGACGGTCATCCCCTGCGCTACCGCCGACGGCGGGTTGACGCCGGACGCGACCAGCGTGGCGGCGACATTGGCGCAGCTCGCGACGACGACCCAGCCGAGGTAGAGACCGAAGGTTCCGTCCAGGATGAGGCGGTCGGCTAGGCCCCCGGCCAGCTGACGCAGCTCGCCGAGCCGGTCGACCAGGCGGGCCAGCACGATCACCAGCGCGAAGATCACCGCAACACTCACCCAGAGCCAGCCGGCTTGGGTGACCAGCAGCCAAGCGGCGTTGAGGACCATCGAGGCGGCGGCCAGCCATCCGGTCGCGCGGGCGCGCGGGTCGGTCGCGTTGCGCGGCAGCCACTGCCAGACGGTGTATGCCGCCAGGCCGAGATAGATGACCGACCAGATCGAGAAGGCCGGGGTGGCCGGGGCGATGAGGGTGGCGTCGGCCGCGAGACGGCCACCGCTGGACTCCTCGACGCGGGTGCCGATGACGCCGACGCCGACGAGCGTGCCGATGATGCACGCGACTTCGGCGACCGTGACGGTGACCTGCCTAACCCGGTCCTGCGACGTCGGGCGCGAAGCATTGTCCATGTGGCCTCCAGGGTCTGCCCGGAAGTGCGCCTTCCCGGCCACCCTCGACGACCGTCGACGTGCGGCGATGGTCACCGCTGTCAACGAACGTCGAGCGTGTGTCTAGATTCAGTGACCCTAGAGTGACATGGTGTTCAAGGTTTGTCTAGTTATCTGCCGCGGTGGGCTCGCCGCCCAGCCGACCACACGGCATACCGAGTGGCATACCGACAGCCGCTTAGCGAACCGCGCGGCGCGCCTGACGCTTGGCCTTGCGGGCCGCCCACGCGTCACCAGCCGCCTCCGCGACGACCGAGAGCCGCGAGCGGTCGGGCTGCTTGTTCGGCAAGGCGAGGACGATGACCTTGGCCCACGCCGAGGCAACCTGCTTGGGGTAGGACCCGGTGACGTAGTGCAGGCCGTAGCGCTGGCAGATCTCCCGCACCCGGGGCGCGATCTCGTAGTAGCGGTTGCTCGGAAGGTCGGGGAAGAGGTGGTGCTCGATCTGGTGCGACAGGTTGCCCGACAAGAAGTGGACCAGCCAGGGCCCGGAGATATTGCCCGAGCCGAGCATCTGCCGGACGTACCACTGCCCGCGGGTCTCACCATCGATCGAGTCGGTGGCGAAGGTGTCAACGCCATAGGGGAAGTGACCGCAAAGGATGACGCCGTTGGCCCAGAGGTTGCGCAGGATGCTGGACGTGGCGTTGGCGGCCATCGTCGTGAAGGCGGACGGGCCGGACAGCAGCGGCCACAGGACGTATTCCTTGCCGAGCTTCTTGATGATCTTGGTGCGCAGCGCCTGCCAGCGGGCGTCGGCCTCCTCCTTGGGCAGCTCGCCCTTGATGATGCTGTGCAGCTGCAGGTCGTACGACGCGATGCCCCACTCGAAGAAGATGGCGTTGAGCAGGCTCCAGAACGGCTGGGCCAGCGACTTGAGCGTCCACTCCTGATCGGGGTCCACCCGGAACAGCCCGTAGCCCAGGTCGGAGTCCTTGCCGAGCACGTTGGTGTAGGTGTGGTGGGTGACGTTGTGCGTCTCCTTCCACTGCGCTGCCGGGGAGACGAAGTCCCACTCCCAGGTCGTCGAGTGGATCTTGGGGTCGCGCATCCAGTCCCACTGCCCGTGCAGGACGTTGTGGCCGATCTCCATGTTGTCGAGGATCTTGGAGACGGTGAGGCCCGCGGTGCCGAGCAGCCAGGCCGGCGGGAAGAGCGAGAAGAGCAGCACCAGTCGGCTACCGAGCTCGATGTAGCGCTGCGCGGCGATGGTGCGCCGGATGTATGCCGCGTCGCTGGCTCCGCGCGAATCGAGGATCTCCTGGCGCAGCGCGTCGAGCTCGCGGCCGAGGGCTTCCAGGTCGGCGGCCGACAGGTGCGCGGTCGGGTCGGGGCGGCCGGAGGGCTTGGGGTGCAGCACGCGGGTCGGGCTGCCGACGACGGACAACCGCGAGTTGCGGGCCAGCGCTGCTACCTGCTTGTCGTGCGGGTGCACCGAGTGGTCATGCGCGTCGATGTCCAGAGTGGGCTCGGCGACGAGAGTCATCGGTGGGCTCCTTCGGTGGCGCCCGGGCGGGCGGTGGGACGGGTCAGGCTGACGAAAGGTGACATCGCGGGCTCGGTCGACCGTGCCGTCGCGACGGGGATAGACGCCCGCATCAGGGGCGGCCGCATCAGGGGCGAACGCATCAGTGCGCGATCTCGCAGTTGCCGGCAGGGGCCGAGACGCAGGTCTGGACCACGACCCCGTCTCCGGGGGCGGCATATGTGATCTCGCCGGTGCGCAGGTCGCGGACGGCACCTTCGGTGAGGGGGAGCACGCACTTGAAGCAGATGCCCATCCGACAGCCCGAGGGCATGAGCACGCCGGCCGCTTCGGCCGTCTCGAGGATCGGGGTGTCGCCGTCACCGGCGAAGACGAGCTTGCTGCTGGCGAAGGTGAGCATGCCGCCTTCGCCGCCGGCGACGATGTGCGGCCGGAACCGCTCGACGTGCAGCGCCTCTTCCAGGCCAGCGGCGGCATACCAGGTCTGCGCCGCGTCGAGCATGCCGCTCGGGCCGCAGACCCACACCTCGCGGCCGAGCCAGTCGGGCACGACCGCGGGCAGGTCGACGAAGGCGAACATGCCTTCGGCGTCGGTATGCCGTTCGACATAGCGCATCCGCCCGGCGGCGGCGAGGTCGCGCAGTTCACCGGCGAAGATGACGTCGTGCTCGGTGGGCGCGGAGTGCAGCATGACGACGTCACCGAGCTCGTCGAGGTGGTTGCGCAGCATGCCCATGACCGGGGTGACGCCACTGCCGCCGGTGACGAAGAGGACCTTGCGCGGACGCGGGCTCGGCAGGACGAAATCACCCTGCGCCTGGTCGAGGTGGACCAGGTCACCGACGGCGATCTCGTGGACGAGATAACGGCTGACCAGGCCATCGGGGATCGCCTTGACGGTGATCGAGATGCGCTCGTCGGGGCTGGCGACGAGCGAGGTCAACGAGTAGGTGCGCCAGTGCCGCACGCCGTTGATGTCGACGCCGAGGCGCACGTATTGGCCGGGCACATGGCCCTGCCAGCCGGCGCCAGGGTGGATGACGATGGTCGCCGCGTCGGCGGTTTCCAGGTGAACGCGCTCGACCCGGCCGGCCAACACGTCCGCTGTGGGACGCAGCGGCGCAAATAGGTCGAAGGTGTCGGGAGGCAGCAGCGGCTTGGCGACCGCTTCGGCGACCTTCCACGCTCGGGTGCGAAGCGAATGCAGGCGTCGAGCAGGGGCAGCCGTTACGGACATGTCACCAATTCTCCCGTGATTGGGAGTGAGAACCCTGACGACTCCACGTGAACTTCCCTCGACTTTTTGTTCCGAAGTGACAAAATGCCGGTTATGAGCGACGGCATACCGCACCGCTGGCTGGACGAGGCCGCTTTCGTCCGGTTACGCGACTCGGTGCCCGCCGTGGCCGAGGAGGCAGTGGCGACCATCGTGCGGGAGGTGCCGAGCTATTCGCGGGCCTTCACCGGCGCGATGGGTGCCGCCATCCGGTCGGCGGTGCAGCTCGCGCTGGTCAACTTCCTGGAATTGGCTCGCTCGGGCAACACCGGGTCGGCGGCCGAGCCGATCGCCCCCAGCACCGCGGGTGCCTACGAGTTGGGCCGTGGCGAGGCCCGCAGTGGCCGGTCCATGGACGCACTCCTCGCGGCATACCGGGTCGGAGCCCGAGTCTCGTGGCGGGGTCTCTCGCACGAGGCGGTGGCCGCCGGGGTCTCGGCGCAAACTCTGGGATCCTTCGCCGAGTTGGTGTTCGCCTATATCGACGCCTTGTCGGCCGCCAGCCTGGCCGGGCACGCCGACGAGCTGCGGCTGCTCGGGCGGGCGCGCGAGCGCGAGCGCGAGCGGCTGGCCGTCATGGTGGTGCGCGGCGCGCAGGAGACCGCCCTCGCCGAGGTCGCGGTGCGGGCCGAATGGACGCCACCGCGAACCCTCACCGCCGTGCTGCTGCCGGAGGGCCAGGCGCGGGCGGTCCTCGGGTCCCTCGACGGCCGCACCCTCATCGCCTCGACCGACCTGCCGGGAGTGGCCGAGGGGCAGGCCGTGCTGTTGGTGCCCGACCTGGCCGGTCGCGACCGGGAGCGGCTGCTGCGCCAGCTCGACGGGCGCGGCGCGATCGTCGGCCCGGAGCGGCCGTGGTTGCAGGCCCGCTCGTCGTTTACCCGGGTCGTGCGGGGGCAGTCGCTGCCGCGCCCGGCCGGCCGAGCCACCCTCGACACCGACACCCAGTTGGTCACCCTGCTGCTCAATGCCGATCCGGAGGCGTTGGCCGACCTGGCCGAGCAGGCGCTGGCTCCCCTGGCCGGCCAGCGACCGGCCACCCGGGCGCGCCTGGAGGAGACCTTGCGGGCCTGGTTGCTGCTGCACGGCCGCCGCGAGCTCGTCGCCGAAGCGCTCTACGTGCACCCCCAAACCGTCCGCTATCGCATGGCCCAGCTGCGCGAGCTGTTCGGTGACCGGCTCGACGATCCGGAGGAGGTGCTGCGGCTCACGCTGGCCCTCGCGGGCACCCGCCCGGCGGCCCCGCCGGGCGCGACGGCGGGCGCGGCTGCGGCTGCGGCTGCGGGTGCGGCCCAGCGACCGCACGGCGCCCAGCGCGCCGCGGCCGCCCAGGCGGCTCAGCTCAGCACGTCCTTGCGCCGGAAGGTGCGATAGGCCAGGGCGGTGAACACCACGGCATACAGCAGCGACCACAGCGCGCCGTGCCGCATTCCGGTCCAGTCGATCGCGGGGGTGAACAGGTCGAGGAAGGCGCGCTGGTAGTACAGCGGCAGCCCGTGCCGCAGGTCACCGAGCGGTTCGATCTGGCCGAGGATCGAGGTGACGATGGTGACGAGCACGGCGCCGCCGACCGCGGCCAGCGGCGCGTCGGTGCGCACGCCCATCCAGAACGCGAACGCCGCGACCTGCAAGAACGTGACGAACAGGTATGCCGTGGCCGCCGCCACCCGGGGCAGCAGCTCGCGCCACTCCAGGACCCCGCCTGCCGGGTTGGTGAAGGGGGCCGTGCCATAGGCGACGGTGCCGACGAGCAAGGACCAGACGACCAGGGCGACCAGGGCCACCGCGATGGTGGCGATCGCCACGACGAGCTTGCTGGTGAGCAGGCGGGCCCGCGGGACCGGCGCCACGAGCAGGTAGCGCAGCGTTGACCAGGACGCCTCCGACGGCACCGGGTCGCCGGCGAAGAGGGCGACGAGCACGAGCAGGAGGAACTCCGAGGCCGCGACCAGGGTGAAAAGGGTGAAGTTGGCGCTGCCCAGCGTGGCCAGGTCGACCAGGCGGGTGCCGGTGGCCGGCCCACTGGAGCGACCGATGGCGAAGGCGGCAACGAGGACCAGCGGCAGGGCCAGCAGCAAGGCGAACGCCCAGAGCGTACGACGGCGGCCGGTCTGGCGGCGGAGTTCGGAGCGCAGGCTGAGGGGCGGTCCGGTCGGCGCGGCGGCATGGCGGCCGGATCCAGTGCGGCTGGACCCAGAGCGACCGGACGCAGTGTCATCGGGGGCGGCGTGGCGGCCACGGGGCGGCCGCGGCTGAGATGAGCTGCTCATCGGGCTCTCACCTGTCGCAGTCGATCGCTCAGACTCTTCTCTTTGGCGCGCCCGTTCACCGCGGTCTCCGACGCCTCTCCGGCCGCCGCGATGACCCCGAGGAAGGCCTCCTCCAAGTGGCGCCGGCTGCTCAGCCCCACGATGTCGGCCCCCTCGGCGGTGAGCAGCCGCACGAGGTCGGCGCGCGGCATACCGGCAGTGACGACCAGGCGCGGCTCTCCCTCGTCGGCGACCACCTCGACGTCCGCGACCCCCGCGTGCGCGCGCAGCCGGTCAGCCACATCACCCACCGCGGCGGGAGGCGTCGCTGGCGCCAACCAGACCACGGTGGTGTCGGCGGAGTCGACGAGCTCGGCGACCGTGCCCGAGATGACGACTCGCCCGGCGTGCATGACCACGACGTGGGAGCAGGTTTGCTCGACCTCGGCGAGCAGGTGGCTGGACACGACGACGGTGCGGCCGGCGGCGGCATAGCGCTGCAGCATCGGGCGCATCGCGGCGATCTGCGGCGGGTCGAGGCCATTGGTCGGCTCGTCGAGGATGAGCAGGTCGGGCAGCCCGAGCATCGCCTGAGCGATGCCGAGGCGCTGCTTCATCCCGTGGCTATAGGAGCGCACCGGACGGTCAATCGCTCCGCCCAGCGCGGCGACGTCGAGCACGTCATCCAGGTGGGACTCGGCGGGGTCTCGGCCGGTGGCCGCCCAGAAGGCGTGCAGGTTCTGTCGGCCGGTGAGGTGCGGCAGGAACCCGGGGCCCTCGACGAGCGCGCCCACGTGCCGCAGAGCGCGCGAACCCGGTTGCACCGGAACGCCATTGAGATACGCGTGACCAGCGTCCGCGGCGATGAGGCCGAGCACCATCCGCAACGTCGTCGTCTTCCCGGCTCCGTTGGGGCCGAGCAGACCGACCACCTGGCCGCGCTCGGCTCGCCAGGTCACGTCATCGACAGCGCGGTGGCCGTCGGCATAGGTCTTGACGAGCCCGTCGACGACGAGCGGCACCCCCTTGAGGTCGGGCCGCTCGGGCAGGTGGGTGCGTCGGTGCCGGGCCAGGAATGCCGTCACCCCCCAGACCGCGAGCGCGGCCAGCAGGGCTGCGGCAACCCCGAGGGATTCGGTGTCCAGGTCACTCTCGCCGGACACCCGGGTGCCATCGAGCGAGGGCAGGTCGATCGTGGCCCCGTCGATGGCCACGCGGTCGAGGCGGGCGGCGCGGGGCACGGCATACGCCGAGTCGGTGGTGGTGACCAACAGCCGCAGGCGCGAACCGGATTCGACGGTCCAATTGGCCGCGGGCAGGTCGACGGTGACCGTGGTGGGCTGGCCCGGAGTCGTGGGGATGGTCACCGGGGCGACGAGCTTGCGGGCGAGGGTCGCGGCGTCGCCGGTCACCTGCCAGAGGCTGAGGAACAGCGTCACGGACGACCCCGTCGAGGTCACCGTGAGCCGCACGCGCGGAGCACCGCCGATGTCCCGTCGCGCGTCCAGGGGCGCTGTGTCGAAGGCAGCCGATTGCCCTGGCAGAGCAGCTAATTGGTATGCCGTGCCGGCACCTCCCGGGATCGTCGCACCGGCCAGCGTCGTGAGGGATGCGGGTAGGCCGCCAGGCGGGTTGAGCAGGGCGCGAGGCCCGCCGTCGGTCATTGCGACCGAGGCGCGGGTGGCCTGCGCCAGCCCGGGATAGGTGGGCAGGGAGTAGATCGGTGCGACGGTCTGGCGGCGCGGGACGGGCCCGGCATACACAAACCCGGCGACGCCCTTGATGCCGAGGCGGGAGTTGAGCGTGCCGAAGAGGAATGCCTTGAGCGCGGCTTCATCGGCCTCCGCGGTCGTGCTGAGGCCGTCGTGGCCGCCGTCGATCCAGCGGACCGCGACGGGGGTGCGTTGGGCTTGCAGGACGCGGGCGGTCGCATCGGCGTGCTCCAGCCCGAAGAGGGTGTCGGACATGCCCTGCACGAGGTAGGTCGGCACCTTGAGGCCGGTCAACAACGACGCCGGGCTGTGGGCGCGCAGCAGAGTGAGCAGTTCCGGGCTCGGCTGGCCGGTTTCGGCGGCCTGCAGGAAGAGCCGACACACGGTCGGGTCGAACCGCCCGCACAGCGCCGTGGCTCCGGTGGTTCCCGTCGTTCCCGTGGCTCCCGTCGTTCCCGTGGCTCCCGTCGTTCCCGTGGCTCCCGTCGTTCCCGTGGCTCCCGTGGCTCCCGTGGCTCCCGCCAGCGAGGCGCCACCGAAGAAGCGCGAGGCCCACAGCGCCTTGAACGGCCCGGGCTGGTCGCTGCCGACGACCTGCTGCGGGAAGAAGGCATCGGCCAGGTCGTGCCAGGTCACGACGGCGGCGACACCGTCGATGCGCGAGTCCGTCGCGCCGAGCATGAGCGCCAACGCCCCGCCATAGGAGGCGCCGACGACCCCCACCCGCGGGTTGCCGGGTTCCTCCTGGATGACGTCGGGACGCCCGACCAGCAGGTCGACCAGGGCGCGGGCGTCGGCGACTTCGTAGTCAGGGTCGTCAAGGTGGATCCGCCCGCCCGAGTCACCCGCGCCGCGGGCCGACCAGCCGAGGACCACGTAGCCATCCGCGACGAGGTCGGTGGCCCGTTGCACGAGGTCGGCCTTGCTCCCGCCGAAGCCATGCGCCAGCAGCACGGCGGGGCGCTCACCGGGGGTGTCCGGACGCCAGATCGACACGTCCAGAGCCACGGGGGTGCCGTCCGGCTCGGCCCGCACCGGCACCCAGCGCTGCTCCTCGACGACGTTCGCGCGGACCCGGCCGTCGCCCAACCCGACTGGCGCAAAGCCCAGTTGCGAGGCCAACGCACTGGACGGCATACCCCCTGGTTTCGATGCGAAATCGACTGGCGCAGAGGCGAGTTGCGCTGCATGGGCTGCGGACGGCATACCGAGGGCGGGCAACCCGACTGCGCCCGCGGTGGCAACCACCGCGAGCGCGCGTCGGACCCACCGGGCGATCATGCAGCGGCGACCTTCTCGGCAATGCGCTGGGCCTTGTGCCGCTGGGCGCGCTGCAGGACTTCGAGGGTCTCGTGCAGCTCCTTGAAGGGCGCGCGGTCGAGCTGGGCGTTGAGCAGCTCGCCCTCGGTCTCCATGACCCAGAGCCGCGCGTAGTAGAGCGCGTCCTCAGACAGGTGGGCCAGCACCACAAGGGCGGTGAGGACCGGGTGGTTGTTGGTGACATTGGTGCCGCGGTAGCGCCCGTGCTCGAGCTCGACGGCGAGGGCGTACTGCCACTCCCACAGGTGGCCGAGGCATTTCTTGCCGCGGTAGGTCGTGCCGGCGGGCAGGAAGTCGTTGAGGATGTGCGGCGCGGGCGTGCCCTCGTCACTGGGGGCGAGCTTGCCGCGGCTGAACATCACCTTGACGCACGCCAGGATCTTGGCCGCCTCGTCGGCAGGCACGACCTTGGCGCCGGTCGCGTCCTCGGGGGAGATCTCCTCCAGCGGCAGCGCGGCCCAGTTGCGGTCGGCGGCGAAGCCGAGCGCCCGGCAGAACTCCCCCACCGCCGCGCGGTCGAGGAAGTCGATGGTCGCGTTCTGGCCGTCACCGAGCAGCGAGACCTGCTCGACGACGTATTTCACGAGGTCGTTGCTCGTCGCCTTCTTCGCGATGGCCTGTTCGTAGGTCGCGTATGCCATGGCTGTGCTCCGTTCGTTCGTCGCCGCCAGAGGCCATCGTGCCTGCTGTGCGCTGCACCTGCCTCGTTCCCGATAAACCGGAGCGTATGCCGTGCGATCACCTCCGCACGTCACCACTGATCGCGATCAGTGAACTTGGCGCACGCTATAGCGGCACCCAAGTGAGGTGATCGCGATCTGTGACCAAGGGGAGGACGCGAAGAGCGGCCCGTCTGGAACGACCGCGGGAGGTGAGCAGACGGCATACTCGCGGGATGACCGGGACGTCGAGGTGGATCCGCAGGGCCGTTGCCGCGGTGGTGTGCCTGGCCCTGGCGGGGCTGGCTTACACCTGGGCAACCGCGCTGATGGCCTCGCTCTATGACTTCCGGGCGCCGTTGACCGCGACGGTGGCCGACTCCGCCTCCACCTCGGCCGCGAAGCCCGCGCCCCCCACCCAGCCGCTCGCACGCAAGGTCGTCATGGTGCTCGTCGATGGCCTGCGGGTCGACACGGCAACCGACTCGACCGTCATGCCGTTCCTCGCCCAGTTGCGGACCAAGGGCGCCTCGGCCACGGTTCACTCCCACACCCCGTCCTACTCCGTGCCGTCGTGGACCGTGCTGCTCACCGGGGCCTGGCCGGACCGGCACGGCGCCCCCGTCATGAACCCCACCGACCCCGCGACCGCTCCGGTATGGCCGGTCGACAACATCTTCGCCGCAGCCAAGGACGCCGGCCGGCGCACGGCGGTCGTGGGGTCGGACTGGTTCACCCCGCTGGTGCCCCCCAGCGCACTGACCACTACGCACTTCGTCCACGAGGAGACCGACGCGGCCGACCAGGAGTCGACCGACGCGACCGTCGCGATGCTGCGCGGCGACCAGGCCGATTTCGTCCTCCTGCACCTCAACGAGGTCGACCACGCCGGCCACCACGCGGGCGGCGGCACCAGCCCGGCCTGGCGCACGGCGGCCACCAAGGTCGACGCGCGCCTGGCCCAGGTCGCGGGGGCACTCGACTTCACCCGCGATGCCCTGCTCGTGGTCTCCGATCACGGCCACCTCGACACTGGCGGCCATGGCGGACCCGAGGACATCGTCGTCACCGAGCCATTGGTGCTGGTCGGCGCGGGCGTGCGGCCCGGCGCCGCCCCCGATGTGCAACAGGCAGATGTCGCCCCGACGCTCGCGGTGCTGGCCGGCACGCGGGTGCTGCAGGCCGCCCAAGGCGAAGCCGCGCTCGCGATGCTCCAGCTCGATGACACCGCCCGCTCCGCGCTCGGAGCCGCCCAGGTCGCCCAACAGGCGTTGCTCGTCAAGCGCTATCAGGGCGACCTCAGCAGATCGACTCAGCCCATCGCGACCACCGTCGCACCCCCGGCAGATGCGCAGCCGGCCCAGCGCACTCCCACGCAGTACGGCCAGGCCACCATGGACGAGATCCGGGCCGACTGGCTCACCGGCGACCGGGCCGGTCGTGCCCCCGCCCTGATCCTCGCCGCACTCCTGGCCATCGGCGGCTTGGTGCTCTGGATCGTCCGCAACCGCCGCACCGCGCTGTGGGCATTCGCCGGTGCGGCGGCATACCTGCTGGTCTGGCAGGCGTATTGGATGGTGACCGGCAAGACCTACTCGCTCTCCTCGGTCATGTCCGCGGGCGAGATCGTCAACGCAACCGCGATGGCCACCGCCCTCTCACTGGCCGCAGCTCTGCTGGTGATGTGGCGGGGGCGCCGCCCGTCCCGCGCCGAAGCGCCGCACGCCGTCTGGGCGGTCGGTGTCGCGGTCGCGACCGTGCTGGCGCTGCCGATCGCGTCCTACACCTGGGCGTGGGGGCCGACGGTGACCTGGACCGTCCCCGACGCGCTGCCGATGTACCTCGCCTTCAGCGCGCTGGTCCAACTCCTCGTCGTCGCAGTCGCGGTGCTGCTCGTCGGCGCGGTGGCGACCCTCCGCGCGGGCCGGGCAGTCAGAGCGCCAGCCACGCCGGCGTGACGCAGGATTCCTCGTACTCCCACGCCCCGTCGGCCTGACCCGCCTCCAGCCAGTTGCGCACGCGGGCCAGCTCGGTCGCGTCGAGGTCGGGGGTCAGGTCCAGAGCGACGAGCGAGTATGCCGGCCCGGCACTTTCCCAGCGCACCCCCGGCCCCAGGTCGACCAGGCTCTGGCTGAGCGCCGACACCAGGGCCTGGGTGCTGCCCAGGAGCGAGCCGTCGAGCAAGGGGATGACGCGGATCGTGCCATGCCCGCCGGTGGACTCGCGGCGCTGCGCCCAGAGCCGACCGTCGTCATCGGGTGCTGCGGTGACGACGTCACCCACGGCCAGGTCGGGCACGAAGAACGGCACCGTGTCGAGCCGATAGCGGCCCTCCCCGAGCGGCTGCGCCCACAGGGTCTCGGACCCGATCGGCGGCCAGCCTTCCTCGTCGGGGGTCATCCCGAAGGTGACCGCAACGCGGTCGGGACCGGACGGCATACGGGATGGAGCGGCAGGCGCTGGCACGCAGGCGAGTATGCCGTGCGGCCGCAAGTCCACGACGGGCCCGTTCCTGCCAGGCGAACGACGGCAGAGACGTTTACGGCGACGCTGAGCGGCCGGTCACGACCTCGCAGGTGACACCTGGGAGGTCGCCAAGGCCGGCGTTGCGGTCGGTCGTGACCAGGATCCGGTCTGTCGCCACGGCAACTGCCGCGATGAGCAGATCGTGGGCGCCGCGCGGCTTGCCCAGCCGGTGGACCGTCGCCAGCAGGCCGCCATGAACCCGCGCGACCGCCTCGTCATGCGGCTCGACCGGCAACACACCAGTGACCGCCTCGACGAAAGCAGCCCGGCGGTCGCGCTGCTGGGTGGAGGCAGCGAGGTCCACGCCGGCCCAGAGTTCGGCGAGCGTCACCGAGGCGATTGCGACGTCGTCGTCCGGGCCGATGACGGAACTCAGGGGCAGCCGGGAGCGTTCCGCCGCGATGAGAACTCCGGTGTCCAGGATCAATCTGCGACCCACGCCGGCCCTTCCCAGGGCAGCGATCGGGCCGCCTCGACATCATCGGCGAAGCCCGCTTCCAGCCCAGACCGCGTGAGCAGATCCACGACCGCGGCACCATTTCCGGCAGTTGCGGGCGAGATCGTGGCGATCGTCCGTCCTCCTCGGGTGATCCGCACGCGACCGCCGCGCTCGACCTCGTCCAGCAGGGCAGCAAACCCTCGACTGGCTTGAGTCGCTGTCACGGTCCGCATGGAATCAGACTATCTGATTCCATGCGGACGAGCATAGACCTCAGCGGGAACGCCGATCGAGCCCGCTCAGTGTTGGGGGACTCGGAGCCGGCGCGCCTCATCGACGATCCACTGGTCGACCAACCCGTGGAAGTAGTCGAGGAAATGGTGATGCTCATGCGGCGGATAGGTCGCGACGACCGTCTCCTTGAGCACCCGGTCGAAGTCCGTTGAGCTCACCCACTCCAGTACCTGCTCGTCCAGGTGTGGCAGATGCTCGGCGCACCACTGCTGGTAACGCTCGGTGTCGAGGTATTCCTCGGCCAAGTCGCTGTATGCCGCCAGCTTGGCCCGGTAGTCCAAAGCCGGGTCGTCGGCGATGGCGAAATAGCGCTGGGTCTGCAGGTCCGCCGGGGAACGCCGCCGTCCGGTCGCCAGGCAGTAGACCGACCAACGCACCAGCGCGGCGATGGCCCACGGGAAGTAGTAGTGCAGCGAGGTCACCGCGACATCGGGGCAGGCGTTGGCGTAGTCGATCGGGTAGACCTCATCGCCGGCGACGAGCATCTCAGCCGAGTTGAACTCCCACCCGAAGAACGCGTTGACGATCCGGCTGATCGCCCGGGTCTCCTCCGCCGCCGACTCGGAGAGGAAGTCCGAGGCCACGGCATACCGGGCATGCATCGGCTTGTCGGGCCGGAAGTCGAGCACCTGAGTCTCCGCGCCGATGGTGAGCGCGCGCGCGAACTTCTCGTACTCCACCGTCGCCTGCAGGTGCATGAGCATCTCGCCCGACTCGTCGTAGGCGCGGTGCAACTCCTCGGCATTGGTGATGCGCGAGACGCCGCGCCAGCCGCCGCCGTCGAAGGGCTTCATGTAGAGCGGGTAACCGAGATCCTCGGCAATGGCAGACAGGTCGAAGTGCAGGTTGTACTTGGCCGAGGTGTAGGCCCAGCGGTCGTTGTCGACGGGGTTCTTATAGGGCACCAGCACGGTGCGCGGCACCTTGAGGCCGAGCCGGATCATCGCGCAATAGGCGCTGTGCTTCTCCATCGACTGGAAGGTGAAGGGGCTGTTGAGCAGGTAGGTGCCGTTGACGAGGGCGGCTTTCTTGAGCCACTCGCGCGGGTGGTAGTACCAGTGCGCCAGCCGGTCGATGACGAGGTCGGCCCGCACGGGGTCGGCCAGGTCGAACGGCTCGATGGTCAGCCGCTCGGTGTCAAAGGTGTGCGTCTGCCCATGCGCCGTCGTGATCGGCCCGACCCGGCGCAGGATCGCGTCGAACGCCTGCGGCCAGTCCTCCTCGACTCCCAACAGGAGCCCTACGAGGTGCCTTCGGATCTGTTCCATGGGTCACTCCCTCGGGTGGGCGCCGCGCCGCACCGCGCGACTGTGCGCCCTATTCTCATGGTCTCCCGCCGCACGACCATTCGGTATGCCGTTAGTCCCGCTCCCAGCCTCAGCCCAAGGTCCGCACGGCTCCCCTCCACCACTACGTGTGGCAGAAAGCGTCACCGGTGACGCATTCCGCCACATCCAACGCCTCGTTGCCGAATCCCGTCAGTGCGGGTGGCGGGCCAGAACGATGGACATGGGGTCGTCCTCGTCGAGCAGCACGCTGACGATCGAGTCGCCGGTGCTCATCTGATGGTCGGACCACACGAGATCCAGCCCCGCGGCCACGAACGGCGCGGCCGGGTCCGACCCCATGTATGCCGCCCCGCCAGTGCCGGAAAGGTAGCCAGTGCCGCCGACCAGGCCCACCTGTTCGACCAGTCGCGCAACCCCGGAGTGCACCGGCGGCGCCGTCACGACCAGCGGCGTGGTGATCCCCAGCAGCTCGCGCACCACGGCGACCAACGCCAGGTTGACCTGGTCGAGGGTCTGCTCGCCGGCCACCGCGCACCCCGAGATCCGCTCCAGCAGATCCACCCCGCGGGTGCGCCAGTGCCTCGAGCCGGCATACCGGCCTCGCACCACATCGCAGAGGCGACCTTGCCAGCCGTCACGCACCACGACAGAGGAGATCGGCAGGAGCGCGGGTTTGCCGACGAGTTCGTGCGAGCACCAGCGCTCGCGCATGGTGACCCGGCGTTGGTAGCCGTGCTTCTGGAACTGGTCATGCACCGCGACGACGAACACATCAGAGACGGCCATCTTGAACCAGAACCCCGAGTAGGGCAGCAGGTCGGGTTGGTGGATGCCGACCAGCCGCCGCTCCCCCGCGCCCAAGAGCGGCAGATCGGCAGGCGTGCGGATGCCCAGCCCCGCCCACACAGCACTCACGAGCGCACCAGACGCACCAGGGCGTACTGCTCGGCGAACTCGGTCAGGCGCATGTTGCCGACCGCTCGCGCAATGTCCTTGACGGAGTTCATCGGGTGCGCGCCGCCCGGACTTTCCGACTCGTATGCCGCGCAGGCCAGTCGCTTGAGCTCGGCCTGTTCGTCGGTCAGAGACTCGAAGACGTTCCAGCGCAGGTCGGTGGGATAGAGGTTGAGGTCATAGGCGGCGATGTCGTAGACCAGCACAGTCGGGGGGAACCAATGCGAGGAGCTCATCGACGCCCGCGAGGCCCGCATGCCGGCTTCATAGACCGCGATGTGGTCCTGGTGCAGGGACGGATAGGGGAGGTAGACCTCGTCGGGCCGGAACTCGCAGAACTGCCGGTCCAACTCCCGCACCAGCCGGGGCATGTCCTGGCCGAGCGCCGTGTCGGGCAGACCGAGGGCCACCGCATCGGTCACCCCGAGCAACTCCAGCGCACGAGCATGCTCGGCGGCCCGCACCGGCCCCGAGTCGGCGACGGCCACCACTCGACATTCCGGCCCGTATTTCGCGAGCAGCCCGCCGCACCCGAGGGACTCGTCGTCCATGTGGGGGGCGATGACCAACCGGCGCATGATCGCGGAGTCTAGGCGCTCAGTCGCGCGACGAACTGGACAGTCCGGCCAACCCAGCAGACTCGACGACGAGAGCCACGGCCTTCTCGCCGATCGGCCGCGGCAGGACCGGCAGCACGCGATCGACCAGACCGGCATACTGACGCACTCGCGCGGCGGTGAGTCCGCGCGCGGTGGTGCGCACGAGCGCCGACCAGGCCTCCTGCGGGAGGCCACCCTGCGAGGGGGCCGCGACGGCACCGCCCGAAGCCATCGCCGAGTCCCCGGACGTCGCCGCCAGCGGCCCGGCCCCGTGCTTGCGCTCGAAGGCCCGCCGCGAGGCCCCGGACGAGAACGCCCGAGTCGCCCGCTCGGCCGTCGTCATCGCCGTCGAGTGATGCGCGCAGGCCACGTCGGCCTCGATCCGCACCGGCACGCCGCCCCGATGCAGCCGATAGCCCCAGTCGATGTCCTCCATGCCATAGGCGCGGAAGGCCTCGTCATAGGGCCCGATCCGGTCGTAGGTCGCCCGAGAGGTCGACACATTGCCGCACCAGTAGCGCCAGGTCTGGTCGGCCGGAGCCTGGTATGCCGTCGCGCGGATCCGCCGGTCGGCGGCCTCGCCATAGGCCCGGCTGTAGGGCGTGGCCGGGAAGACGTCCCAACACATCCCGACGATGCCGACCTCCTCGCCACGCGCCCAGGCGGCCTCGTGGTGGGCGACATGGCGGGCGACATAGTCGACCCCGGGTGCCAGGTCGTCGTCGGCCCGGATGAGCACATCCCCCTCGGCCGTCGCGAACCCCGAATTGAGCGCAGCCGCGCGACCCTGGTTCTCGGGGAAGACCACCGCGCGCACGGGGTGGTCGACGGCATACCGCGCGACGACCGCCGCACTGTCGTCGATATCGCCGTCGAGGACGACGACGGCCTCCCAGACGCTGCCCTGTTGGGCTACGAGCGCGTCGAGGATGCGCGGCAGGCGTTGGGCTCCCCCGCGCGACGGGATGACCACACTCCCCCGCGTCACAGAGCGCACGCTAACACCGCGACCAGCCCTTCACAGACACATGTGTCGACAAACCCCCGACAGGCTGTCGCAGCTCGTTGCCGACCGTACCCGCGAGCCGACCCGTCAACAGAACCGAGGTACATGGTGGCACGCCTGACGCTGCCACCAGGGCCAATCGTGGGCAACGTCGTGGCCCCACATATCGAGGTCAACTCGCACCCCTTGATCGCGCAGCAACCCCGCCATGTGCACCGTCGAGGCCATCGCCCCCGTGGTGTCCTCCCACTGCCCCTGCCCGACGGTGAGCACGACGTGCAACCGGGCCCGCAGCCACTCCAGGTGGTCACCGCGCAGGTCCGGCACGAACCAGGTGGGATTCGTCGCGTATGCCGTGGGGCCGGGTTCCCCCCAGGCCCGCCACTGGGTGGGGTCGTAGCACCCGGACAACCCCAAGACGTCGGGGAAGAGATCGGCCCGGCGCAGCGCAATGGCCAGCGCCCGATAGGCCCCCAGGCTCGCCCCCATGACCAGGGCACTGGTTGCTCCCGGGCTGTCCGCCCCGATCCACTCGCACACCGGCCCGGTGATCCAGTCCTGGTAGGCGATCTCGCGTCGGGCTCGCTCCTCCAGCGGCAGCCACGGGTCCGACCAGCCCTGGTCGTCAAAGGCGTCGACGCCATAGAGCTTGATCCGCCCCACGTCGACCAGCGGCGCCAGGGCGGCGACCAGGCCCTTGTCCTCGGCCTCCCAGGCCCGGCCGTATTCGCTGGGAAAGATGATGACCGGGCGGCCGAAGTGGCCATAGCGAATGACCGACCCCGGCCGACCGAACGGTGTGCCCAACTCGACGTAGACCCGGTCCATCGTGATCAGCCCTCCTGCGGCCAGGCTGCGGCGACGAGCTGCGGCAACAACGGGTCGAGCAGGTTGCGCCAACAGGTGAAGGTGTGGCCGTCCCGCCGGGTCGCCCGGCCGACGCTCAGCCCCAACTGCTCCAGCCGCGCGGCCATGGCGAGGTTGTTGTGCCGGTTCTCCTCCGCCGTGCCCCACCCCAGGGCGACGGCTGGGCGGCTGGGGGGTAACCCCACGGCATACACCTCGTCGATGAACCCGCGCAGCCGCGCCCAATGCACGAATCCGCTTTCGTGCGAGTCGAATTCGTCCATGAAGAAGGACCCCGAGAGCAGCAGCAGCCCCGCGAAGGTGCCCGGGTGGTGCCACTCGGCGTGCAGCGCGGCGAGCCCGCCGAGGCTCGGGCCGGCGAGGATGGGACGCCCCCGAGTGGGCAGCGCCTCGCGCAGCGCGGGCACCGCCTGCTCGACCAACCAGGCCGCGTATGCCGGGTCGGCGGCATACGTCGACGTGCGCCATTGCGGGGGCAGCAGCGCCACCCGCAGCGCGGGCAGTCGGCCGGCCGCCCCGAAGGCGGCGATCGCGTCGGTGAGCGCGCCGAGGCGGTGGAACTCCGGACCGTCGTGGGCGATGAGCAGCGGTAGCTCTTGATCGACTGCCCAGGCGGGGTTCCAGACCTCGACGTCGAGCGGCCGGACGCCACCCTCGGCCCGGTCAGCGCCCTGAACCCCCTCGACGCTCTCGACGCCCTCAGCACTGTCGCCGACCTCGGCACCATGTGCTCCCTCGGCGGACCTCAGCGCGGGCACGGACACGACCTGGGAGACCATCGGCCAGCGTTCGTCGGCGAGCCACTCCGGCTGCTGATACCCCGGCAACGCGAGCCAGGACGACCCGCTGAACGGGCCCTCGACGCGCAGCGGATTGCCCGGGTCGGGGAACATGGTGCGCTCCCGGCCGTCCGGCCCCTCCGGGTGACCCGACCGCCCCGCGGTGAACTCGTATTCCAGGCGGTCCAGGTCCAGGCCGGCCAACGGCCAGCGCAACTCCCACCCGCCGGGCACCGGCTGCAGGTGATCGGGCGGCGGCGGCTGCGACCCGCGGCGTCCGTCAGGTAAGGGCAGATCGAGGTAGTACCAGAGCCGCACGTCGACCAGCTCATGCTGCGGATCGGGGCAGCGGAAGACGATCTCGTGTTGGGTGAGCGTGGTCCGGAAGTCCTCCGTCGCCGACGCCGCGGCGTCGCCCTCGCCCTCGCGCGCGCCCGCGCGGGCGTCCACGCGAACGTCCGCGCGGGCGTCCACGCGAACACCGTCGGCGGCGCCCAGCGGCTCGGGGAGGTCGGTCACTCGCAGGAGGTTAGTCGCCTGGCGCGACGGCCACCGGGTCGTTGGGCCCGTCGGCGAGCCGTTGCAGGCGCCGCACCGAGGGCACGAGCAGCACCAGCAGCAGGGTGCCGACGATGACCGCGGCGACCACCCACAACCACGCGTGGAAGCCCACCATCTGGGCGATCGGCCCGGTCAGGGCCAACCCGATCGGGCGGGCTGCGAACGAGCCGGCCACATCGAAGGAGAACACCCGGGCCAGCTTCTCCGGCGGGATGTTCTGCTGGATGGCCACGTCCCAGTTGACGCTGAAGATCTCCAACCCGAAGCCGTGCAGGAAGGCTCCCACGAGCACCCAGGTCAGCCCGACTGGCGAGGCGAGAGCGGCCGGGAAGCACGCGGTGAGACCGAGCAGGATCGTGCCGGCATACACGAGCCGTCGTGGCCGCCAGCGCAAGGTGACCAGTCCACCGACCATGAACCCGACCATGAGCGCCCCGAGCGCCCACCCCCATGCCGCCTCGCCGAAGTCGTCCTTGACGACGATCGGCCCGAGTACGCCTTGCGCGCCGCCGTAGAAGAGGTGGTAGACCAGCGCCTGCACGATGAGGGCCCAGAGCCAGGTATGCCGGAACACCTCCCGCGCGCCCGCGACGGCCTCGGCGAGCATCGACGGCTTGTCGGCCGACGGGGTGACCGGCGGCAGCCGCAGCAGCGAGAAGAAGATCGCCGCCACCGCAAAGGTGGCCGCGTCGACGGCGATGGCCCACCCTGATCCGACCGCCGCGACGACCATGCCTGCGGCGCCGAACCCCAGCACCATCGCGGTGTTGTTGACCAGCCGACGGATCGCGACAGCTCGCGGCAGCAGCTCCGGTGGCACCACCTGCGAGGTGGCGGCTTGCGAGCTGGGGCTGGACAGCGCGCCAACGCAGCCGGCCAGCAGTTGAGTGATGGCCAGCAGCTGGATGCTCGACCAGCCACCGATGAGGCTCGCGGCGACGAACGCCTGGATGAGCGACAGCACCGCCGAGGAGCCCTGCATCATGAGCGAGCGCGGGAGTCGGTCGCCGAGGACCCCACCGACCAGCGTGGTCACCACCTGCGCCAGCGCGTATGCCGCGAGGACGATCCCGAGGTCGGTCGCGGATCCGCCGAGATGGAGCACCGCGAAGGCGAGCGCCACGGGTGAGAAGGCGTTGCCGAACGAACTCGTCGCGTGACCCATGGTGAGGTTCCGGAAGGGCTTCGACTGCCAGGGGTGGGACAGCGCAGCCTCCTCGGCGACGGAGGGCATGGGAGCAACCGTAGAGCGTTCGTCGGCGGATCGCGCGGGGAAGCTATGCCTGGGCGCGCAGGATTTCGGCGATGCGCTCGAGGGTGCGGTTCATGTTGCGCTCGGTCATCGCCGCCATCCGCCGGACGCCGGGCTTGCTCAACGGCTTCTCCTTGCGGATGTCCCAGCTCTGCTTGACCAGGGTGCCGCCGTCGACCGGCTCCAACTCGTAGCGCCACACCCGACCGGTGATGAACCGGTCCAGCGGGGAGGCTGCGAGGGTCTGCCAGGCGATCCGGCGGTTCTCCTCGAACTCGACGACCACATTGCGGGTGGCATAGGCGACCCCGAGCTTCATGTCCATCCCGAAGGAGTCACCGAGCTTGAGCCGGCGACCGCCGCTGCGGGCGTGCTTGACGGTGCCCGACCCGTCGATGTCGACGTGTCGGGCGGGGTCGGCGAGGAGGTCGAAAATAGCCACCGGCGACGCCGGGATCACGCGTTGCACGGTGAGGACGTCGCCGGTGGAAGTCATGACCCCAACCTAGCGGGGCCGCGACAGGTGGAGATCAGATCTTGTCGGTGTGTGCATCCCACGTGGTCGGGGCGTCCGGAACGTCTGCCTCAGCGTCGGGGGCGACACTCTCGGCGTTCCGGGGGCCGAGGACCTTGTCGCGCATCGGAGTGTGTGACGTCTGCGCGGCGATGACGTCGGCGGCCGGCATACCGGCTGCGTGTCCGACCTCTTCGGGGGTGAGGGCCATGCCCTCGTCGGTGGCGCGGGCCCAGTCCTCGTCGGTCGCGTCGGAGACGACGGGGCCGGGACGCTTGGCGGCGAGCTTGTCGACGCCGGTCTCGACCTGGGTGCGGACCTTGGCGACCTGGTCGTGGTACTTGCCGTCGGTTTTCTCGTCGATGAGGGCACCGGCCTTGTCGAGCAAGGTGCTGACCTTCTCGCGGTTGTCGTGGGCGAGGTCGCCGGCGTGGGCGACGGCCTTCTTGACGGCGTCTTCGGTGGCTCGGGTGAGTTCGTCGAGGCGACGGTCGAGGTCGAGCTCGTCGAGCTTGGCTTTGAGGGTCTCGGTGATGGTGGACATGGTGTGGTCCCCCTACTGCTTTCCGGGTGTCGGATGGGTGGTGATGCGTGCCACACCAGGCGGTGTGACCGGAGGCGAGGCGTGCTCGCGCGTCATCAGGGCAAACGAGACGGCTGACGAGGGTGTTCCCGGGCGTGCCTATGATGTCGGCGTGCCGCTGCTAGCCATCGGCGTCTCGCACCATGACGTCGGGTCGGAACAGCTGGCAACTCTCGGCGCTCAAGCCGACTCTCTTGTCAACAACATCCGCGAATCTGGTTGCGCCATCAGCGGACTCGTCGCCCTGACGACCTGCAACCGGTTCGAGGTCTACCTGGAGTCGGGCGAGTTCCACTCCGGTGTCGAGGCCGCTCTCACTGCTTTCGCCACCCATGGCGTCGACCCGGAGGTCCTCGCGGCGGTCCACGTCTTCGCCGATTCCGGAGCCGTCGAGCACCTCTTCGATGTCGCCTGCGGGCTGGACTCGATGGTCGTCGGCGAGGCTGAGATCCACGGTCAGGTGCGTGCCGCCCTCGCGGCCGCCGACGCCGCCGGCACGTCCGGCCCGACCCTGCACCGGCTCTTCCAAGATGCCCTCGCCACCGCCAAGGCGGTCGCCAGCCAGACCACGTTGGGCGCTGCGGGACGCTCGATCGCCTCGGTCGGCCTCGACCTCGTCGAACGCCGCCACGGGCCGGTCGCGGGTCGCCGCGCGCTCGTCCTCGGCACCGGCGCGTATGCCGGTGTGGTCGTCGCGACCCTGGCCCGCCGAGGGTGCACGGACCTCTCGGTCCACTCCCAGACCGGCCGGGCCACCGCCTTTGCAGCCAGCCATCCTGGCGTGCGGGCCATCGCTGCCGATGGGCTGGAAGCCGAGCTCCGGCATACCGATCTCGTCGTGAGCGCGAGTGGCGCCGGCGAGCACGTGCTCACCCCCGACACCCTGGGCGAGCGCCGCAGCGACGCCGCCGTCGGCGTGCGCGAGGCGCGCGTCCTGCCGATCCTCGACCTCAGCGCCCGCGGCGACGTGCCGGCCGAGGTGGCCGCCTTCGTCGACGTCGACGTCATCGGGCTCGACGAGATCGGCGCCCACGCTCCCGCCGCGCACACCGACGCGATCCTCGCCGCCCGTGACCTGGTGGCCCGGGCGGTCACGGCATACCAGCATGTCGAGCAAGGGCGCACCGCTGCCCCGGCCGTGACGGCGATGCGCGCCCACGTCATGTCCCTCATTGAGGCCGAGATCGAACTCGCTCGTCGGCGCTACCCCGACGAGACGGCCGAGGCGGTCGCGCGGGCGTTGCACCGGGTGTCGGGCGCCTTGCTGCACACCCCGTCGGTGCGCGCGGTCGAGCTGGCTCGCACGGGGGGCCTGGACGACTACCGCCGCGCCATGCACACCCTCTTCGGGATCGAGGTCTCCTGATGCTCCGGCTCGGCACCCGCGCGAGCGTGCTGGCCCGCACCCAGTCGGGTCAGGTCGCGGCGGCGGTCACCGCACTGACCGGTATGCCGTGCGAGCTCGTCCCGATCCGCTCCGAGGGCGACGACACCCGGATCCCCCTCGACGCACCGCCGCGGCCCGGGGCCTTCGTCGCCACCCTGCGCGACGCCCTGCTGGAGGACCGGGTCGACCTCGTCGTGCACTCCTACAAGGACCTGCCCAGCGCGCCGGTGCCCGGGCTCGTCGTCGCTGCCGTGCCCGAGCGTGCGCCCGCCGAGGACGTGCTCGTGGCCCGCGAGGGACTGACCCTGGCGCAGTTGCCGGTGGGTGCCCGGGTCGGCACCAGCAGCCCGCGCCGGTCTGCGGCGCTGTTGCGATGGCGCCCGGACCTGGTCATCGTCCCGGTGCGGGGCAATATCGACACGCGCATTTCGTTGGCGCACAACGGGACTGTCGATGCAGTCGTGCTTGCCTTGGCGGGATTGCACCGCGTCGGACGAGCCGCCGAGGCCACCGAGGTCTTTGCGCTGACCGATCTCGTGCCAGCGCCGGCGCAAGGCGCCCTGGCGGTCGAGTGCCGCTCGGACTCACCCCTGGCGGCCACGCTCGCGGCGCTGGACCACCTGCCCTCGCGCCTGGAGGTCGTCGCCGAGCGGGCCGTCCTGGAGGGCATCGAGGCCGCCTGCACGACCGCGGTCGGCGCCCGCGCCACCTGGTCACCGCAGCGGCTCGACCTCGTCGCCGAGATCTCCGACCACCGCGGCGTCGGCTACGCCAGCCGGTATGCCGTGGTCGACCTGCCCGCCTCCGACCCGGTCGAGTCTCGCGCCACGGCATACGAGCTGGGCTGCGCGGTCGCCGACGCACTCCTGCAAGGAACCCCGTGACCTCATCAGCGCCCCAGCCGACCGGCTTGCCGGACAGCCATCCCCTCCTCGACGGACGGACGGCATCCTCGCCGCTGGTGCGGGCCTATCGCGGCGAGCGCACCAGCCACCGACCGATCTGGATGATGCGCCAGGCCGGGCGTTCGCTGCCGGAATACCGCGCGGTCCGCGAGGGCACCGCCATGCTCGACTCGTGCCTGCGCCCCGACCTGGCCGCCGAGATCACTTGCCAGCCGGTGCGCCGCCATGGCGTCGACGCCGCGATCTTCTTCTCCGACATCGTCGTGCCGCTGCGCCTGGCCGGGGTCGGGGTCGACATCGTGCCCGGTGTCGGGCCGGTCATGGACCACCCGGTGCGCTCCGCTGCCGACATCGCCGCCCTGCCCGAGCTCGACCCGGCCGCCCTCGCACCGATCACCGAAGCCGTCGGCCTCACCATCGCCGAGCTGGGGTCGACCCCGCTGATCGGGTTCGCCGGGGCGCCGTTCACGGTGGCCAGCTATCTCGTCGAGGGCCGCCCGAGCCGCGACTACATCCACACCAAGGCGTTGCTGCACGACGAGCCCGAGCTCTGGCACCGGCTGCTCTCCTGGGTGGCCCGCACGACCGGCGCCTTCCTGCGCGCCCAGGCCCTGGCCGGGGCCAGCGCGCTGCAGCTTTTTGACTCGTGGGCCGGGGCGCTCACCCCGCGGGAGTATGCCGTGGCGTCGGCCCCGCACTCGGCCGCGGTGCTCGCGTCGGTCGTCGACCTCGGAGTGCCGCGCGTGCACTTCGGCACGCGCACCAAGCCGTTGCTGGTCGCCATGCGCGATGCCGGCGCCGACGTCATGGGCGTCGATGCGCACACCTCGTTGCGCGAGGCCAACGCGTTGCTCGGCGGGCGCACCCCGCTGCAGGGCAATATCGACCCGGAGTTGCTGGCCGCCCCCTGGGCGGAGCTGGCCCGGCACACCCTTGCCGTTCTCGCCGACGGACAGGACGCGCCCGGGCACGTCGTCAACCTCGGCCACGGGGTGCCGCCGACCACCGACCCCGACGTGCTCACCCGACTGGTCGCCCTCGTCCACGAGCACCCCGATCCATCGGCCGCTGTCGCGCAGGAGCTGGCGTGAGCCCACGGCTGCTCGTCGTCGGCGGGGGCATCACCGGCCTGGCCGCCGCCTGGGAAGGCGTGTGCGCCGGCGCCGAGGTGACCGTCGTCGAGTCCTCGGCACGCTGGGGCGGCAAGGTGCACACCGAGCGGGCGGACGGGTTCGTCGTGGAGCACGGGCCCGATGCGTTCGTCGCCTATCGCCCGGCCGGCATGGCCTTGATCCGTGAGCTGGGCCTGGACGGCGACGTCGTGACCGTCAATCCGGGGCGCACGGTGTCGATCCGGGTGGGCGGGCGCATGCACCCGATCCCGCAGGGGATGGGCATGGTGCTGCCGCAACGGATCGGCCCCTTCGTCACCACCGGGCTGCTCGGCTGGCGGCAGAAGCTGCGCGCCGCTCTGGATCTGGTGTTGCCGCGCCGATTGGGCGAGGCGGACGTGTCGATCGGCGACTTCCTGCGCGCTCGGCTCGGCGGCGGGGTCGTCGAGTGTCTGGCCGACCCCATGGTCGGGGGCATCTATGGCGCGTCGCTGGACGAGTTGAGCCTGGATGCCGTGTTGCCCTCGCTGCGCGACAACGAACGCTCTCACCGCAGCCTGCTGCTCGCCGCCTGGGCGCAGGGGCGAGGTGCTCGGGCTGCCCGCACGGCGGCCCCGGCCGGCGCACCGGCCTCGCCGTTCCGCAGTCTCAGTGGCGGACTCGGCATGCTCATCGAGCGGTTGGTCCAGCGGCTCACCGACGCGGGCGCCACCCTGCGGCTGCAGACGTACGCAGTCTCCATCGACCCGCTCGCGGGCGGCGCGCCCCCCACCCGGGTGCGTTTCTCGGACGGATCCGACGCGGTCTTTGATGGCGTCATCCTGGCAGCCGGTGCGGCGGCATCGGCCGATCTGCTCGCCGATCACTCGCCCGCCACCGCCGCAGCCCTCGGCGAGATCCGGCACAGCTCGACCGCCGTGGTCACCCTCGGCTACCCCGCCGACGCGTTCCCCACGCCCGTCACCACCCAGGGCTGGCTCGACGCCGGCCCGGCTCCCGCGAGTGGAGTGACGGTGAGCTCGGTCAAGTGGCCCGGTCGCGCCACCGACGGTCGGGTGCTGGTGCGGGTCTTCGTGCCCGACAAGGTCGCCCTGCGCACCGCGCCGTCGGCGTCCACCCCCGCTGGTGCGGCCGCGACCGACGCCGACCTGCTCGCCCAGATCGAGCCGTATGCCGGTCGCCTCCTCGGCGCGACCCGCCCGCCGGCCTTCTGGCGGGTCACCCGGTGGAGTGAGGTCATGCCGAAATACACCGTCGGCCACCTCGACCGGGTGCGCCGCGCAGAGGCTGGCCTCACGGCATACCCGACCTGGGCGGTCGCGGGAGCCGCGTTGCGCGGGGTCGGCATCCCGGACTGCATCGCCGATGGCCGCCGTGCCACCCGCGCCGTGCTCACGGCGCTCGCAGCTCCGACCGACCCCACCGAGCCCGCCGACCCAACCGACCCCACTGCCCAGTCCGTCCATACTCAGGAGCCATCCCGATGAAGCCGATCGCCCGCGCCACCGCGCGTGAGATCAACGAGACCATCCGCTACACCTGCTGGGCCGTGTTCGCCCGTGGCGACCAGCCCGGTGAAGGCGCCGAGGCGCGGCTGCAGGCCTGCCTCGATGCGCTCGCCGACCAGGAGGTCGTCGTGCGGGGGCTCTACGACGTGTCGGGGATGCGAGCCGACGCCGACCTCATGGTGTGGCTGCATGCGCCGACCGCCGAGCTGGTGCAGGCCGCCGTGCGCCGGATCCGCCGCGATGGTCTCGGCGAGTGTGCCGACCTGGTCTTCAGCGGGGTCGCGATGCACCGGCCGGCCGAGTTCAACAAGGGTCACGTGCCGGCCTTCATGACCGGGGCGCCGGCGCAAGACTGGCTGGTCGTCTATCCCTTCGTGCGCTCCTACGAGTGGTACCTGCTGCCCGAGCAGGAGCGCCGCGACATGCTCATCGAGCACGGCACGATGGGCCGCTCCTACCCCGACGTGCTCACCAACACGGTCGCCGCCTTCGCCCTCGGCGACTGGGAATGGATGCTTGCGCTGGAGGGCCCGGTTTTGCACGACATCGTCGACCTCATGCGGCACTTGCGCTCGGCCACGGCGCGGCGGCACGTGCGTGAGGAGACGCCGTTCTTCACCGGCCGCCGGGTCGATGTGGGCGGCGCGATCGAAGCGCTGCGCTGATGTCGACCGACCCCTGGTCCGCCGATGCCGTGCTCGTGCTCGGCTTCGGCGGTCCCGAGGGTCCCGACCAGGTCTGGCCCTTCCTCGAGCGGGTCACCGCGGGCCGCGGGGTGCCCCGCGAACGCCTCGCCGTGGTCGCCGAGCACTATCTCTCGCTCGGTGGGGTCAGCCCGATCAACGCGCAGAATCGTTCTCTGACAGAGGAATTGGAGAGCAGATTGCGGGCGCGCGGGGTCGCGGCGCCGGTCACCCTCGCGCACCGCAACAGCCCTCCGTATGCCGTCGAGGGACTCACCGACCTGGCAGCAGCGGGTGCGCGGCAAGTCCTGGCGCTGGCCACCAGCGCCTTCCCGTCCTATTCGGGCTGTCGGCAATATCGCGAAGACCTCGGCCAAGGGTTGGTCGACGCGGGACTGGTCGACGCGTTCGAGGTCCGCAAGATCGGACCGTTCTTCGACCTCGCGGCAGTGGTCGAAGCCAACGTCCGCGCGGTTCGCGCCGGGTTGGCCCAGCTCGTTGACCAGGGCAGCGCCAGGCCGATCGTGCTCTTCAGCACCCACTCGCTGCCGACTATGGCGGCAGCGACGGCGGGGCCGGACGGTGGTGACGGCTACACCGCCGCTCATCGTTTCGTGGCCGAGGAAGTCATCGCTGCGCTCGGGGGCACGAGCGACGACGGCGACCCGATCGCGTGGCGGCTGGTCTACCAGTCGCGCAGCGGTTCGCCGAGCGTTCCATGGCTGGAGCCCGACATCCTCGCCGCCCTCGCGGAGGTGGCTGCGCTCCACCGCGACAACCGCCCGGACGGCGTCCTCGTCGTGCCGCTGGGCTTCCTCACCGACCATGTCGAGGTCATCTGGGACCTGGACACCCAAGCCAGCCAGACGGCATACGAGCTGGGGTTGCCGTTCGTGCGGGCGGCAACGATCGGCACCGACCCCGGCTTCCTCGACGCGCTCGCCGACCTGGTCGCCCACCACGCGACCGGTGGTGCCCACCCGGCGCCGGCCCGACTGGCCGCAGCGCCGGGTCAAGGGCGATGCTGTGGAGACGGCTGCTGCGCCAACCCCCGCTCCACCCGGCCCGCCGTCGCTGCCGCACGGACAGGAGACCTGCCATGACCGACCGCCCCTCCTCCCCCCAGCTCCGCGAGCGGCCTGAGCTCACCCAACGGCCGCGGCGGCTGCGCAGCACCCCCGGCATCCGTCGCCTGGTCCAGGAGCACCGGGTGCGCCCGGCCGATCTCGTGCTGCCGCTCTTCGTCGCCGAAGGTCTCACCGAGCCCAAGCCCATCTCCACCATGCCCGGGGTGCTCCAACACACCCGGGAGTCCTTCCAGCAGGCCTGCCGCGAGGCGGTCGCTGCGGGCGTCGGCGGGTTGATGATCTTCGCCGTGCCCGCACACCGGGACGCCGACGGATCGTGCGCCCTCGACCCGGGGGGCATCCTCGCCCAGGCAGTCCGCTGGGCCGTCGAGGTCGCCGACGGGGTGCCAGTCATCGCCGACCTGTGCCTTGACGAGTTCACCGACCACGGCCACTGCGGCGTCCTCGACGCGCAGGGGCGGGTCGACAACGACGCGACCCTCACGGCATACGGGCGGATGGCGGTCGTGCTCGCGGAGGCAGGGGCGGACGTCCTCGGTGCGAGCGGCATGATGGACGGCCAAATCGGTTGGGTGCGAAAAGAACTCGACGTTTCCGGCTACACCGACACTGCCCTGCTCGCGTATGCCGTGAAGTACGCCTCCGCGCTCTACGGCCCATTCCGGGAGGCCGTCGACTCGGCGCTGCAGGGCGATCGGCGCACCTATCAACAGGACCCCGGCAACGCTCGTGAGTCGCTGCGCGAGGTCGCCCTCGACGTCACAGAGGGCGCCGACATCGTCATGGTCAAGCCGGCGACGGCCTACCTCGACGTCGTCGCCCGGGTGCGCGATCTCGTCGACCTGCCGGTGGCGGCCTATGTCGTGTCCGGCGAATACGCGATGGTCGAGGCCGCCGCGGCGGTGGGCGCCATCGACCGGCGCCGCACCATTCTCGAACTCCACACGTCGGTCAAGCGGGCCGGCGCCGGGATCATCGCCACCTATTGGGCCACTGAGCTGGCCCGCTGGCTGCAGGAGGAATCGTGACCGCCAGATCGGGACAGCTCTTCGACCGGGCCCGCGCCGTCATGCCCGGCGGGGTGTCCTCGCCGGTGCGCGCCTTCGGCGCGGTGGGCGGCATACCCCGGTTTGTCGCCTCCGCGCAGGGGTCCCGAGTGACCGACGTCGAGGGGCGCGAGTATGTCGACCTGGTCGGCGGCTGGGGTCCGGCGATCCTCGGCCACGCCCACCCGGCGGTCGTCGCCGCGGTGCAAGAGGCCGTCGCGCGATCGGCATCCTTCGGCGCGCCCTGCCTGCCCGAGCTTGAGCTCGCCGAGGCGATCACGGCTCGGGTTACCCCGGTCGAGCGGGTGCGCTTCACGTCCTCGGGCACCGAGGCGGTGATGACTGCCGTCCGCCTGGCCCGAGCGGCCACCGGCCGCAGCACGATCGTCAAGTTCGCCGGGTGCTATCACGGGCACGCCGACGCCTTCCTCGTCGCGGCCGGTTCCGGGGTCGCCACCCTCGGATTGCCCGACTCGCCCGGTGTCACCCCACACGTTGCCGCCGACACCGTCGTGCTCCCCTATGGCGACCTCGCGGCCGTCGAGGCGCTCTTCGCCGAGCGCGGCGGCTCGATCGCCGCGGTGCTCACCGAGGCGGTCCCGGCCAATATGGGCGTCGTCCCACCGCCACCCGGGTATGCCGCCGGGCTGCGGCGGCTGTGCACGGCATACGGAGCGCTGTTGGTGCTCGACGAGGTGATGACCGGCTTCCGGGTGTCGCCGACGGGCTGGTGGGGGCTGGAAGGCGCGCGCGAGGGCTGGGCGCCGGATCTATTCACCTATGGCAAGGTCATCGGCGGCGGGCTGCCGCTCGCGGCCGTCGCCGGGCCGGCTGCCGTCATGGACCTGCTCGCGCCGGCTGGGCCGGTCTACCAAGCGGGCACGCTGAGCGGCAACCCGGCGGCCGCCACCGCGGGTCTGGTCACCCTCGGATTGCTCGACGACGACTCGTATGCCGTGCTCGACGCCCGCGCGCGCGAGGTGGAAGCGCTGGTCACCGCCGCCCTGAGCGAGGCAGGCGTGGCGCATCGGCTCAATACCGCCGGCAACCTCTTCTCGGTGTTCTTCACGGCCGACCCGGTGACCGACTACGACAGCGCCAAGCGGCAGGACACGGCGGCGTTCGGGCGGTTCTTCCACGCGATGTTGGACGGCGGGGTGTGGCTGCCGCCGAGCGCCTTCGAGGCGTGGTTCGTGTCGACGGCGCACACCGACGCCGACCTCGAGCAGATCGCCGCGGCCCTGCCCGCCGCCGCCCGAGCCGCGGGAGTCAGCGCCGGCTGATCGATGGGCGAGGGAGCCCACGCAGTGTGTGATGTTCCTCGTTGTTCAATGTCCTGGCAGCCAATCACAGCTGTCAGGATGACGGCCATGCCAGTCTCCCCGCTGCGCATTGGTGTGGTCGATGACCACCGCGCCATTTCTGCCGGTCTCCCTCGCGGCCTCGCGGCCTACCTGCCGCCGCACAGCACCTTCACCGACGCCCTGAGCGTTGCCGAATTGCTGTCGGCCGGAAGGGCTTTCGACGTCGTCTTGCTGGACATCAATCTCGGGGACGGCAGTGTGCCCGAGCAGAATGTCCGGGCGGTCGCGGACGCCGGTTGCCCGGTATTGCTCTACACCGCCGTCGAAACGCCCGGCCGACTGGCCCGCTGCCTGCGTGCCGGCGCGCTCGGCGTCGTCGGCAAACACCAGGAATGGGCGACCTTGGCCGAGGCAATCCTGCTGGCCTCCCGCGGCGAGCCGTTCCTCAATGCCGACTGGGCGGCGGCCATGGAGGCGGTGTCCGGCACCGGCATACCTCACCTTGCGCCCCGCGAGGCCGAGGTGCTGCGCTTGTATGCCGCGGGGTTGCCGCTGCGCGTGGTCGCCGAGCACCTGCACATCGCCGAGGACACGGCCAAGGAATACCTCGGGCGAGTGCGACTGAAGTATGCCGAGGCGGGCCGCCCGGCCCCGACGAAGACCGACCTCTATCGCCGGGCTTTCGAGGACGGCCATCTGGACCCGCAGTCCGACGGGTGATCAGCCGTGCTGCGGCGATTCATCGACCGGCCCAGCAGCCGACCTGCGCAGAATGCGGCCGTGCGGCGGGTGAGAACCGCGCTCTTCCGCGCCGGCACCGGCCTCGGGCTGGTGAACTTGGCGCTCACGGCATACAACCTGGTCCGACTCCCGGATGCCTACCGCTTCGGGTTCGGGTGGCTTTCCTGCGCCATCCTGGCGGTCGAATTGGCGTGGTGCGCCCAGCAATGCGTGACCAGAGAACCCGACCTGTTGCCGATGCGTGTCGTGGTCGCCACGTCCTACCTGGTCCTCAGCCTCCATCCGCTGGTGCTCTCGCCAGATTTCCGCGGCTATCCCCCATTGCTGCATGTGCTCGGTGCCGGCATGAGCCTCACCGCGCTCGGCTTCGGGCCGATGGCAGCCACGCTGGGAGTTCCGGCGTTCGCGGCATACGTCGGGGTCTTGCGCACTCCGGTGCTGGGTCCCGGGCCCGCTGCCATCGAGGCAAGCTTGCAGTCACTCGGCGGGCTGGTCGTCGCTGCCACCGTCTTCCTGCTGGAGCGGGCGGCCAGCCAGGTCGAGCAGGCGGTGGAAAGCGAATGGGTGGCCCGGGAGCAAGCCACCCGAGCGGCGCGGCGGGCCATCGAGCGCGTGCGGTGGGACGGCCTCATCCATGACAAGGTCCTCGGCGCCCTGTTGGGAGCCGGGCGCGCACCCGAGGGACCGATTCCGCACGCCGCTCGCGAACTGGCCGATCAGGCCACCGCTGCGATCACCGGCGACACGGCGAGCGCGGCCTCCGAACTCGTGCCGGTGTGGCGCGAACAGGCTCGGCGGTTGGGCCTGGTTGCGCGATTCGCCGTGACGGGCGAGATGACCGAGCCGGACGTGCACGCAGCCGTCGTCGAGGCCGTCGGCGAGCTGTTGGCCAATGTCGCGCGCCACTCCGGGCAGCACGAGGTGTTCGTCGAGGGGTCGGTGTCACCCAGCCACGTGACGCTCGTCGTCCGCGACGAGGGCCGCGGCTTCACTCCGGACAGCGCACCAGCGCGCGCCGGGCTGCGCACGGTCCGGGCCCGGATGGCGCTGGTCGGCGGTGCCGTCAACCTCTGGTCGGCGCCTGCACTCGGCACCCACGTCACCCTCACCTGGGACGCGCATGTGTCCGGCGCCCCCTCCGCGACCGAGGAGGTGTCCCGCGCGCAGTGGTCGCTGCGGGCCTTCACCCCGATGATGACGCTCGGTGCGGGGGTCGTCGTCATCACGGTGCTGCTCGGGTCACGCCATTGGCTGGCTGCCCCTGCCCCAGAGTGGGCCGTGGTCAGCGTGGCGGCCGTCATCGGCGTGACGGTCGCGGTGTCACTGCTGCCGGCCACCTCTCGCTGGATGCTCGCCAGCGCAGCAGTCATCGCCGTACTGCCCACCCTCGTAGCCGTCAACCACCCTGCGGACGCCGGCCCGGATTGGCGGTACTGGCAACTGAGCGCACTCACGCCCGCCCTCGGGGCGGTTGCCTTCCGATCCTGGCCTGGCCTGGGATGGGTGGTCGCGGCCGTGGCCGTGAGCGGCGTAGGGGTGGTTGACGCCCTGCATGGCCGCAGCTTCTTCAGCGCGTATGCCGGTCCGCTCCCGGTCTTGCTCGTCACCGTGGTCTCGGGTCACCTCTTGCGGTTGACCCTCGACGAGTCGTGGGATCAGGTGGCCCACGCCACCCGGACCGCGGCTGATTGGCGGCTGCGCGAGGCCGTCGAGGAGGAACGCACTCGGGAGGCCCGCCGACGCGTCGGAACTCTGGAACGACTCGCAGCCCCGGCCCTGGTCATCGTCCAGCACGCTCGAGCGCTGACCAGTGCCCAGCAACGCGAACTGCTCGTCATCGAGGCCACGATCCGCGATCAGCTCACCGCTCCCGGCCTCGTTGACCCCGCGACAGAGGCGTGCCTGCACGCCGCCCGGACCCGCGGGGTGCGCATCGAGCTGGTCCGCACGGATATCGACGAGTTCGGCCAGGTGCCGGCCGTCGACCGACCGGCGGTCCAGCGCGCCCGGCAGGCATTGCATACCGTCCTCGGCCAGGCCGCGAACACCAGCCGGGTCCGCATGCAGTGGCACCCCGGAAAGACACCGTATGCGGCGACGCTGAGCTACCTGGGGCCGGACGCTCGGGCGGTGGATCAGGCCTTCCTGCGCGCCGCTCGACTACCCGGGTCGGCCCTGGCAGCATCTCCCGAGCGGCCCGGACGTGGGTCGGTGCGGACGGCGACCTACGACTCGGCCACCCTTTTGGAATTCTGAGCCGGCTTCACCGAGAGCGACGGCTCGGGTGAGTGCACTCACCCGAGCCGCCGCGTGCGGCCTGCGAGGTCAGAACCAGCCGCAGTTCGACCAGGTGTTGTACCCGTTGAAGCGGTCGTTCAGCCACGAGATCTGCGCCGGGTACGACGTGAACGAGGCGCCGATGTGGGTCGCCATCCCCAGCGGCTTGAAGGTGACATTGGCTCCCTTGCTGCACCACGACTGGCCGAGGCTGCGGCCGATGGAGTAGGGGATCACGTCGTCCAGCAGCGAGTGGGACACGAAGACCGGCATACGGGGCTTGATGGTCCCGATCTTGTTGTCCGCAAGGATGGCGTTCCACGGAGCCGCGGCGAAGTAGGCGCTGGCGCTCTGACCGTTGATCGTGAAGCTCGACGAGCGCTTGAACGCGCCCAGCGCGAGCCCGTCGATGACGCAGCTGTTGCGGATCTTGCCCAGGAAGCTCATCCCGGACGTATTGAGGTAGGTCGCCAAGTTGACGTTGTAGGACGTCGCGAGACCCGACACTGCATAGAAGAGGAATGCGGCGTAGGCGCCACCGTCCAGGCTCTTGGCCACCGCAGCGAGGTCGGCGGGCACGGCACCCATCGCGACGCCCTTGATGTTGAGTGCTGGGGCGTAGCTCGCGGCGAGCTCGGCAGCAGCAGCAGCGGCGCCACCGCCCTCGCTGTAACCCATGATCCCGACCGGGCTGCTCGCCGTGAGGCCGGTGACCGAGAGGGACTGCGCGGCCCGGATGAGGTCAAGGGTGGCGTAGGCCGAGGTCTTGCGGACCATGTAGGCGTGCTCGATGCCGGGCGTGCCCAGGCCGTAGTAGTCGTTGACGGCGACCACCCAGCCGCGGTTGAGGGCCGCTGACGCGAAGCTGCCCTCTTCCCACGAACCGTCGGTCATGCTCCGCGAGGGGGCGCACTGGTCGGCCATGCCGACGGTGCCGGTGTCGTAGGCAACGACAGGACGCGAGCCCGACCCCCACCAGCGCGCGTTGGGCAGCAGGATCGCGCCGGTGACCGCGATCGGGTTGCCGAGGGCGTCGGTGCTGCTGAACATGATCCGGACCCCCGTGCCGTTGAACGGCAGCAGGCCGACGCTCTTGGGCGAGAACGCCTGGGTGCGGATGACCGTCCCCGGCGTGCTGGGCACGCTCGCGGGCGGGGTGTAGAACGCGGTCAGACTCGGGTCGGTCGGGCTGGAGGCCGTCGACGCCGCGAAGACTTGCACGGTTGAGTCGTCGGCGCTGGCCGGGGATGCTGTCGCGATCCCTGCGAGCCCGGCCAGGGCAGCTGCGGTGGTGATGGTGATGGTCGTCTTCAGGCGCCGAAGGATGGCATGACGAATGGACATGATGCGTAACCTCGAAATTCCCCTCACGGGGCGCCTCTCCCGAAGGCCCCCCTCGAAATGATGCGAGCCCATCGTGCCCTCTGTTAACACCTCGGCGCGAGACCTCAACCTAAATTCATAGGAATCAACCGAGATCATTGCCCGGTTTGTCCCAGTTCAGGGGAGATTGTGAGCAAAACGAGAGGGCCTGGGACGACGCTGTCGTCGCCCCAGGCCCTCGCGTTCACTCAGCCGTAAAAGCTCAGATCGGTATGCCGTCCGGTTCCCAACGGCCCGCGGTATGCCGTGTGGTTCAGGCGGTCACGCGGGTCACCGGCTCGGACGGCCAGTCCGAATCGGACCCGGGCAGCCGGAGCACCTCTTCCTCACTGCGGAAGAGGCCACCGGGCACCTTGACCCGGGCCAGCACCTCGTCGATGAGGCGCAGCGCGCAGTCGGTGCCGTAGATCGGCTCGGCGACGAGCTGGTCGCGGTGTTTCGCGGCTGCGCTGACCACCTCGGCGACGAACCCTGCCGACACCGGCGGAGCCAGCACATTGCCACCGGCCAACAGCGACTCGCCGCGGTCGGTGCCGAAGCGCATCGTCACGCACGGGACGCCTAGGGTGTTGGCCTCCTCCTGCATCGAGCCGGAGTCGGTCGCGATGAGCGAGCACTTGAGGAAGGCCGCGATGACGTCGGAGTACTCCGGCCACACCGAGGTGACGATGAGGGTCTCGGGGAACTCCTCCTCCAGAGCGTCGAGCCGGCCCTGCAGCTCCCAGGCGTTCAGGGCCCACTCGGTGCCCTTGAGCGACACCCAGAGCACGCTGTGCCCGGTGCGCAGCAGCTTCTCGACGGCGTCGAAGTAGGTGGTGAACCGCGCCCGGTCGTTGGTGTTCTCGCGACGGTGCAGGCAGACCCGGATGAACTCCCCGGACAGCAACTGCGGGAAGCGCTGGAAGATCGTCGAGGACGCCGCGCGCTCCTTGGCCTCCAGGGTCGCGTCGACGACGGTGTTGCCGACGACGGCGATCGCGTCGGCGGGGTAGCCCTCGTTGAGCAGGAAGCCGCGCACCAATTCGACTGGCGCAGCGTGGAATCCGGTGCCGGCGTCAGAGACGCGGGTGTTGAACTGCTCGGGGAAGGGCTCCTTGCTCCCGAACGCATAGGTGTCCAGCTCGCGGTGCCCGGCGAGGTAGGCGTCCCAGTCGAAGCGCCCGGCCTCGAAGTCGGCGATGTGCTGGGTGAGGAACTCGCGCTTGGGGGTCATCGTGCGGATGCCCGCCTCCACGTGCACACAGGCGACGCGGTTCATGTATGCCGCGACGGTGACACCCATCGAGGTGGCGGTGTCGCCGTGGGTATAGGGCACCAGGGTGTGGCCGGTCTCGGTGGCGGTGACGAACAACGAGTTCGCCGACGTGATGAGCGCGGCCACCCGGGCGCCGAGGTCGAGCCCGTCACCCATGACCAACCGGACGTCGACCGGCATACCGAACTCTTGCAGCATGCCCTCGGAGTAGGCGTAGTCGGTGTGCTGCCCACTGTGGCAGACCGCGACCTGCTCGCCGCGGCGGGCGAGCTCCTGCCAGACGGGGTATTGCTTGATGATGTCCGGCTTGGTACCGATGAAGACCACGTGGACCGGCCGGTCGAGGCTGAACCGCGACAACAGGGCCTTGATGCCCTCGCGATCGATGCCCGACGGCGTGTACCTGATCTCCAGGCTCGACTGACTCACTGAATTTCCCTCTCTGGGCCGGCGACGCCGGCGCAACGCTGCTGCAGGTGGGCGATGGTCTGGGGGTGGTCCTCGAGGGTCGCGATGGGCGCGACGAGGACGACTGCGTCGGACACGATGACCGCCAGGCCCTCAATGCCGGCGGTGACGACGGTCAGCGGGCTGTCGTTGACGACGAGCCCCGAGCTGGAATCGAGGTCGACGTGGGCGCCCGACGTGACCAGATCGCTGCCCTTGCTGTCGGCGAGGGCGCGATAGAGCGAGGGCCAGGTGCCGATGTCGTACCACCGGAAGTCGGACTCGACGACCCCGATCGGCCAGCCGCAGTCGACGAACGGCAAGAGCTCGTGGTCGGGTCCCGGGTCGCCGCGGTAGTCGGCTTCATCGCCACTGCGCACGTATGCCGTGATGGCCGCCCCCATCTCGGGAGAGGCCTGCTGGTAGGCCTCCTTGAGCGTGGCGACCGAGAAGCAGTAGTGGGAGGTGTTCCAGAAGTAGTCGCTGGCAGCGAGGAACTCCTCCGCAACGGCATGGCTCGGCTTCTCGAGGAAGTCACGAGCGACCCGTATGCCGGGCACCCCCATCGCGTGGCCGGTCGCCCGCACGTAACCCAGCGAGGTGTCGGCCTGGGTCGGGGCGATCGCCAGCAACGTCGTCCACGAGGGGTGGGTCTCGACGAAGTCGAAGGACCGGTCGGCTGCGGCCTGGAACGCTTCCAGCGGCACGATCGAACTGTCCGACGCGGCGCTGAGGACGACCGCATCCGGGTCGACAGCAGCGATGCGGTGGGCAATGAGCAGGAAGGCGGCCGGCTTGCCCTCCGGGCGGGGCTCGACGACGAGGTGCTCGGGGTCGAGCTCGGGCAGCGAGGCCAGGACGTCGTCGGCATACTCGGCCGTCGTCGAGACGAAGATGTGGCCGGCCCCGACACATTCCTTGAGCCGGTCGAAGGTCTGCGCGATGAGCGGGCGGGTGTCGCCCAGCGCCTGGAACTGCTTGGGCTGCTCCTGCGTGCTGATCGGCCACAACCTGGTGCCACGGCCCCCGGCGAGGATGACGGCATACCGATGGGAGGTAGTGCTCACGCCCGGTACTCCTTCGCTGCCACTCATTCGATGACACCGTGTCGCCGACATCGGTCGACGCACCCCCGAGCCCACCCAGGGCAACCCCACGACCCCCGCCAGGCTACACGAGCGCGAGCGCTAGGGCGGCTGACCCGGAACTCGCACGAGGCCCGCGTCGCTCACGAACTTCCCGAAGGACGACCCGGGCCCACCGGCACTGGGCGCTGGCTCAAAAGATGTGCGGCAGGACGTGCAGCATGCACATCGACCAGGTGACGTGGGTGAGGATCGGGGCGAGGATGCCCCCGGTCGACCAGCGCTGTCGAGCCGTGACGACGCCGAGCACGATGGCTGCGAAGGCGAGCATGACATTGCCGGTGAGGGCGGTCGCGACGGCATACAGGGCAGTCGTCACCCAGATCTGGCGACCGTCGCGGACCGCGGCATAGAGCGCACCGCGGAAGAAGACCTCCTCGGCGATGCCACTGAGCAGGGTGGTGACCGTGAGGGCGGCGATCGAGCCGTATTCGGCGAAGGCGAGCACCGAGCGGGCCTGGTCAGCCAGGGGCGGGACGAGCCGGGTGAGGAAGGCCCCCGCGATGAAGACTGCCGCGAGCGCCAGGCCGGCGACGATGGGCTGGATGATCGGACGTTGCAGCCGACCGTCGACCGCGATGCGGCCCAAGTGCAGCCGGCCCGAGGCGAACGCCCCACCGGCCCAGACTGCGGCCACGGCGAGCGCCGCAAGCGGGAAGTAGGGCGAGTCACGGTCCATCCGGAGGCTGGCGGCCAGCCCGATCGCGCCGACGAGCAAGGTGAGGGCAGCGACGATGCGCCGGCGCTTCCAAGCGCGGTCGGAATCGCGTTGGTCGCGCTCGACCCGGCGCAGGAATTGGTCATCGACGGCCCGTAGCCGCGACCAGCGCACGGGCGTGGTCGCGGCTGGCGGGATCGCCTCGGAAGCCGGGTCCGGGTCGGGCAGCTGCCCTCCGGGGGGTGCCGAGTCCGAGTCCGAGTCTGGGTCAGAACTGAACGGTCGCATTGCCACCATCATCGGGGCGGGACCCCGTCACCACCGCTTTGAGGGTTGAGATGAGCTGGGCGGGCTTGCCGGGGGCGTCCCAATACTCGGCTGCCGTGGAGTCCACCCGAATGAGCGCGACCTTGGGGTCTTCGGGCTCGCACTGGAACCACGCCTTGGCAAAGGGATTCCAGAGCTCGCGGGCCTTGGCCTCGTCGTGGACGACCTCGGCGGTGCCGGTGAGGGACACCCACGCGCCCTCCTGGGTGAAGGCGACGTTGACCCGGGGGTCGGCCTGGATCTGGGCGACTTTCTGGCTGTCGGAGAACGCGAAGAACCACAGGCTGCCGTCGAACTCGGCCTCTTGGCATGCCATCGGCCGGGTGACGATCGACCCGTCGGCGTGATGGGTGGTGAGCATCGCGGTGCGTTGGCCCTTGATCAGCTCGTGCACCGTGGCGATGCCGTCGGCGTCGGCGTCGGCGAGCGCGGGAGCGGGAGCAGGTGACTCGGTCATGACGACTCCTTCGTGAGGGCTTCCAGGGTTCCGGTGACGACGGCTGCCGCTCCTGCGATGAGGGAGGCAATGCCCCCGCCGTGCCCGCCGGACCACTGCGGGTCGTGCGGCATGGGTCCCATCGGGTCGAGGGTGCGCGGGTCGGTGTCCGCCGCACGTCCCATCTGGGGGCGAGCCAAGGCCCGGACGAACGACTCCTTGAGCGGCACGAAGGTGTGTCCCGAGCGGAACAACGCTGCGCGAGCGTCGTTTTCGCGGCAGACCATATCGTGGTGCAGGCTCTCCACGAGCGCCTCGACGGTGGAGGTTGGCACATCGGTGAGCAACCCCGCGAGGGTGCCGACGACATCGGTCGGCAGCGCGGGGATGGTGACCTGCGGGCGTCGCAGTCCCGCGACACCGGCATACAGCTTGAGCAGCTCAGGGTAGGGCAACCGTTCCGGGCCGCCCACGTCGTAGGACCGCGACCGAGTCTGCACGGTGAGTGCCCCGAGCAGCGCCTCAAGGACATCGGTGACCGCGATGGGCTGCACCTGGGAGTTCATCCAGTCGGGGACGGTCGTCACGAGCATCCGCTCGGAGATCTGCCGGATGATCTCGAAGCTCGTCGAGCCCGAGCCGACGATGACGGCCGCGCGCAGGGTGATCGTCGTGATGCCCGATCGGGTGAGCAGTCGCTCGACCTCCAGACGGGAGGCGATGTGTTCGGAGAGCTGCGATTCGGGCACCTGCGGAACGATCCCCGAGAGATAGACGATCCGCGACACGCCAGCCCGGGCGGCAGCAGCGGCGAGGTTGCTAGCCGAGCGCCGGTCCTTGGCGGCGAAGTCCTCGCCGCCCATCCCGTGGATGAGGTAGTAGACGGCGTCGACCCCGGAGACGGCCGCGGCGACTTCGGCAGGGTCAAGCACGTCCATCTCGACGACCTCGACCTCGTCGTGCCACCAGAACCGGTCGGCCTTGGCGGGGTCCGAGAACGACGCCCGCACCTCGTGGCCTTCTCTCAGCAGCTCGGGGACCAGACGACCCCCGACATATCCACTGGCTCCGGTGACCAGGACCTTCATGTGTGGCTCCATTCCGCGAGCGCCACGCGGCGACTGACCACATCAAGAACCCGTGTCACAGTTTTGTTCCTAGTTTGTCGAAGGTTTGCCTCATCCATTGGCCTGCCGTTGGAGGCGTCCTAGAGCGTGGCCGGACCCGTGGGCGTCTCCAGCGCGGCCGCCAGGGCCGGCTCGCCGATCGGCCCCTGGCGCAGCGTGATCCGGCAATCCAGCGGTGCGCCGACGACCGCCTGCACGTGGGTCTGCAGCTGGTGAGGGTTCGGCGCGTTGAGCACGAGTTCGCGCAACCGGATGCCGCGGTCGGGCAACTGCGTCCAGGGCGGGGCGGTAAGCCACTGGATCGGCGCCGGCAGAGCGCCACCGCACGGCAACGACCCGTCCTCGCGCGGCAGCGCCCGCCACCGCACAGCCCCGCGACTCACCTCACGCACCCCAGCCCCGGCCAGCTCTGCCACCCGGACCACCCAAGTGAGCAGGATCGGCCCGCTGGTCAGCCGCTCGCGCACCTCAGGCAGCCCCAGCCCCAACGGGTATGCCGTGCCCGTCGCCTCCGCGCGGGGGTTGACGGCGAGGATCTCGAGATAGTCAGTCGGGCCGAGCGAGAGCAACCGGTTGTGCGTGCCGAAGGCCGGGTGTTCGCCGCCGGGCTCGGTCGGCACGCCGAGCAGGTCACTGACCCAGGCGGCACCCTCGTCCAGATCCCGGGCGGCGACGACAAGGTGGTCGATCCCGGGGCGAGCCCAGGCTTCGGCGATGCGCGACGGCATACGGTCAGGTCGTGGCGGGCGTGGGAGCCGGCTCGATCCATACCGCGACCCGCGGGGTGTCGCGCATCCGCTTGGCGAGCTTCTCGATCGCCATGAAGACGCGGAACTCCAGGCCGTACTTCGCGCGCAGCAGCGAGCGTAGGTGCTCAACGTCCGCCTCCTGCTCGCTCACCGTCGCCGTGCCCGTCACCGTCTCCGCGCCGCTCTCCACCACACCGCGCCGAGAGCAGCGCGCCAGCGTCACCCGGGGAGTGTGGGCCAGGCGCTTGACCTTGCCGGTGCCTGCTGGGGTGAGGACGCCGAGTCGGTCGCCATCCTGCACCACCCACACCGCCGTCGAGACCGGGGCGCCGGTGCGCCGAAAGGTCGTCAGGGCGACGAACGGAGCCGCAGCGAGAGCAGCGAATTGGGGGTGCATTTGAGCGAGCGTAGGCCACCGGTGCCGAGACGGCAGGGCGACCGGGAAACTCCGGCTACTTCGGCCACGTGGTGAGCGATCCGGGGTTCAGACACCGGCGACTGATCCGTCTGCGTGACTAGGCTGGCCTCTCCCCCTGCGGCGCGAGAGGAACCCATGAGCGGGACCCCGGAGATCAAGCCGGCCCTGACCGCGCCCGAAGAAGAGTCGATCGGCCCGCGCGACCTCACCCACTGGCGCAGCCGGTTGGGCCGGTCCGTCGCCAGCGTGGTCAACCGGGTCGTCGGCGCCTATGCGCGGTGGACCATCGCGGTGATCGCCGGCGTCGGCTTGCTGGCGGCGGTGCTCACGACGCTCCTGGCTGCCGAGGTCTACGAGTCGGTCACCGAACAGGGTCACCTCGCCGCGCTGGACCAGCCGGTCCTGGACTACTCCGTCGGCACCCGCACGCCCTTCCTGGAGCGCGCACTGACGACGTTCACCGATATCGGCGGCCCGGTCGGTATGCCGATCCTCGCCACCCTTCTCGTCGCGGTCATGGTGTGGCGCTGGCGCTCCCGAACGCCGCTTGTGCTCACCCTGATCGCCGCCGCCGGGTCACTGGCGATGACGACGGTGGGCAAACATCTCATCGGACGCTCACGTCCACCTCGTGAGCTGGCCGTCCCGCCTTTCGAGAGCTCACCGTCCTTCCCCAGCGGCCACACCCTCAACGCGACGGTCATCATCGGCGTCCTGATCTACCTCTGGCTGCTGCACCTCACCACCGCTCGGGCCCGCGCCTGGGCGGTCGCGATGGGTGCCTTCTTCGTCGTGTCGATGGGCCTGAGCCGGGTCTACCTCGGCCATCACTGGCTCACCGACGTCATCGCCGGCTGGCTGATCGGGCTGGGCTGGCTCGCCGCCGTCATCACGGCCCATCGATTGCACCTCACGGTGCGCCGCCGGCGAGAGGCGGCGCGAGCCGTCTCGTGAGGTGACCACCCGGCATACGGGCCTGCGGCATACGGGCCTGCGGCGGGTCAGTAGCTCCCACGTAGGTCGGCGCCGAAGCCGCGCTTGTGCCGCGCCCGTTCGAGCAGCAGATAGAGCGCGGGCACGATGAGCAGGGTCAACGCCGTCGAGCTGAACAGCCCGCCGATGACGACCAGCGCGAGCGGCTGGCTGATGAACGCGCCGCCGCCGGTGAGGCTCATGGCCATCGGGGTGAGAGCGAGGATGGTCGCTAGGGCGGTCATGACGATGGGCCGCAGCCGGTGTCGGCCGCCCTCCAAGACGGCGTCCTCGATGCCCAGGCCGCGCCCACGGTATTGGTTGACCAGGTCGATAAGGACGATGGCGTTGGTGACGACGATGCCGACGAGCATGAGCAAGCCGATCATCGACGCGACGCCGAGCGGTTTGCCGGTGATCAGGAGCAGCCCGATCGCGCCGGTCGCCGCGAACGGAATCGACACCATGAGCACCAGCGGCTGCAGCAGGCTGCCGAAGGTGGCCACGAGGATCGCATAGGTGATCGCGATCGCCACGAGAAGCGCCAAGCCGAGTTGCCCGAACGCCTCGGCCTGGTCGGCGCTCACCCCACCGACCTTGGCGGTCGCCGCAGCGGGCAGGGGGGTGTCGGCGACCACCTTGGTGAGGGCAGTCGTCAGGGCCCCGAGGTCGTCGCTGGTCGGCACCGCGCTGATGACCGCGGTGCGCGCGCCGTCCTGCCGGGTCAGGCTCGCGGGGGCGTCCTGCTGGGCCACCGTCGCCACCTGCCCGAGGGTCAGCGGTATGCCGTTCGGCCCGACTCCCAGCGGCAGCGCCTTGAGCGCTTCGACGCCGACCGGCGCGGTGCCCTGACGCAGAGTCACCGGGTGACCGACGCCGTCGATGGTGATCTCGCCGAGCGAGGTGCCGCGTAGCGCACCGGCCACCAGGCCGCCGACGATGGTCTCCGAGAGGCCGGCCTGGCGCGCCTTGGCTCGGTCGACCTCGACGGTGACCGTCGGGATGAGCACGGCGAGGTCGTTGGTGACATCGCGGGCGCCCTTGAGCTTGGCGACGGCGCTGGTGAGCGCGGTAGCTGCCGTGCGCAGGGTGGCCTCGTCGGGTGCCTTGACGATGACCTGGGCGGTGGACGCCCCGGTGGGGCCGCCTCCGCTGCTGGCGGTGATGGTGCCGAGCTCAGGGTGCGCGTCGGCGAACTGGCGCACGTGGTCGGTGAGCGAGTCGACGCCGCCCTTGGTCGTCGTGATGTTGAAGGTCGCGTTGTTGGCGCCGCCCCCGGTGAACGCCGCGAGGGGGCCAGTGCTGCCGACGGTCACCTGGTATGTCACGACGTCTGAACGCCCTTTGAGGGTGGCCTCGACCTGCTTGACGGCCTCGTCCGTGACGGCAAGTGAGGTGCCGGCCGGCAGCTTCTGGCTCACCGTGAGGGTGGTGCCGCCGGAATTGCCGATGAAGTCGGTCTTGAGCAGGCCGGCGGCACCGCCGGACATGACCAGGATGAGCAGCCCGAGCAGCACCGTGACGACAGGGCGCCGGATCACCCAGCGCAGCGCTGGGAGGTAGGCGCGCTGGAGCCGGGTGATGGGTTCGTCCTGCTCGGGGATCCGAGCGGCGGTGGAGGGTGCGGCAGGCGGCTCGGCGGGGAGCCCGGTGTGGGCGGGGCCGGTGACCTCCGGCGATGGCGCCGCGTGGGCCAGGATCGCCTCGGCGGCGGTCTTGCGGTGGCGACCGGACGGCATACCGACGCTCTTGCCGTTGGCTGTGCCTGCGCGGCCGCGACCACGGCCGCGACCGGCAAGGAACCAGTAACCGAGCACCGGCACGATGGTGAGCGAGACGAACAGCGAGGCCAGCATCGCCAGCGTCACGGTGAGCGCGAACGGCCGGAAGAGCTCGCCGACCTGGCCGCCCACGAGCGCGAGCGGGATGAAGACCGCGACGGTCGCGAGGGTCGATGAGGTGACCGCGGTCGCGACCTCCTTGACGGCGGTGGGGATGGCGTCGCGGCGGGACTGGCCCATCTGCAGGTGGCGCTCGATGTTCTCGATGACGACGATCGAGTCGTCGACGACCCGGCCGACCGCGATGGTCAGGGCCCCCAGGGTGAGGATGTTGAGGGTGAAGCCGCCCACCCGCAGGCCCAGCAGCGCGATGAGCAGCGACAGGGGGATCGACACCGCCGTGACCAACGTCAGCCGCACCGACAGCAGGAACGCGAAGACGACGAGCACCGCGAAGGCCAGCCCGAGCAGGCCCTCGGTCGTGAGGTCCTTGACCGACTCGGTAATAAACGGCGCCTGGTCATAGACGACGGCGGTCTTGCCATTGCTCACCAGTCGTTCGAGGTCGGGGCGCATCGCGTCGAGGGCGTGCGAGATGCCGACGGTGTTGCCGTCCGGGGTCTTGGTGATGGCGAGAGTGAGGCTCGGTATGCCGTTCGTGCGGGACAGCGACGTGACGGCCGCATCGGCGAGGGAGACCTTCGCGACCTGGCCGAGGGTGACCGGCGCGGCGAGCTGGGTCGGTGCTGACGTGGTCGTGGAGCCAGTCGCTGCGCGCGGCAGCGGCAACGCGGCGAGTTGCTCGACCGAGGTGATGGGGCTGCCGACCTGGACGCTCAGCTCGGAGCGCCCTTCGGCGAGCTGACCTGCGGGAATGACCAGACCGTTGACCTTGAGCACATCGCTCACCGCCGTCGGCGACACCCCGACCGCAGCAAGCTTGGCCCCGTCGAGGTCGACCAGCACGACCTGGTCGGCCACCCCACTCACCTGCACGTCACGCACCCCCGCGATGCCCGCGATCTTGGGCACGACCTGCGCGCGCACAGTGGCCAGCAACTGCTGTTGGTCGGCGCCGCCGGACATCGACATCTGGATGATCGGGAAGTCACCAATGCTGCCGGTGATGACCTGCGGCTGGGCGCCCTCGGGCAGGTCACGCAGGTTGAGCACGGCGCGCTGGGCGTCGGTCTGAGCTTTGCCGAGATCTTCGCCGTAGGCGAGGGTCACCATGACCGTCGAGATGCTGTCGCTGGAGGTCGAGGTCACCTTGGTCACCCCGCGCAGCCCGAGCACCGCACCTTCCATCGGGCGGGTGACCCGGGCCTCGACGACCGACGCGCTGGCGCCGGGCACCGGCGTGACGATCCCCATGATGGGGAACTGGATCGACGGGATGAGCTCCTGCTTGAGCGAACCCATCGCGATGACCCCGCCGACCATGAGGAAGACGGTCAGCAGCGCGGTGAGCGCGCGATTGCGCAGGCTGAGGCGGGAAAGCGCGTTCACGTGGTTCCTCCGGTTGCGCCGGACCCCTGGTCGGAGCGGTTGCGATGCGTGAGCGATGCGAGCACCGGCCAGGCTACGCCCCAAGCCCTTCGACCATCGAACCAACGGTGCACCACGGCATACCGGTCGGGTTCACCCCGCTCCGGTATGCCGTCCGGCTGGGTCAGGCGGCCGGCATACCGAAGAACAAGCCAGCGCTCGGTATGCCGTCCGGCTGGGTCAGGCGGACCGAGCGGTGCGGCGCGGGCGGCCTGAGCCGGCCCGTGAGCCCGCCGAGAAGGCGGCCGCGCTCGGAGCCCGTCCGGTGCTGCGCGAGTCCCCGGGGCGACCAGCTTGGCTGCGGGTCGACGAGGCGGCAGAGTTCCGCGTCGAGGATGTTGACGGGCGACCCGTGGACCCCGGCGTCCCCGCGCCACGCCCAGAACCAGCGCGCGCCGAGCTCGACCGGCCGGCACCAGTCCGCCCAGACCCGCCGCGACCGCTTGCGGCGCGGCCCGACTCGCCTCGGCCCGACTCGCCTCGGCCAGCGCCTCGGCCGGAGCCACCCCGACCCGAGCGAGACTCGGCGGCGACAGCGGAAGCCAGCCCACCGGCATACTCGCGCTCTCCCGGCGCCAACTCGCGCAGGAGGGGATGTGCGGTCGTGACCCGCGTGGTCGTCGCCGTGACGCCGGCCTTGCGGGTGAGGTCGCGGACGTCGCGGACCTGGTCGTCGGTCATCAGCGTGATGACGGTGCCGCTGTTGCCGGCGCGCGCGGTGCGACCGGAGCGGTGCAGGTAGGCCTTGTGCTCGGTCGGCGGGTCGGCGTGCACGACGAGCGCGACATCGTCGACGTGGATGCCCCGCGCGGCGATGTCGGTCGCGACGAGCGTCTGCGCGGTGCCGTCGCTGAAGGCTGCCATGGTGCGGGCGCGGGCGTTCTGGGAGAGATTGCCGTGCAGTTCGACAGCCGGTATGCCGCGCGCGTTCAGTTGGCGCGCAAGGTTTTTCGCGCGGTGCTTGGTCCGAGTGAAGACGACCGTGCGGCCCGGTGCGGCGACCAGGTCGACCAGCACCGGGAGGTGGTCGGCGCTCGACACGTGCAGCACGTGGTGGGTCATCGTCGCGACCGGCGACTGCGCCGAGTCGGCTTCATGGGTGACCGGGCGCACGAGATAGCGCCGGACCAGCACACCGACGGCGGCATCGAGGGTCGCCGAGAAGAGCATCCGCTGGCCGCCCGCGGGCGTGGCGTCGAGCAGGCGGCGGACCGACGGGAGGAAGCCCAGGTCGGCCATGTGGTCGGCCTCGTCGATGATCGTCACCTCGATCGCGTCGAGCGAGACGTGACCCTGGGCGATGAGGTCTTCGAGGCGACCGGGGCAGGCGACGACGATGTCGACGCCACGGCGCAGGTCGGTCACCTGGGGACCCTGGCCGACCCCGCCGAAGACGGTGCGGCTGGTGAGACCAGCGGGTTGGGCCAACGGGCGCAGGGCCTCGTCGATCTGGGTTGCGAGCTCGCGGGTCGGAGCGAGGATGAGCGCGCGCGGACGCTTGGACTGCCGAACCCGACGCGCCGGACGACCGACCGCACGTGCGGCGGCGTCGCTCTCGCCGGAGAGGCGGGCGACCAGCGGCAACAAGAAGGCGTAGGTCTTGCCCGAGCCGGTGCGGCCTCGGCCCAGCACGTCGCGGGCGGCCAACGAGTCGGGCAGGGTCGCGGCTTGGATCGGGGTGGGGGTAGTGATGCCGAGGCCCGCGAGGACGTCGACGAGGGATGACGGCACGCCAAGCGCACCGAACGTGGGTGAAGACAAAGGGAAACTCCGAAGAATGAGGGCCGTGTTCCGCCCGGCGCGACAACGGTCGCGGCGCAAGGGCTACCACGGTGCTGCGAACGGCCCGAGGCGAAACTGATCGGGCCAGTGCCCCCAGTCTACCGGCGTGGGGACTCCGTCCCGACCACGACCATCCGGCGAGGCCACACAAGCCGATGGCACCACGCAGAGCCAGCCCACCGGCATACCGGGCGATTGCGCCCACACCACCGACGGCAAGCAGATTGGGTCGTGTCCAACCCTTGGGATTTCCCCTCTGCTGTGGTGTCATGGCGGGGAACGCGGGAACAGCTTCCCGGGTCGGGGGCGCATCCATCAACGAATGGGGCACGACTGTGTTCAACTCACTGCGACGCGTGGCCGCGGCGGCCGCGCTGACGCTCGGCCTAGTGGCGGCATCGACCGGCCAGGCTGTGGCAATCACCGGGGGCACCCCCGACGGCAATGGTCACCCGAGCGTCGGCATGATCATGTTCTACGAGGGCGGCTCGCGGTACCGCTGCACCGCCACCCTGGTCACCCCGACCGTCCTGCTCACCGCCGCCCACTGCACGATGGGCACGGCCGGCAAGACGCTCGTCACCTTCGACTCAGTCATCGCCGAAGCTCCGCCGAACGGCATCCCGGCCGCCAGCGACCCCGCCGCGGGCTACCTCGCGACTGACGTCAGCAAGGACACCACCCGCACGTGGTATGCCGGGCAGTCCGCCTACCACCCGCAGTACAGCGACTTCACCGACATGGCCAACTGGAACGACGTCGGCGTGGTCGTCCTCGACACGCCCGTCGCCGGCATCACCCCCTCGAAGATCGCCCCGTTGAACTACCTGGCGCAGTTCGCCCAGCCCAAGCTCAACAGCACGCTCTTCACGATCGTCGGTTACGGCACCGAGGTCCGCAAGCCTGACTCGGGCCCGCAGAAGCCGGCGCCCATGTCCTACCCGCTGATCCGCCGCGTCGCCGAGGCCCCCGGCCAGAAGCTCACCCCGCAGATCCTGCAGGTCAACGGCAACCCCAACGACATCCGCGGCACCGGTGGTTCGTGCTTCGGCGACTCGGGCGGCCCGACCTTCAAGGACGGCTACATCGTCACGGTGACCAGCTACGGCTACACCCAGAACTGCCGCTACCTCGATGGCCTCCAGCGCGTCGACATCAAGGGCGTGCAGGCCTGGCTGATGAGCTACGGCGTCACGTCCTGACCCACTTCGCTGCGCACCGGGCGGGCACGGCATACCAGCGGGGTATGCCGTGCCCGCCCCTTTGCGTGCGCGGTCCGCGCGGCGCCGCTTTGGTCGCCGCGGCACGTCCCACACGAGCGCTCGTCGTGACAGGCTGAGGCATGGACAGCACCATGCAGCGCACTCCCCTGCTCATCTCGTCTCTCATGCGCTACGGCGCCCTGGTGCACGCCGACCAGAAGGTCATCACGTGGACCGGCGACGGCTCCCGCTCGATTACCTATCGCCAGGTCGGCGAACAGGCCGCCCAGCTAGCGCACGCACTGCGCTCGCTCGGCGTGACCGGCGACCAGCGGGTCGGCACCTTCATGTGGAACAACGCCGAGCACCTCATCACCTACCTCGCCGTGCCGTCGATGGGGGCGGTGCTGCACGCGCTCAACATCCGGCTCTTCCCGCCGCAGATCATCTATGTCGCCAACCACGCCGATGACCGCGTCGTCATCGTCGACAACACGCTGGCCAAGCCGTTCGCCGGGCTGTTGCCGCATCTGCCGCGGGTGCAGCACGTCATCGTCAACGGGCCGATCGACGCGGAAACCCTTGCGGCACTGCAGGATCCGGCTCATGTCGAGGGCGTCCACGACTGGACCGAGCTGCTCGCGGGGCAGCCCACGGCATACGACTGGCCGTTGGATCTCGACGAGGACTCGGCCTCCTCGATGTGTTACACCTCCGGGACGACCGGCAATCCCAAGGGCGTCGCCTACTCGCACCGCTCCAATTACCTGCACGCCGTGACCGCCGCGCTCGCGCTCGGGGCGCGTCAGGACGACCGGCTGCTGGTCGTCGTGCCGCTCTTCCACGCCAATGCCTGGGGCTTCCCCTACCTCGCGATGGCCGCTGGAGCGTCGCTGGTCATGCCCGACCGCTTCCTGCAGGCGGCGCCGCTCGCGGCGATGATGGAGCAGGAGAAGGTGACCTTCGGCGCCGGCGTCCCGACCATCTGGAACGACCTGCTGCGCCACCTCGACACCTCGCCTGCCGATCTGTCGGCCTGTCGCGGCCTGGTCGTCGGCGGCTCGGCCGCGCCACCCGCGTTGATGAAGGCATTCCAGGCCAAGCACGACGTGACGATCATCCACGCGTGGGGCATGACCGAGATGTCGCCGATCGGCACCGTGGCCACACCGCCGGCTCACCTTGAGGTCGGCACGGACGACTACTGGCGGTATGCCGCGTCGCAAGGTCGGCTGGTGGTCGGGGTCGAGGGCCGCCTGGTCGGACCGGATGACTCGATCGCGCCTTGGGACGGCGAGAGCGTCGGCGAGCTACAGGTGCGCGGGCCGTGGATCACCGGGTCCTACTTCGCCAACGGCGCCGAGTCCGAGGTCGAGCAGATGGAGATGGAGGCCAAGTTCCAGGACGGCTGGCTGCGCACGGGCGACGTGGGCACGCTGACGCCCGACGGCTTCCTCGTGCTCACCGACCGGGCCAAGGACGTCATCAAGTCCGGCGGCGAGTGGATCTCCTCGGTCGACCTGGAGAACGCGATCATGGCCCACCCCGATGTGCAGGAGGCGTCGGTCGTCGGGGTGCCTGACGAGCGCTGGGGCGAGCGGCCGCTGGCGTCGGTCGTGCTACGCCCGTCGGCGACGGCGGGGGTGGCCGAGATCCGCGAGTGGCTGGCCGCCCAGTTGCCCAAGTGGATGCTCCCCGAGCGGTGGGCGGTCATCGACGAGGTGCCCAAGACGAGCGTGGGCAAGTTCGACAAGAAGGTGCTGCGCAAGCAGTATGCCGCCGGCGAACTCGAGGTGCAGTCCCTCGACTGACCCGCGACGCGCCGCCTCGTGACGCCCCTCGTGACGTTGTCTGACGCGGATGGCCCCTTCCCGTGTGGGGAAGGGGCCATCCGCGTCATGCCGTGCTGATCTAACCGCTGGAGCGACCGGCTTGCACTGGGCCAACCGCCGGTCAGCCCTTGAGGTCGGGGAACATGTCGTCGCGCCACTCATTGCCGTCCGGCTTGATCTCGCCGCGCGCCAATTGCTCTTCACGAGAACGCAATTCGACGCGACGAATCTTGCCCGAAATGGTCTTGGGCAACTCGGCGAACTCGATCCGGCGCACCCGCTGCCAGGGCTGCAGATGCGCCCGGGCGTAGGCGAGGATCGACTTGGCCGTCTCGGCGTCGGCCACATGACCAGGCGCCAGCATGAGATAGGCCTTCGGCACCGCCAACCGCACCTCATCGGGCGCCGGCACCACCGCCGCCTCGGCCACCGCCGGGTGCTCGATCAGCACCGACTCCAACTCGAACGGGCTGATCTTAAAGTCGCTGGCTTTGAAGACGTCGTCGGTGCGCCCGATGTAAGTGATGTAGCCCTCGGCGTCCCGGCTGGCGACATCGCCAGTGTGGTACCAGCCGCCCTCCATCGCCTCGGCGTTGCGCTCATCGTCGCCCTGATAACCCGTCATGAGCGCCAGCGGCTGCACGGACAGGTCGAAACAGATCTCGCCCTCGCCAACCCCGTCGACGCGTTGGTTGGTCAGCGGATCGACCAGCACGACCGGCATACCAGGCAGTGGGTGTCCCATGGAGCCGGCCTTGACCGGCGACCCGGGCGCATTGCCCACGGCCGCAGTCATTTCGGTCTGTCCGTAGCCATCCCGCAGGGTGAGCCCCCACGCCGACTGCACCTTGTCGATCACCTCAGGGTTGAGCGGCTCGCCCGCGCCGATCACCTCACGCAGCGACCCCGGCCCGCCGGACAGGTCGGCGTTGATGAGCATCCGCCACACCGTCGGCGGCGCGCAGAAGCTGGTCACCCCGTTGCTGCGGATCTGGTGCAACAGCGCCGCCGCGTCGAACCGCGTGTAGTTGTAAACGAAGACGGTCGCCTCGGCGATCCACGGCGCGAAGAAGAGCGACCACGCATGCTTGGCCCAGCCCGGCGACGAGATGGTCAGGTGCACATCGCCCGGGCGCACGCCGAGCCAGTACATCGTCGACAGGTGCCCCACCGGGTAGGACACCTGGGTGTGCTCGACAAGCTTGGGCCGGCTGGTCGTGCCGGAGGTGAAGTAGAGCAGCAGCCGGTCGCCGGGGGCGGTTTCCGGGTGCGCCGTCGAGGGCACCACACCACCCTGGTATGCCGTGTGCAGATCCTCCCAGCCCGCAGCCGGGCCGATCGAAATGCGGCCATAGTCGCCTGGCACCTCGTCGAACTTGCTCGTCTCCGAGGGGTTGGTGATGACGAACTTGGCGTTGCCGCGGTGGATCCGGTCGATCAACTCGGTCGGGCCGGCCGCAGTCGTGGTCGGCATGATGACGGCGCCGAGCTTCATCACCGCAAGCATGGCTTCCCACAGCTCGACCTGGTTGCCGAGCATGAGCAACACCGAATCGCCGCGCTGGACACCGAGATTGGCCAGCCAGGCCGCCAATTGGTCTGAGCGCGTGGCCATTTCGTCGAAGGTGCGCTCGGTGCGCCGACCGTCTTCCTCGACGATGATCAGCGCGGTGCGCGAGTTGCCGCGCGCATAGGCGTCGAACCAGTCGACCGCCCAGTTGAACCGCTCGCCCAGCTCGGGCCAACGGAAGGTCGCCACAGCCTCGTCATGCTTGCCGCGCAGGGAGAGCAGCTGGTCACGTGCCTCGCGGTAAGCCAGGGTCGCATTCGTCATGAGCCAAGCGTGCCGCGTCGACCCCCGCTCGGCCACCGGAAGCACCGGGTGGAATATCGAACACCACCAGATCGGGACTGAAGTCTCACCCGTGCCTCAGCGCAGGCGGTATGCCGTCCGCGACAGGTCGAAGCCGCCGCCGGTCTTGGCGTCCGTGCAGTGCATCCCGTCGGTCTGGCTCGTGCACGTGATGGTGCCCAGCTTCATTGACGCGCCGTACGCCAAGGCGACTACATCCGGTCGGCCGGAGAACGAAACTCGTTGGGCCCCAACCCCATCTGCCCACCAAGTGCCGTCTTGTCCCGGGGAGTCGGCACCGATGAGGGCATCGCCGGCACACGTGAGCGCGGCCTGGCCACCTTCGAGATAGGCGCCGTGGCTCCAGTCGAACTGACAGTCGGCTGGCTTGGGCGGCAGCGCCCAGCTGTGGTTGAACACGTCGCAACGCACCGATTGGAACGCTGCCGTCTCGCCCTTGACCAGGACACAGGTGATGTTGCCCGTGGGCGAGCCAAAGGCAGCGATGCCCTTGGCGGTCGCGTCGATCGTCGGCCCGCGAGGCGCCAGCGTGGGCGATGGTGCGGGGTCCGATGGTGCCGCACCGGCACCCGCCGCACCGCTGGTCGAGACTGTCGAGCCGCCGGCCTCACCGCTGCCGGTTACGCGGGTCGAACTCGCCGTGCCCGCGGCACCACCAGCACCATTGGCTCCGGCCGTCGACGTCCCGGCACCCGAACACCCGGCAACGGGCAGGAGCAGGCCGAGCGCGAGGACCGCTGCCACCCAGGTCTTTCCGCGCAGCACGTCACGCATCATGGAGCCCAGCCTGGCTGAACCCACCCTCGACATGCCGAATTCGGCTCTCTCATCGCGCCCGAAGCAGCCGATATCGGCACGCCGAGGCCGTCCACCGTCGGGAGAGCGATGGGCCGCACCTGACGAGTCTTCCGAGGCCAGGCTCAGACGAGCAGTTCGGCGATCTGCACGGTGTTGAGCGCCGCACCCTTACGCAAGTTGTCGTTGCTCACGAAGAGCACCAGCCCCCGCCCGCCGTCGACCGACAGGTCTTCGCGGATCCGGCCCACGTAGGACGGGTCGGCACCGGCGGCCTGCAAGGGCGTCGGCACGTCGACAACCTCGACGCCCGGCGCGCTGGACAACAGCTCACGCGCCCGCGCCGGCGTGATCGCCCGCTCGAACTCGGCGTTGATCGACAGCGAGTGCCCGGTGAAGACCGGCACCCGCACGCAGGTCCCCGACACCCGCAGCTGCGGCAGGGCGAGGATCTTGCGCGACTCGTTGCGTAGCTTGCGCTCCTCGTCGGTCTCGTCGGAGCCGTCGTCCAGCAGTGAGCCGGCCAGCGCGACGACGTCGAACGCGATCGGCGCGACGTACTTCACCGGCATACCGAGCTCGACGGCGGAGCCGTCGTGCGCCAGACCTTCGATGTCACCGGAAGCCAGCCCCGAGCGCACCTGGTCGGCGAGCTCGCGCACCCCGGCGACACCGGAGCCGGACACGGCCTGGTAGGTCGACACGACCAGGCGGGTCAGCCCGGCTTCGTCGGCCAGCGGCTTGAGCACCGGCATCGCGGCCATCGTCGTGCAGTTGGGGTTGGCGATGATCCCCTTGGGGGTATGCCGTGCGGCCTCCGGATTGACTTCGGAGACGACGAGGGGCACCTCGGGGTCCATCCGCCAGGCCGAGGAGTTGTCGATGACGGTCACGCCGGCCGCGGCGAACACGGGAGCCAGCGCCCGCGAGGTGGTCGCTCCCGCAGAGAAGATCGCGATATCGAGGCCACTCGGGTCGGCGGTCGCGGCGTCTTCGACGACGATGTCGCGGCCCTGCCACGAGATCGTCGAGCCGGCCGAGCGAGCCGAGGCAAAGAGCCGCAGCTGACCGACCGGGAAGTTGCGCTCGGCGAGGATGCGCAGCACGACGCTGCCGACCTGCCCGGTGGCGCCGACGACGCCGACATTGACCTGACGCCCAGCAGCGTCCCCAGCAGCAGCACCCACAGCAGCGCTCATCGCAGCCTCGCTCATCGACCCGTCCCTCCGTAGACGATGGCCTCTCCCTCGGTCGAGTCCAGCCCGAACGCCGTGTGCGCCGCGCGCACGGCGGCTTCGAGCTGGTCGGACCGCGTCACCACTGAGACGCGGATCTCGGAGGTCGAGATCATCTCGATGTTGATGTCGGCATCGGCCATGGCCCGGAAGAGCTTGGCCGAGATGCCGGGGTTGGTGCGCATGCCGGCGCCGATGACCGACATCTTGCCGATCTTGTCGTCATAGAGCATGTCGGCGAAGCCGATCGACGTCTTCACGGCCTGCAGCACCTGGATCGCCTTCGGGCCGTCGTTCTGCGGCAGGGTGAAGGAGATGTCGGTCAGGCCGGTGGCGGCGGCCGACACGTTCTGCACGATCATGTCGATGCTGATGCCCGCGTCGGCGACCGCCGTGAAGATGTCGGCGGCCTTGCCCTTCTCGTCGGGCACGCCGACGACGGTGATCTTGGCTTCACTCAAGTCGTGGGCGATGCCGGTGATGATCGGGGCTTCCATGCCGCTTCCTTCGTCGTAGGGGTTGTCCACGATGAACGTGCCGGGGTGCTTGGACCACGACGACCGCACATGCAGCGGTATGCCGTAGCGGCGCGCGTATTCGACGCAGCGCAGGTGCAGGATCTTGGAGCCATTGGCGGCCAGGTCGAGCATCTCCTCGCAGGAGACGACGTCGAGCTTGCGAGCATTGGGCAGGATCCGCGGGTCGGCGGTGAAGACCCCGTCGACGTCGGTATAGATCTCGCACACGTCGGCGCGCAGGGCCGCCGCGAGCGCCGCCGCGGTCGTGTCGGAGCCGCCGCGACCGAGCGTGGTGATGTCCTTGGTGGTCTGGCTCACCCCCTGAACCCGGCCACGATGGTGGTGACCGGCCTCGAGCGCCTGGGTGATGCGGCCCGGGGTGACGTCGAGGATGCGGGCCTTGCCGTGGTCGGCGTCGGTGATGACGCCCGCCTGCGACCCGGTGAACGACCGCGCCTCCATGCCCAGGTCGGCGATCGCCATAGCGAGCACCGCCATCGAGATGCGCTCGCCAGCGGTGAGCAGCATGTCGAGCTCGCGCGCCGGCGGGGGGCGGGGCTCACCTTGTTGGCCAGGTCGATGAGATCGTCGGTCGAGTCGCCCATGGCCGAGACCACGACACACACGTCGTGGCCGGCCTGCTTCGTCTGGACGATGCGACGCGCCACGCGCTTGACGCCTTCGGCATCAGCGACCGACGATCCACCGTACTTCTGGACGATGAGGCTCAGCGACAGGGCTCCCGCGGGGACTGGTCAGGGACCCCGAAAGCTTATCCACGGCATACCGGAGCCTGGTTTGTGCCTCACATGCCGAGACGCGCGGCTCACATTGTGAGACTCACGCCCCCAAGACAAACACGGCTCGGTATGCCGTGCCCGTCACCTCACGGGTGCAGGGCCTCGAACTCGGC
>JADJVI010000013.1 GCA_016710645.1 Actinomycetales bacterium | reverse complement strand
GCGCAAGCGCCTGCCCAAGCGGCGCCCGGAGCCAGACCACCTCGTTCTCGGTGGGCGGCGCGGGAGGGTTACCTCACGGCCGGGTCCTACCCCGACGACGGCCTCGGTGAGATCTTCATCAAGCTGGGCAAGCAGGGCCTCGACCTCGCGGGCGTCATGGACTCCTTCGCGCTGGCGATCTCTATCGCGCTGCAGTACGGCGTGCCGCTGGAGACCTTCGTCGAGAAGTTCACCAACCTGCGCTTCGAGCCGGCCGGTATGACCGACGACCCGGACATCCGGATGGCGACTCAATCATGGATTACGTGTTCCGGCGTCTCGCCCTGGACTACCTCGACTTCGACACCCGCTCGTTCATGGGCATCCACACGGCTGCCGAGCGGGCTCACCACCTGGAGACCGGCTCGTATGCCGCGCCGGAAGCCAGCGACGAGGAGCCTGAGGACGAGCTGGAGAACTCGGCCGGCTCGGTCGTCACTCACTCGGTCATGGCCCCGGAGAAGCCGGCGCCGGTGGTCATCCGCAGCGAGGACCACGCCGGTGAGGTCAAGTTCGGTGCTGGTGCGGCCTCGGCTCGTGGAGGTCGGCGTGGAGATCCACCGCAGGACCTGCTGGGCAAGTTCCAGGCCGCACGGCCGACGCTCCGATGTGTCTCACCTGTGGCACCAAGATGCGCCCGGCTGGGTCGTGCTACGTCTGTGAGGGCTGCGGCAGCACCAGCGGCTGCAGCTAGTCACGCGGGTTGCCGGCCAGGTGCATTGCCTGGTCGCGACCACTCAAGCGGACGCGGGTGGGGCCTGCGGGGAAGCGGTCCCACCCGTGTTCACCACCCGCTGACCCAACGCAGCGGTGTGCGGCGCCCCGTCTCCTGACCTACAGGAGGCGGGGCGCCTCCGTGTGACGGCGACCGACACGAGGACGGCTGCACGGCATACAGCTGTATGCCGTGCAGCTGCATGCCGTGCAGCCGCCCTGATTGGTCGTCGATGCTCGGGGAGCGGCGTGAGCATCAGGCGCTGGGCTGCGGGCCGGTGAGGGTGAGGCGACGGATGGCCGGTCGGGTCGCGCCGATGAGGAAGGTGACGAGCATGATCGCTGCGGCACCGAGCTGCACGTCCTGAGTGCCGAACCAGGCGCTCGCCGGTCCAATCGCCACCTGGCCGAGGGGGATGGCGACGAAGCTGAAGAACCCGTCGATCGCCATGATCCGCGACAGCATCGCTTCCGGGACCTTCTCTTGGACGGTGAGATTCCACGCGAGGTTGATCAGGCCCAGCCCGCAGCCGCTGACCAGGAACGCCGCCGACAGCGGCAGCACCTGCGCAGCGAAGGCGAGCGCAATCATGGGCGCGGCCATCGCGAGGAAGCCGTACTGACAGGCCAGCAGTGGCCGCCGGATGGTCACCCGTGCCAGCACAAACGTGAAGGCGAACAGCCCGAGGGCCTCGGCCCACCGCGCCAGACCCCAGCCGTCGGCCCCCACCGTCGCCTTGGCAATGACCGGGCCGAGGACGTTGATCGCGCCGCTGGAGACCGCGTTGAACACCAGCGACAGGCTGGCCACCGGCAGCACCCACCCCAGTGAGCGGGCAAAGGACCACCCCGCCCGCAGGTCCGCCAGCACACTGTCACCTGCGTCTGGGCGCGCATTGACCGGCAACTTCAGCAAGGTGAGGAAGACGGCGGCCACGAAGAAGGTGGCAGCGTCGACCAGCAGAGCCCACCCCGGGCTGCTCACCGCGACGATGATCCCGGCCACAGTCGGACCGAGCACCTGCAGCGCACTCTGGGCCTGACCGAGCAACAGGTAAGCCGCCTTGCGATCGGCCTCCGGCAACAGGATCGGCACCATCCCGTGGAAGGCCGGGTAGCTGACCGCGACGGCGCTGCCGCCGAGGAACTGCAACACGACCAGGTGCCAGATCTGCGCGGTGCCGGTGAGCACGAGCAGCGCGGAGGTGAGCTGGACGACCCCCTCGATGAGGTTGCAGCCCCGCAACACCAAGGCCCGGGGCAGTCGATCGGCGAGCGCGCCACCGATGAGCATAAAAGCCACCATCGGCACCGACCACGACGCCACGACCAGGCCTAGCGCGGTGGGGGAGTTGTCGATATGCAGCACCGCGAACGCCAGCGCCAGCCGCGACATCGACGACCCAGCGGTGTTGATCGTCTCCCCGAAGAAGAACCATCGGAAGTTCGGATGCCGCAGCGGACCCCACCGGGACGGGTCGGTCATGCGCTGACCGCCGAACGGCACCGGGATGAGGGCACGTTGGCACCCTAGGCCCAGCCTTCGCCATCTTGCGATGGGTTTCGCCGTCGGCAGACACGGCGCGCGGCACGGCATACCGGGAGCGTGCGTAGAGTGCGGCGTCGTGACGAATGCGCTGCTGGGGTTCGCGATCGTGGCGGGCCTGATGACGCTGGTGCCCGGGATCGACACCGCCCTGGTCCTCCGGGCCGGCGTGACCCAGGGGACGCGGGCGGCGTACGCGACGGTCGCCGGGATCTCGCTGGGGCTGGTGGTGTGGGCGGTCGCTGCCGCGGCAGGGGTGTCGGCGCTGCTCACCGCATCCCGCACGGCATACGAGATCCTGCAACTGGCCGGCGCCGGGTATCTGGTGTGGCTGGGAGGTCGGCTGCTGTGGCAAACCCGGACCGGTGGTCTCGCGAACCCAGAGGCGCTGGAGGCCGCGAAGTGCGGCACGCGGCGAGCCTTCACCCGCGGCCTAGTGACCAATCTGCTCAACCCCAAGATCGGGGTCTTCTACGTGGCGGTGCTGCCGCAGTTCCTTCCACCGGACACGGCATCCCTGTTGGCGGGCATCGCGCTGGCCATGGTGCACGTGCTGGAGGGGGTGGTGTGGTTCAGCGTGCTCATCCTCGGGACGGCAGTGCTGCGTCAGCGCCTGGCCCAACCTCGGGTGCGCACCTGGACCGACCGGGTGACCGGTCTGGTGCTCGTGGGCTTCGGGGTCAAAGTCGCCCCTATCCCGGACCTGAGTTACTCGCCCAGGGCCGAGATGACGACGACGTCGGCGTCCTTGAGGATGTAGACGGTGGGCCACCAGCTTGCGGTCTGGAAGCGGGACCGGAGTGCGTCCGAGGTGAGGAGTATGCCGTCCGGCAGCTCCGCGCGAACCCCCGCAACGAGGGTCGGCGCCTCAGGGGACGGCTGCGGCGATGTCGCACGGAGCTGCTGGCCCACCTCAGGGGTGACCCAGACGACCGCGTCGATCCAGTAGGTCGAGGGGCCGGGTGAGGTGCCGAGAGTGCCCGACATCCAGCGCACCTTGATCGGGGTGCCGAGGGCCGGGAAGCGCGAGGTCAAGGGGCTGGCTTCCTCGCGGAGCTTGCCATCCCCCTGTTTGTCAGCAGGTTGAGCAGAGCGCCTGGACGCAGCCGTGGAGGAGGCCGCCCAGCTCGACGAAGCGGACGATCCATCCGACCTGGACGACGGTGTCGGCGTGCGATCGGCCGTGCCTGTCGTGCCGGTCGTGCAGCCAGTGACCGCGACGACGCACATCACAGCCACCACGGGCCATCGTCCGATCATCGAGAGCGCCCCCTGTGAGCCTGGTCGTGACCCCAGGTTATCCGGGCCAGAACGAGCCAAGGGCTGGGCACAACTCCGGGGATCCCAGCGAACCGGCTCGGCAGCTTCCCCGAGACGGCGACGTGAGCCCAGTCGAGGATGGTGAGATAGACCCCATGCACTCAGGGATCCGCGTCGACAACATCGACCCCACCGTCCGCCCGCAGGACGACCTCTTCGGCCATGTCAACGGGCACTGGGTCAAGAACACCGAAATCCCGGGCGACCGCGGACGCTATGGCTCCTTCGACATGCTCCGCGAAGATGCCGAGGTCCAGCTGCGCGAGATCATCGAGGCCGCGGGCGCGGCCGACTCGGACGGAACGACCAGCGACCAACCTCAGCCAGCCGCCAGCTCGTCCGCGGCCAAGGTCGTCGCCCTCTACCGAGCATTCATGGACGAGGAGGCTGTCGAGGCGGCCGGGCTCAGCGGGCTGCAGGACCTGCTCGACGCTATCGCTGCACTGACCGACACGAACCAACTCCCGACGCTGCTCGGCACGCTCGCCCACCAGGGCGTCGACGGCGCCTTCCAGGCCATCGTCAACACCGACGACCGCCAGTCCGACCGCTACATCGTCTACCTCAACCAGGGCGGCCTCGGTCTGCCCGACGAGTCCTACTACCGCGAGGAGCGCCACGCCGAGACGCGCACGGCATACCTAGCGCATCTGGAAACCATGCTGGGTCTGGCCGGACACGCCGAACCTGCCGCCGCGGCAGCCCGGGTCATGGCCCTGGAGACCCGCCTCGCCACCGGGCATCTGGACAATGTCGCCGACCGCGACCCCATCGCCACCTACACCCTGCTCACCGCCAGCGCGCTCGCCGAGCTCACGCCGCACTTCGACTGGCAGGGGTATGCCGTCGCATCGCAAGCTCCCGAGACCGCGCTCGCCGAGGTCGTCGTCCGGCAGCCCGGCTACCTGACCACGCTCGACACCGCCCTGGCTGAGGTCCCGATCGAGGACTGGCGCGACTGGCTGACCTGGCACACGGTGCACGATTTCGCGCCCTACTTGCCGGCAGCCTTCGTCGACGCGAACTTCGACTTCTACGGGCGCACGCTTGCGGGCACGCCGCAGATGCGCCCCCGATGGAAGCGCGGGGTGAGCCTGGTCGACGGCTGTCTCGGCGAGGCGTTGGGGGAGCTCTATGTTGCCGAGCACTTCCCGCCCGAGGCCAAGGCGCACATGGAGGCGCTGGTCGCCAACCTCGTCGAGGCGTTCCGGCGCAGCTTCGCCGACCGGCCGTGGATGGGGGAGGAGACCAAGGCTCAGGCGCTGGCCAAGCTCGAGGCGTTCACCCCCAAGATCGGTTATCCCGACCGGTGGCGGGACTACACCGCCTTGCACATCGACGCCGACCTGGTCGGCAATGTCCGTCGCGCGGCTGCCTTCGAAAGCAACCGTAACCTGGCCAAACTCGGCCAGCCGATCGACCGCTCCGAGTGGTTCATGACCCCGCAGACGGTCAATGCCTACTACAACCCCGGGATGAACGAGATCGTCTTCCCCGCCTCGATCCTGCAGCCGCCGTTCTTCGACCAGGACGCCGACGACGCGGTCAACTACGGCGGCATCGGGGCGGTCATCGGCCATGAGGTCGGGCACGGCTTCGACGACCAGGGTAGCCAGTTCGACGGGGCCGGCAACCTGCGGATGTGGTGGACCGAGCAAGACCGCGCCCAGTTCGATGCGCTCTCCCAGAAGCTCATCGAACAGTTCAACCAGATCGAAAGCCCCTCGGCGCCAGGCAAGTTCGTCAACGGTGCGCTCACGGTCGGCGAGAACATCGGCGACCTGGCCGGCATCGGGATCGGCTACGCGGCATACCGAATTGCCCTCGGTGACCAGCCCGCACCGGTGCTCGACGGGCTGACCGGCGACCAGCGCTTCTTCGCCGGGTGGGCCCAGGTGTGGATGGGCAAGTCTCGTGAGGAGACCGCGACCATGCTGCTGGCCGTGGACCCGCACTCCCCGCAGGAGGTCCGGGCCAACGCCGTGCGCAACTTCGACGAGTTCCACGCGGCCTTCGACGTGCAGCCCGGCGACGGGATGTGGCTGGCCCCCGAGGATCGGGTCCAGATCTTCTGACGGCGCCTTCAGACATCTCGCTCTGACCCCTGTGGGCAGTCCAGCACCTGGGCTGCCGAGCGTGTGAGGATAGGCGCATGCTCGAACAGATCTGGCTGATCGTCGTCCTCCTTGTCGCCATCGCCCTGGTGGGCGTCGGCCTGTTGGTCGGCTTCCTGCGCGGCCGCGGCGGCCGCTCGGGCGGCAGTGCACAGCTCCCGACCCCCTCGCGCCCCGACACCACCGGGTATGCCGGTGTGCCCAGTTCCGAGGGCGACTCCAGCGGCGGTGGGGTCGGCACTGACGTCCTGGAGCGGCCGGTCGACGAAGCCGTCGAGACGCTGCCCGACCTCGTCGAACCCGAGACACCGGCATACGAGCGGCCGGAATCGGCGCGGGGGCGACTGGCGCGGCTGCGCGCGCGGCTGGCCCGTAGCAACACCGCCATCGGCAAGGGCCTGCTCGCCCTGCTCTCCCGAGGCGGGCTGGACGAGGCCGCCTGGGAGGACGTCGAGGACACCCTGCTGTCGGCCGACCTCGGCGTGGAGGCCACCAACGAGCTGGTCGAGGCGCTGCGGACCAAGGTGCTGATCGAGGGCAAGACCGACGAGGCGACCGTCCGCGGCTGGCTGCGAGAAGAGCTGCTCAAGCTCGTCGACCCGAGCATGGACCGGCGGGTGGCCTCGACCCGGGTCGAGAACCGCCCCGCGGTGATCCTCGTCGTCGGCGTCAACGGCACCGGCAAGACCACGACGGTCGGCAAGCTGGCCCGCGTGCTCGTCGCCGAGGACCGCGACGTGCTGCTCGGCGCGGCCGACACGTTCCGTGCTGCCGCGGCCGACCAGTTGCAGACCTGGGGAGAGCGGGTTGGCGTGCCGACGGTGCGCTCGGACCGCGAAGGGGCCGACCCGGCTGCCGTCGCCTTCGACGCCGTCAAGGCCGCCAATGAGCTGGAGGCTGATGTCGTGCTCATCGACACCGCGGGACGGCTGCACAACAAGACCAACCTCATGGACGAGTTGGGCAAGGTGAAGCGGGTCATCGAGAAGCAGAGCCCGATCGACGAGGTGCTGCTCGTCCTGGACGCCACCACCGGCCAGAACGGCCTGGAGCAAGCACGCGTCTTCTCCGATGTCGTCGACGTCACCGGCATCGTGCTGACCAAGCTCGACGGCACTGCCAAGGGCGGCATCGTCGTCGCCGTGCAGCGCAAGCTCGGGGTGCCCGTCAAGCTCGTCGGCCTTGGCGAGGGACCGGACGACCTCGCGCCCTTCGACCCCGCTGCCTTCGTCGACGCCATTCTCGACTGACCGAGGCAGCGCCGAAACCTGACGCTAACCGAAACGGCATCCTCCTCACACCGTCGTTACACACCGCGCATCCGCCCGAAACCTCTGCGCCGCAGGGTTTCTCCATGGACAAGATCAACACCGGCGACACCGCCTGGGTCCTCGCCAGCGCCGCTTTGGTGCTGCTGATGACCCCCGGTCTCGCCCTTTTCTACGGCGGCATGGTCAGGGTCAAGAGCGTCCTGAACATGATGATGATGAGCTTCGCGGCGCTCGGCACGGTCGGCCTGGCCTGGGTGCTGTGGGGCTACGGCCTCGCCTTCGGACCGAGCCTCGGCGGCCTGGTCGGCGATCCGCGTGGGCTGCTGGGACTCTCCGCCCTCATGTCGCCCGATGCTGTCGTCGGCACCCTGCCGGCCATGGCCTTCGTAGCCTTCCAAGCCGTCTTCGCCATCATCGCGGTGGCACTCATCTCGGGGGCCATCGCCGACCGAGCCCGCTTCTCCACGTGGGTGGTCTTCACCGTCGTCTGGGCGACCCTGGTCTACTTCCCCGTCGCCCACTGGGTCTTCGCCTTCGACGGCGCGACGGCCGAGCACGGTGGCTGGATCGCCAACAGCCTCAAGGCGATCGATTTCGCGGGTGGCACCGCGGTGCATATCAACGCCGGAGCGGCCGGGCTCGCGCTCGCCCTCGTCCTCGGGCCGCGGCTGGGCTTCCGCAAGGAACCCATGCGCCCCCACAACCTCCCGCTCGTCATGCTCGGGGCCGGGCTGCTGTGGTTCGGCTGGTTCGGCTTCAATGCCGGATCGGCGCTCACGGCCGGGTCCACCGCCGCGATCGCGTGGGTCAACACCCTGGCCGCCACCTGTTCGGCCATGGCGGGATGGCTCGTCGTCGAAAAGCTCCGCGACGGGCACGCCACGTCGCTCGGGGCGGCCTCCGGGGTCGTGGCCGGCTTGGTCGCCATCACCCCGGCCTGTAGCGCGCTCGACCCCGTCGGGTCCGTCATGCTCGGAATGGTGGCGGGCATCGCCTGCGCGTATGCCGTGGGCCTCAAGTTCCGCCTCGGGATCGACGACAGCCTCGACGTCGTCGGAGTGCACCTGGTCGGCGGACTCGTCGGCACCATCGGCGTGGGCTTCCTGGCCACCTCGGCAGCCCCCGCCAAGGTCGACGGCCTGTTACATGGCGGCGGTCTCGCCCCGGTGTGGGCCCAGATCATCGGAGCGGTGACGGTCCTGGCCTACTCCTTCGTCATGACCTGCGCCATCGGGTGGGTCTTGCACAAGACCCTCGGTTTCCGCGTGGATCCCGACACCGAAGCCCGCGGGGTCGACCTCGGGCAGCACGCCGAGACGGCATACGAGCTCACCATGACCCGAGCCGGACGGATGGCGAGCTACCTCGCGGCGGCGGCCGTAACACAGCCCTTACCTGCGCCGACCCCACGCAACACCGCCGTAACAGAGGGCGCCGCGCCGGGTAACGAAACGACACCACAGTGAAGCCATGGATGCGATCAACGCCGGCGACACCGCCTGGGTGCTGGCCAGCGCCGGGCTGGTGCTGCTCATGACTCCGGGACTGGCGCTGTTCTATGGCGGCATGGTGCGGGCCAAGAGCGTGCTCAACATGATGATGATGAGCTTCATCGCCCTGGGCACGGTCACCATCGCGTGGGTGCTCTGGGGTTACGGAGAGAGCTTCGGCAACTCCCTCGGCGGCCTTGGGCTGGTCGGGAACCCGTTCGGGCATGTCGGCCTGCAGGATCTGCTCAGCGCCGACGCGGTCATGGGGCCGGCCGGACACCAGATCCCCACGCTGGCCTTCGCGGCCTTCCAGGGCACCTTCGCGATCATCGCGGTGGCCCTGGTGAGCGGGGCGATCGCCGACCGGGCGAAATTCTCCACGTGGACGGTCTTCACCGTCGTGTGGGCGACACTCGTCTACTTCCCGGTCGCTCACTGGGTCTTCGACTTCGCCACCCCGACGCACGTCGGCGGGTGGATCGCCAGCCAGCTCAGGGCTATCGACTTCGCCGGGGGCACGGTGCTGGAGATCAATTGCGGCGCAGCGGGATTGGCCCTCGCGTTGGTTCTCGGCAAGCGCCTCGGCTTCCGCAAGGACCCGATGCGCCCGCACAACCTCACCCTCGTCATGCTCGGCGCCGGGCTGCTGTGGTTCGGCTGGTTCGGTTTCAACGCCGGATCGGCGCTCGCCGCCACCGGATCGACTGCCGTCATCTGGATGAACACCCTCGTCGCCGGCGCGGTGGGCATGGTCGCCTGGCTTGGCGTCGAGCGGGTGCGCGACGGCCACGCCACGTCCCTGGGTGCTGCGTCTGGCCTGGTCGCCGGTCTGGTCGCCATCACCCCGTCGTGCTCGGCTGTCACCCCCGTGGGTGCCATCGCGATCGGGGCGCTGGCTGGAGCGACCTGCGCGTATGCCGTGGCCTGGAAGTTCCGCTACGGCTATGACGACAGCCTGGACGTGGTCGGGGTTCACCTCGTCGGCGGCCTGGTCGGCACCATCGGGATCGGCCTGTTCGCCAGCAAGGTCGCGCCGGCTGGTGTCGACGGTCTGCTCTACGGCGGGGGCGTCGACCAGTTGTGGCGCCAGGTCGTCGCGGCGATCGCCGTCCTGGCCTTCTCCTTCCTCGTCACCGGCGCCATCGGCCTCGGCCTGCACAAGGCCATGGGCTTCCGGGTCCACCGGGATGACGAGATGCGCGGGGTGGACCTCTCCGAGCACTTGGAGACGGCATACGATCTCGTGCCCCGCGGCGGACGTCTCGGCGTCGGATCCGCGGCCCAACACCTGCCCGACGCCCGGCACCACGACGGTCACGAACCCACGCCGGCGTTGGCCACCATCACGACAGGAGACCTGCGATGAAACTCATCACCGCGATCATCAAGCCGCACCAATTGGAAACCGTCAAGGAGGCGTTGGAGGCCTTCGGCGTCCACGGCATGACCGTGAGCGAGGCCTCGGGCTACGGCCGTCAGCGCGGCCACAGCGAGGTCTACCGCGGCGCGGAATATCAGATCGACTTCGTGCCCAAGGTGCGGATGGAGATCCTCGCCGAGGACGAGGATGCCGGAAGGATCACCGATGTCATCCTCGGTGCGGCACGGACCGGACGCATCGGCGACGGCAAGATCTGGATCGTGCCGGTCGACGCGGTCGTGCGGGTTCGCACCGGCGAGCAAGGCCCCGGCGCGCTCTGACGCTCCTGCGCCTTCACCGCATCGTGACCGCACTCCCGCCTTTCCCGGTCGTCGAGCCGAGCGCCAGCTGGCGCCTCGGCGATGGTCCGACCCGCCGGACCGCCCATGGCGCGGCGATCCGGGGATGGCTCACCGAGCATTGGACGACCGCGACGGCGGGGCTGGACGTCTCGGGGACGGCGTTGGCGCTGGTCGGCAGCCACGCCCGGTCGGAGGGTGGGCCGTGCTCGGACCTGGACTTGGTGCTCGTCCACGACCGGGGATCACGGGCCTCGGGAGTCAGCGAACTCTCCGACCGGCTCTGGTATCCGTTGTGGGACAGCGGGATTCGCTTCGATCATTCAGTGCGCACCGTCGCCGAATGCCGGAACGTCGCGGCGACGGACCTCTCTGCCGCGGTCGGCCTGCTCGATCTGCACGTCGTCGCCGGGGATGGGTCGGTGGTCGACGCCGCCCGCGAGGCCACCGCCCACGACTGGCGCAAGACCGCCCGAGGTCGGCTCAGCGAGGTGGTCGACACGGTCGAGGCGCGGCACCAGCGCTTCGGCGACGCTGCCCACATGCTGGCGCCCGACCTCAAAGAGGCCAGAGGTGGTCTGCGCGACATGGTCGTGTTGCGATCGCTCACCGCGGCGTGGCTGGCCGACCGGCCACACGGGGGAGTGGACACGGCATACCGGCGGCTGTTGGACGTCCGCGACGCGATCCACCACGTGACGGGTCGGCACCGGGAGCGCCTCGATCGGGAACTCGCCGCAGCGGTGGCCGAGGTGCTCGGCCTCGCCGATCCGGATGCCGCGCTCGTCGAGGTGTATGCCGCGGCGCGGCAGGTGGCGCATGCCCTCGACCTGACCATGCGGCGGGCGCGGCAGTCCCAGGCCGCTCGACGGCTACGGATCGGGCCGCGGCGACCGCAGTTGCGTCCCCTGGGACACGGGACCTTCGAGCACGACGGTGAAGTCGTGTTGGGCGCGGGCGCGGCCGCGGCCGATCCCCTGGTGACCTCGCTGCGTGCGGCGGCCGAGGCCGCACGGGCGGCCCGCCCGCTCGCCCCCGCCACGCTCACCCACCTCGCGGCAGCACTGAGCGAGCACGCGGCTCCCATCCCGTGGGATTCCGGCGCGCTGGAGGCGCTGGGCGAGCTGCTGGCCGCCGGACCGGCGCTCGTGCCGACCTGGGAGGCTCTCGATCTGGCGGGCATCGTCGAGCACTGGTTGCCCGAGTGGGCGCTCGTGCGCTGCCGTCCCCAGCACAGTCCGGTGCACCGGCATACGGTGGACCGCCACAGCCTGGAGAGCGTGGTCCGGGCCGCCGAACTCGTGCGACGGGTCACCCGTCCTGACCTGCTGCTCATCGCTGCGCTCCTGCACGACATCGGCAAGGGCACCACGACGATCGAGCACCCCGCCGAGGGGGAGCGGCTCGCCGCTGCGGTGTTGGACCGCTGGGGTATGCCGTCCGCCGACGCCGCGCTCGTGCTCACCTTGGTGCGCGAGCACCTCACGCTGGCCGAGCTCGCTACCCGCCGCGATCCGTCCGACCCGGCCACGGTGGCGGCGCTCGCGACGGCGGTGAACCACGATGTCCTGACCCTCGATCTGCTCCATGCCTTGACGGTCGCCGATGCCGCAGCGGTGGGTGGCCACGCCTGGAACGCCTGGCGGGCCCGGCTCATCGGTGATCTGGTGGCTGCGACGCGCGGATCGCTGACCGGGCTGGCGCCACTACCGGAGCCTGCGCTGGCCTGGCCCGCCGAAGTCCTCGACGAGGGGATGCAGTGCGTCGTCACGCGGGAGGAGTCGAGCTGCAGGGTAAGCGTTGTCGCGCCGGACCGTCCCGGGCTCTTCGCCGACGTCGCGGGTCTGCTGGCCGTCGGGGGTCATGGCGTGCGCGCAGCTTCGCTGCGCACGGTCGAGGGCCGAGCCCTGCAGGAATGGCAGGTCGACGCGGACGGCGGATCGGTGCCTGAACCAGCGACCCTCATCCGTCGGTTGACTCGGCTCACCGCGGGTGACCGCACCGTGCTGGATCGTCTCGATCGGTCCCGCGACGGCGAGGTCGCGGTGCGGTCCGGCCCGCGCCAGTCAGGTATGCCGTCCGCTGCCCCGTCCGGCGTCCAGTTCGCCGCCTCGTCCGCGGTGCCATCTTCGTCGCCCTCGAAGCTGCCGGCTGTCGTCGAGGTCATCCCCGGAGCTTCGGACTCAGCGACCGTCGTGCACGTGCGCTGCACGGACCGGCGCGGGCTGTTGCACGACATCGGCCGTGCGGTCGCCGACTGCGGCCTCGGCATCCGCAGCGCCCACGTCGAGACGTATGCCGGCCAGACCCTCGACACCTTCTACCTCACCAGGGTCGACGGCCGACCGCTCTCGGGCGCCCAGACCGACCAGGCGCTTGCCGCGATCGGACGCGCTGCCGACCCAGCCTGACGGCATACTGCGTGGACTCCGGGAAGCGGCCGGACGGCATACCTCGTCTGGGTGGGTTTGTCGTCTAGCGGTTGCGCGAGGAGAGCACGCAGAACTCGTTGCCCTCCGGGTCGGCGAGCACCGTGAACGAGGCGTCGGCGGGCTGGCCGACGTCGATCAGCGAGGCACCACGGGCGAGCAGCGCTGCGATCTCGGCGTCGCGGTCCTGGCTGAGGTGGGGCGCGAGGTCGATGTGTAGGCGGTTCTTGACCGTCTTGCCTTCCGGGACCGGCACGAAAACCAGGCCGTGCGGCTGGCGCCGCCATTGCGCGTCGGTTTCGATGCCCGGCGTCTCGGCCGCCCACTGCGGCACGATGACCACCTCGTCGGCGGACTCGTAGATGACCATGAAGTCGAGCGTCTCGGCCCACCAGCGGGCCAGGCTGTGGATGTCGTGGGCGTCGACGACGACCGAATACCAGTGCAAGCTCATGTGCGCAGGCTAACCGCCAGGTCCGACAGGTAAGGTTTCCCGGTGTTCAACTCTCTGTCTGACCGGCTGTCCGCCACCTTCCGCAACCTCCGGGGCAAGGGTCGGCTGACCGAGCACGACATCAACACGACGCTGCGCGACATCCGCATGGCGTTGCTCGACGCCGACGTGGCGCTGCCGGTCGTCAAGAGCTTCGTCGGTGCGATCCGCGAGCGGGCACTCGGCGCCGAGGTCAACCAGGCCCTCAACCCGGCCCAGCAGGTCGTCAAGATCGTCAACGAGGAGCTCGTCGAGATCCTCGGCGGGCAGACCCGCACCATCCAGTTCGCCAAGAACCCGCCGACGGTCATCATGCTCGTCGGTCTGCAGGGTTCGGGTAAGACCACCCTTGCCGGCAAGCTCGGCAAGTGGCTCAAGGATCAGGGCCACACCCCGCTGCTCGTCGCCGCTGACCTGCAGCGTCCCAACGCCGTCACCCAGCTGCAGGTCGTGGCGGAGCGCGCCGGGGTGCCGGTCTTTGCGCCCGAGCGCGGCAATGTCTTCGGCCACGACGCCGTCGGCTCATCGGGCGAAGGCACCCAGTCCTATGGCGACCCGGTCTCCGTCGCGCGGCTCGGGCTCGACAAGGCCCGCCAGGCGTTGCACGACGTCGTCATCATCGACACCGCCGGCCGCCTGGCCGTCGACGCCAATCTCATGGCGCAGGCCGGCAACATCCGCGACGCGGTCGCCCCCGACGAGATCCTCTTCGTCATCGACGCGATGATCGGTCAGGCCGCGGTCGACACTGCGGTCGCCTTCCAGGAGGGCGTCGGCTTCACCGGTGTCGTGCTGTCCAAGCTCGATGGTGACGCCCGCGGTGGTGCGGCGCTGTCGGTCGCTAAGGTCACCGGCCGGCCGATCATGTTCAGCTCAACCGGCGAGCAGGTCAAGGACTTCGAGGTCTTCCACCCCGACCGGATGGCCGGGCGGATCCTCGACATGGGCGACATCCTCACCCTCATCGAGCAGGCTGAGAAGGCGTTCGACAAGCGCCAGGCCGACGAGATGGCCCGCAAATTCCTCGCCGAAGAGGACTTCACCTTCGACGACTTCCTCGAGCAAATGGCCGCCATCAAGCGGATGGGCAACTTCAAGGCGATGCTCGGGATGATGCCCGGGATGCAGCAGATGCGCGCCCAGCTCGACGCCTTCGACGAGCGCGAGTTCGACCGGGTCGAGGCCATGGTCCGCTCGATGACCCCCTTTGAGCGCACCCATCCGAAGCAGATCAACGGGTCGCGCCGAGCCCGGATCGCCCGCGGGTCGGGCATGCACGTCAGCGACGTCAACCAGCTCTTGGAGCGCTTCGGCCAGGCCCAGAAGATGATGAAGTCCCTCGCCCGCGGAGGCGGCGGTGGCATTCCCGGTATGCCGGGCCTGCCCGGGATGCGCAAGGCCAAGGCGGCCCCGGCGCGCAAGAAGGCGAAGAGTGGCAACCCCGCCAAGCGGGCCGCGGAGGAGCGGGCGGCGGCGCAGAAGGCTGCCGAAACCCGCGCCGCGGCAGTAGGAAATGCCTTCGGTATGCCGGGTGGCCCGGCAGGCGGCGGGGGCGCGGCTGGCGCAGCGGGCGCGGGCCTGGACCCGGCCAACCTCCCCAAGGGCTTCGAGAAGTTCCTCGGCCGCTGACCGGTCAGGTCACGGTTTCGCTCGGCGCGTCGCATCACCTCGATTGCGGGATCACCGGCTGCCGAATCGCGCTGACTGCGGGTCGCGGGCGCGAGCTGGCGACGGCATACGTGCGGTGAATTCGCCCGATGACCGAGTCGATGTCGCGGTAGATGCGGTTGGGGGTCGTTCCCACGACGATCACGCCACACTCGGTGAGCTGGGCATCCCGCGCGACCGTCATATCCCAGTCCCCCGGAGCACTGTGGAACTGTCGAGAGAGTGGACCATGACAGCCATGGCCACGTCGTCGAACCACACATCTGGAGTGAGCAAGCGCTGACCGGTCGGTTAGTGGATGAGTCGGGGGTTGGCCCACGGGCGCGGCAGGACCGTGGATGCCTCGATCGCCGCCAACAACACGGCCTCGGGTCGTGACCAGGCTCCGGTTGCTGCGGCATCGAGCGCGCGCCGAATGACCGCCGATCCGCGACGATTGCGCAGGTAGAAGGCGTGGGCGAGGTCGTCCCAGGTCACCAGGCGGCGACGCACCGCTTCGATGGCCATAGCCTCGGCCTGGTCGGTGATATCCACCTCTGCACAGGCGTCGACCACGGCCCGAGCTGGCGATGGCAGGACGAGTGGCCCGCGCACCTCGATCCGTGGATCGGGGATGGTGGTTGCCGCCACCTCCAGCCAGCCCAGTCGTCGCGACCGGGCCGGCGAGGCCACGGTGACGTGGACCCGCCCGGAAGAGTCTGCGGCCGTGATTCCCCAAGCCCGAGCGGCCGTCAGCCCCCGGAGCACCGCACTAGGCCCGGCATAGAGCAGCCCGGCGACCTGACGTTGGGTCACCGAGAGCCCACCCCTGTTGAGGGCATAGACGCCGGGCAAGACCACGGGCCAGTGGCGTCCGACGTGCCACTGCAGCGTCGACCGGCTGACACCCGCAGCCTGGAACTGCGCCCGGCTCACCAGACCGAGCTGGTGCTCGGCGACTCACGAACCTCATCTGGAAGGGTCACCAGACGACGGTCGCGGATGACGGCGGCGAGTTGCAGGGCGCGGTCGTCCGCTGTGGATCGTGTGACGGCCCTTCTTGGGTTGTGGACGATGAGAACCTGCCGATGAACTGGCGTTTGGTATCGGAATCCCAGTACCAAACGCCGGATCATCTGCAGGATCAGGTGCAGCGAGGGGCGACGCGGTGGGCGGGTATCGTCGCGGTCATGGTGACCAGGCGGCTGCACCACCTCGACCTCGGGGTGTCAGGTCCACGAATCGCGTTCTGCCATGGTCTGTTTGGCCAGGGACGCAACTGGACGCAGGTCGCCAAGGCCCTGGTCGGCGAGGACGGCACGGGCGCCCGCGCGACGCTTATCGACCTGCCCGACCACGGGCGCTCGCCGTGGAGCGACCACTTCTCCCTGCAGTCGTATGCCGCGCAGGTTGCCGCCACGCTGCGCAGCCTGGCCCCCGGCGAGCGCTGGACCCTGGTCGGCCACTCGCTCGGCGGCAAGGTGTCGATGCTCGTCGCGCTGGCACAGCCAGACCTCATCGAGAGGCTCGCCGTCGTCGACATCGCCCCACGCCACTACCGCTCGCACCACTGGTACCTCGACTACATCGCCGCGATGCAGGCGCTGCCGCTGGACACGCTGACCAGTCGCGCTGAGGCTGATGCGCTCCTGGCCCCGGTCGTGCCGGTGCCGTCAGTGCGGGCCTTCCTCTTGCAGAACCTTCGTCGCCATGGCCACACCTGGAGCTGGCAGGTCAACTTCGACGTCCTGGCGCAGGCCGGGACCGGACAACGCAGTGTCGCGGGCTGGCCAGCGGTGGACGCCACGGCATACCCGCCGTATGAGGGGCCGGTGATCTGGATCGCCGGCGGCCAGTCGCCCTATGTAGCCGCACATGACGTAGAGCCGATGCGTGCGCTCTTCCCCAAGGTGCGTCAGGTCACCATCAAGGATGCTGCGCACTGGGTGCACTCCGATCAGCCGGAGGTCACCATCGAGATCCTGCGGCGGTTCCTCACCGCGCGCCCGCGCTGAGGGAGACCCAGTCTCCGGAGGTCAGTCGGGCTGCTCGGCCAGGGCGACAATCTCGGCCACCATCGCTTCGGCCATGCCGACCGCGATCGACAGGTGGCCCTCACCGGGCAGTAGGTGCGGGTAGACCAAGGGCAGTCGCTCGGCCAGCCATGTGCCGTGGGCGAAGGGCACCATGAGGTCGGCTGAGCCCTGCCAGAGCGACACGGGGGCCACGACGTCGGCGAGGTCGAAGCCCCACGGCCGGGTGAAGGCCAGGTCGTCATCGATCCAGCCATCGACGCTTACCCGCAGCGCCTCACGGAAGCTGGCCACGAGGAAGTCGCCGAACTCGTCGCTGAGCACCGCCCGGTCGACCTCCGGCAGCAAGGAGCCCATCTCCGCGACGAGGTCAGCGGCCTGCGCCGCCCGCAACCCGGGAGCCTGCGCCTCCAGGAAATCGCGCACCTCGGACTCGGACGCCAACGCGGCACCGAACTCGTCGAGGTTGTCCTGCCCCATGCCAGCGAGGAAGTCCAACGACGCCTCACCGAACGGGCCTACCCCGGCGATGACGAGCACGGCATCGACCCGATCCGGCAGGCCAGCGGCGGTCGCGAGGGCGTGCGGTCCACCGCCTGACCAGCCAGCGGTGAGGCAGCGTGGTGACCCGAGCCAGTCGAGGATGGCCGCAACGTCGGCGGCGGCGTCGGCGACCGATCGCCCCGGCTGACGGGTGGAGGTGCCATAGCCCGCCCGCGAGAAAGTGACCATCCGCAGTCCGTGGTCGTGGGCGGCCCGAGCGAGGGCCGGGGCCGGAGTCACGGCTCCAGGTGTCCCGTGCTGGAAGACCAACGGAATCCCGTCGTCGGGACCGGTGACCAGGACGTCGAGGTGACGGCCGTCGGGAAGTGGGAGGAACGGCATACCGACAGCTTGTGCGGGTGCGCCCATGCGCGCAAGCCGCAGCGCGGGTGCCGGCGAGCCGTTGAGCCGCGGATCCGCGTGAGTAGAGTGCGGCCCATGGCAACGGTGCTGCACATCGTCGGTGAGGTGCTGGTCTCCGCGCAGGAGAGCCGCCCCGAGTGCTGGGTGATCGACGGGCGGGTCTCGTATGCCGCCCCGGTCACCTCCGGGGCCGACGTCCAGACGGTGCGGGGCTGGGCTCTGCCGGGCCTGGTCGACGCGCACTGCCACGTAGGCCTGGACCGCAACGGGCCGGTCGACGACGCCACCAGCGAGACCCAGGCGCTGACCGACCGAGCTGCTGGCACGCTGCTCATCCGCGACGCCGGATCTCCGGCCGACACACACTGGATCGACGACCGCGAGGACCTGCCGCGAATCGTGCGGGCCGGCAAGCACATTGCGCGCACGCGGCGGTATATCCGCAATTTCGCCCACGAGATCGAGCCCGACGAGTTGGTCGCGCACGTGCGGATGGAGGCTCGCCGCGGCGACGGGTGGGTCAAGCTCGTCGGTGACTGGATCGACCGCGACTGCGGCGACCTCGCACCGTGCTGGCCGCGGGAGGCCGTCATCGCGGCCGTCGCAGCCGCCCACGAGGAAGGTGCTCGGGTGACCGCGCACTGCTTCGGTGAAGAGTCGCTGCACGACTTCGCGGCGGCCGGCACCGATTGCATCGAGCACGCCACCGGGCTGGACGAGGAGTCCACGCGTGCCTTTGCCGCGCAGGGGATCGCCATCGTGCCCACGCTGGTCAACATCACGACCTTCCCGCAGATCGCGGCGCCAGCGGCTGAGAAGTTCCCGCAGTATGCCGCGCACATGCTCGATCTGCACGCCCGCCGCTACGAGACCATCCGTCGCGCTCACGAGGCCGGCGTGCCGATCTACGTCGGCACCGACGCCGGCGGATCTCTCCCGCACGGCCTGGTCGCCCAGGAGGCGCTGGAGCTGGCTGAGGCGGGGTTGTCGCCACTGGAGGTCCTCTCGGCGGCCTCCTGGGGAGCGCGGGCGTGGCTCGGCCGGCCTGGCCTGGAGGAGGGCGACCCGGCCGACCTGGTGGTCTACGACGCCGATCCCCGGGCCGACCTGCGGGCCCTCGGCTCGCCCGGAACCATCGTGCTGCGCGGCCGCACCGTCTGACGCATCTGCGGTCACGTCGCCTTATCGCCCCGTCGGATGCCCAGCGGGCGGTGGCTTGGTCTGGCCGGCCAGCCAGGATGCGGTATGCCGGATTGGCCCCGGTTGCCCGCAAGAACCACGCTCAAAGCTCCAAAACTTGGTAAAGATTCTCGACAGGAGCCTGTTTAAAGGCCGTGGCGTGGGACACACTCCGGAGCAGAGGTGGCGGTCACGTCGTTCGGGGCCTCGCACGCGAAGGGTTCACATTCATGAGACCACTGCGCTCACGCGCGCTCGCTGCCCTGACCGGAGTGGCAGCGCTCTCCCTTGCTCTCGTCGCGCCCACGGCGTTCGCCGCACCCGGTTCGCCGGGTCCTGCGGGTGACAACGGGCTCGGCAAGCACGACCGCGAGTTGCTCGCCCAAGCCAAGGTGCAGGGCAAGAAGACGGTCACGCTCATCGTCTCGACCGGCACCAACCAGAATTCCAAGGTCGCCACAGCCGTTGCCGCGTTGGGCGGCACCGTCGGATACCGCGACGACGCGATCGGCTACCTGCGGGTCACCGTGCCGCTCGCTGCCGCAGCACAGGTTGCGGCCATCTCCGGCGTCGAAGCGGTCGACGTCGACGAGGTCGTCCCCCTCGAGGACCCCCGTCCCGACGGCCAGACCGGACCGGTGCCCTATGCGGCGCCTGACGCATCGACTCCCAAAAGCAACCCCTACATGCCGATCCGGGACACCGGGGCCGTCGACTTCGTGACGGCACACCCCACGTGGGACGGGCGCGGCACCACGATCGCGATCATCGACTCCGGCATCGACCTGGCCCACCCGGCGCTGCAGACGACGACCACCGGTGAGCGCAAGATCATCGACTGGGTCACCGCGACCGACCCGACCTTCACCGGGACGGCCAACAACGACTCCGACCCGACGTGGATCCAGATGGGCACTCAGGTCAGCGCCAAGCCGGCGTTCACCAGCGGTGGCGTCAACTACACCGCGCCCAAGGCGGGCAGCTACCGCTTCGGCGTCTTCAACGAGCGCCACCCCGACCTCGGCGGCGAACTCGGCAACGACGTCAACCGAGATGGCAACCCCGCCGGATCCTCGGGCCTGTTCGGGGTCCTCTGGGAGACCACGAGCAACACGGTCTGGGTCGACACCAACCAGAACGGTTCGTTCGCTGACGAGGCCGGCATGACCGACTACAAGGTCCGCTACGACGTGGGCTACTTCGGCACGGACCGGGCGGACACGGCATACCAGGACCGTATGCCGTTCGTCGTCCAGACCGACGGCAAGAACAAGGTCGTCAACATCGGCATCGTCTCCGGCGCGCACGGCTCGCACGTTGCTGGCATCACCGCCGCCAATGGCATGTTCGGTGGCGCGATGACCGGTGCGGCCCCGGGCGCCAAGCTGGTCTCGGTGCGGGTCTGCCTCTTCGTCGGCGGATGCACCTCGCACGCTCTGCTCGAAGGCATGATCCTCGCGGCTAAGCAGATGAATGTCGACGTCATCAACATGTCGATCGGTGGTCTGCCAGCGCTCAACGACGGCAACAACGCCCGCGCGGCGCTCTACGACAAGCTCATCGAGACCTACAAGGTCCAGATGTTCATCTCGGCGGGCAACTCGGGTGCTGGACTCAACACCATCGGTGACCCGTCAGTCGCGTCCAAGGTCATGAGTGTCGGCTCTTACATCACCAACGACACGTGGAAGGCCAACTACGGCTCGTCGACGACCAAGGACGACAACATCCACCCGTACTCCTCGCGCGGTCCCCGTGAGGACGGCGGCTTCAAGCCGCAGATCCTCGCCCCCGGATCGGCTGTGTCGACGGTCCCCACCTGGCAGAGTCCGGCCGGCGCATGCCTGCCGTACAACTGCCCGCCGGGCTACGCGATGTTCAACGGCACCTCGATGGCCTCACCGCAGGCTGCCGGCGCTGCTGCACTGCTCGTCTCGGCCGCCAAGGCGACCGGCACGCAGTACAAGCCCGCCCAGTTGCGCCAGGCGATCAACTCCAGCGCCCGGTTCATCGACGGCTACGGGGCCTACGAGCAGGGCAATGGGTTGATGAACGTGCCCGGTGCCTGGTCGCTGTTAGCCACGCAGGCCAAGGTCGTCGATGTGAGCGCTCGCGTCGCGGTCAACACCGTGATCTCCGGCTTCCTCGCCACGCCCAACGTCGGCACCGGCATCTACGACCGTGAGGGCGTCAAGGCCGGCGACAGCTTCGTGCGCACCTACACCTTCACCCGCACCTCCGGTGGCGGCGGCACGATCACGTATGCCGTGAAGTGGGTCGGCAACGACGGCACCTTCGCGTCGGCCGGCTCGGTGGCCCTGCCGCTCAACACCCCGGTGAGCTTCCCGGTCACCGTCACGGCCGCGAGCGTCGGGATCCACTCGGCGATCCTCAACCTGGACGACCCGGCCAACCCCGGAGTCGAGGCGCAGACGATGAACACGGTCGTCGCGGCCGAGCAGTTCACCGCAGCCAACGGGTATGCCGTGACCAAGAGCGGCACCATCGCCCGCAACCAGTCGACGAGCTACTTCTTCAACGTTCCGGCCAACACGCCGGCGTTCAAGGTCGACCTCACCGGAGGCGGGACCGCGGCTGGGGCCGGTCAGATCCGGTTCCTGCGCTTCCACCCCTACGGCGTGGGCATAGACGCCAACTCGACGCCGTACTGGTACAACCCGCCGGTGCCGACCTGTGCCGGTACCCCGACGCAGTGCAGCGCGGCAGCAGCGGTGAGTCGCACCGTGGGCAACCCGCAGCCGGGTGTGTGGGAGGTCGCGGTCGAGATGCGCCGCACCTCTGACGCGCTGGAGGCGCCGTACTCGATCACCGCGTCGGTGCTCGGGGCGACGGTCACCCCGATCGTCATCCCGACGGCCCAGGTGGGCGTTCCGGTCAGTGCGTCCGCCACGGCGACGAACATCTACGGCACCTTCACCGGCCGGATGGTCGGTGGCACCCTCGGCAGCGCGCTGCTGGCCACGCCGACGATTCAAACCGGCCAGGTGCACACCACGACGGTCACCGTGCCGGCCGGGGCAAGCTCCTTGCGAGCCACCATCGGGTCGACCTCCGATGCGGCTGCTGACCTCGACCTCTACGTCTACGGACCCTCGGGTGCGCTGGCCGGGCAGTCGGCGGACGGCGATAGCGAGGAGTCGGTGACGATCGCGGCCGCTCCGGGCACCTACACCATCGTCGTCGATGGGTATTCCGTGCCGGCTGGCTCGACGACGTACAACTACGTCGACGTCGTGACCGCCACGGCATACGGGTCGGTCTCTCTCACCGACACCAATGCCGAGCGACTCAGCGGGGCCAGCTGGACTGTGCCGGTCACGGTGACGGCCGGTGCCGTCCCGGCGCCCGGCCGGGTGTTGCTCGGCGCTGTCCGGGTCGCGACCAGCGCCAACGTCGTCGTCGGCACTGGCGACGTGCTCGTGCAGCAGGTCACTCCGTGATGGCGTGACGTCATCGCGCTAACGCGGTGACCGAGGGGGAGGGGCCAGCCGGTCCCTCCCCCTCGTGCGTGCGGATCGGGTTGAGGCGCCCACGCCCGCGCGTCCGGGTCAGTAGGCTGCTGCGATGGCGCTGTCACGACCTGGTGGCCGGGTCAGCGTCGCGTTGGCCACCACCCGCGACCTGACTGCGCTGAGGACGGCAACCGAGTCATCGCAACAGCGAATCACCCGATGGGGCCCGTCCGGATTGGACGGTTTGGAGGCTCAGGTCACCGACCAGGGGCCGGGACGACTGACCTTCCTGGTCCACGTCCACACCAGTCTGCGCGTGGCGGCCGCGGGCCATGGCATCGCCGCCCGGATCAACCTCAACTCGATCGTGCGGGGCCGGGCTTCGTGGGCCACGCTCGGCTACGACGCCTTCGACCCGTATGCCGGTCGCGGCCTCCTGCGCGAAGGGCTGGCGTTGGTCGTGGATCACGCCTTCGCGCGGGAGCCCGACGGCCTCGGCCTGCACCGACTGGAGGCCGGGGTGCAGCCCGGCAACGACAGATCAGCGCTGCTGCTGAGGTCGCTCGGCTTTGTGCCGGAGGGGTTCTCGCCGCGATTGCTGTGGGTGCCGACGTTGCGTGATCTCGCGGACGACTGGCGCGACCATGACCGGTTTGCGCTGGCCCGGGAAGACTGGCCGGGATCGGGCCACCTGCCTCAAGTCGCCTTCCGCCCACCGGCCCGTCGACGGGTGGTCTGTGTCGTCAACGGTGTCGATGACTCTGGTCAGCACGCGTTCGCCGTGCGGCTGGGCGTTGAGCTCGGTGTGCCGTTGCTCCGGCGGGAGGCGCTCGGGGATGACGCCATCTTCGCTGTGCTGGCCGAATCGCCTTGCGGTGCAGTGATTTCCGGCTCGTTCACGGAGGCTGACGAAGGTTGGCTGCTTGCGGGACTGACCGGCGCGGGATATGACTCCGCCCGCGTGCCAGAGGTGCGCTACGCGGACGGTGAGCCGGCGGCGGGAGGTGGGCGGACGGCATACCGGCTGGGCTTGGGGCCGAGCTGGGAGGTGCCGGACGCGCCCGACGCACGGGGAATCGCCGCCTTGGCCGCGCGAATCGCCGCCGACCAGCACTGACCCCGGCGGTGCGGGCGGTTCGGCCGAGCCGGGCCGATCTGGCAGAATGGCCCGCTGTACCCGTCTGGGCTGGGCGTCGTTCCCTGCCCCGCTCGGATGCCTACACACCGAGCCACGGCACCCCGCGTGTTTCTCTCGCGGTCTGGCCGTGCCTCATAACCGAAGGATGCATCACCGATGTCTGTGAAGATTCGTCTCAAGCGGATGGGCAAGATCCGCGCTCCGTTCTACCGCGTCGTGGTCATGGACTCGCGCACCAAGCGTGACGGCCGCGCGATCGAGGAGATCGGCAAATACCACCCCACCGAGTCGCCCTCGGTCATCGACATCAACGGCGAGCGCGCGCAGTACTGGCTCGCGCAGGGCGCTCAGCCCACCGAGGCCGTCGTCGCGCTGTTCAAGGTGACCGGTGACTGGCAGAAGTTCAAGGGCCTCGACGGCGCCGAGGGCACCCTGCAGGTCGCCCCGGCCAAGCCCAGCAAGCGCGCCGCCTACGACGCCGCCCTCGCCGCTGCCGGCAAGTCGCTCGAGCTCAAGGGTGGCGCGACTGCCCGCCCGAAGAAGGCTGCCAAGCTCGTCGAGGACGCCCCCGCCGCTGAGGCTCCGGCTGCTGCTGAGGCTCCCGCCTCTGAGGCCCCTGCTGCTGCCGCTGACGGTGGCTACGGCGCCGACTCGGCCGCCCCGCTCGCTGACGGTTCGGCCCCCGAGGGCTTCACCATCAAGGGCAACAAGGACTCGATGAAGTACCACGAGCCCGACGGCCAGTGGTATGCCGCGACGGTCGCCGAGGTCTGGTTCAAGACCGCTGCTGCCGCTGAGGCCGCCGGCTTCGTCAAGGCCGGAGCCTGACCGTGCTGGAAGAGGCCCTGGAGCACCTGGTCAAGGGCATCGTCGACCACGAGGACGAGGTCGTCGTGCGGCGCAAGGACCTGCGCCGTGGCGAGCTGCTCGAGGTGCGGGTGCACCCTGAGGACCTCGGCCGGGTCATCGGCCGGTCCGGCCGCACGGCCAGCGCGCTGCGCACCGTCATCGGGGCGCTGTCGGGCGGGTCGAACATCCGGGTCGACATCGTGGACACCGATCGGCGCTAGCCGATCCCACAGGGACACCGATCGGCGCTAGCCGATCCCACAAGGACACCGATCGGCGCTAGCCGGTCCTGAGCACTCCGAGTGAGGGCCCCCTGCCGCACGGCAGCGGGGCCCTCGCCCGTCCTGAGAGGATTCCGTCATGAGTCACGTGGTCGCCCGCATCGGCAAGCCGCACGGGATCAAGGGCGAGGTGACCGTGCAACTGCACACCGACGACCCCGCGGGCCGGTTCGCCGTCGGTACCGTGCTGCCGACCAAGGCGCCCAAGGGCAGCGGCGTGCCGCGCGAGCTGACGATCAGCTCGGCCCGGGATCACAACGGCATCTGGTTGCTGGGGTTCGAGGAGATCCCGGATCGCACCGGCGCGGAGGGGCTGCGCGGCACGCGGCTGCTCACCCCCGACGGCGGCGAGGAGTTGCTGGCCCCCGATGAGGGCGGCGACGCCTGGTACGAGGAGCAACTCGTCGGGCTCACAGCGGTGCGCGCCGACGGCTCGGTCGTGGGCACCGTGTCGGGTCTGGACATCGGTCCTGGCCAGGACCGGCTGGTGCTTGCCCTGCCGGGTGGGCGGACGGCATACCTGCCGTTTGTCACCGCGCTGGTGCCGGAGGTCGACGTCGACGGAGGCCGCGTCGTCGTGGCGCCGCCGGAGGGGCTGCTGGAGTTGGACGCCTGACATGCGCATCGATGTGGTGACGATCTTCCCGGATTACCTTGCCCCGCTGGGACTTTCGTTGATCGGCAAGGCTCGGGAGCAGGCGTTGCTCGACTTGCGCGTGCACGATCTGCGCGACTTCACCCATGATCGGCACCGCACCGTCGACGACACGCCCTACGGCGGGGGAGCGGGCATGGTCATGCGCCCGGAACCCTGGGGTGAGGCCCTCGATGCGCTCGTCGAGTCGGGGGCCGGCGCCGTGCCGCACCTGCTCGTCCCAACCCCCTCCGGTATGCCGTTCACGCAGGCTCTCGCCCGCGAGCTCGCCACCGAGCCCTGGCTGGCGTTTGCCTGCGGGCGTTATGAGGGCATCGACGAGCGCGTGCTCGATCATGCTGCGACGCGGATGCGGGTCACGCCGGTGTCGCTCGGCGACTACGTGCTCAACGGCGGCGAGGTGGCGGTGTTGGCGATGGTCGAGGCGGTCGCTCGGCTGCTGCCCGGCGTTATCGGCAACGCCGAGTCGCTCGTCGAGGAATCGCACGAGGACGGCCTGTTGGAGTACCCCGTCTATACCAAGCCGGCGTCCTGGCGAGGCTTCGACGTGCCCGAGATCCTGCTGTCCGGCAACCATGGAGCCATCGCGGCCTGGCGGCACGCCCAACGGGTCGAACGCACCCGCACCCGCCGCCCTGACCTGCTGGACGACTGAGGGCTCGCCTTCCGGCCAGGCGAACCGTGCGTCCTCACTCACGTTCTGCCTAGCGCCGCGGAGCCTGTGGATACCGCCCGTCAATGTGCGCGCGATCGGCCATCCTGTCGACGGTCATGAGACCACTCTCACCATCGACGACAGGGAGGCGGCGGGTCGGCCCATGAACCCACAGGCCGCGGAGCGGGCGCGGCGGGCCCGCGTCGCCGCGTGGTTGGCCGCGACCTACAGCGGTGTCGTCCACCGGCGCGATCTGCGCGCGCACGGCATCGACCGTTTCGGCGTTCGCACCGAGATCGCTGCTGGGCGATGGACGCCGGCCGGACGGCATACCCTCGTCATCGGTGGCCGCGAACCGGTCGGCACCGGCGTGCTGTGGCGCGCCGTATGGGAAGCCGGGCCGGGGGCTGTTCTGGATGGGGCAGCTGCTCTCGTCGTCGCGGGAATGAGCGGCTTCCGCCCGGACCTCATCGACGTGTGGGTGTCACCGGTTCACGATGCGCACCCGATCACGGGCGTGCGGATCCACCGCTATCGAAGGGCACTGCCGGTCGTGCGCGGGGGAGTCCCGCGAGTCAGCCCGGAATGGGCCACCGTCCACGCGGCGCAATGGGCGGTCAGCGATCGACAAGCGGCGTTGCTGGTGTGCCTGCCTGTGCAGCAGCGGATCGTCGCCACCCATCGGCTCCTCGACACCTGGCGTGAGGTTCAGCGCTCGCCCAGACGAGTCGTCCTTGATGGGATCGTGCGCGACGTGTGCGATGGCGCGCACTCGTTGGGCGAGTTGGACTTCGGCTGGTGGTGTCGCAGATATGGCCTTCCGCAGCCACGCCGACAGGTGGTGCGGCGGGTTGACGGGCGGCGGTGCTATCTCGACGTCGAGTTTGACGGGCTGGTGGTCGAGATCGACGGTAGCCAGCACCTGGCCGGCCTCTCTCCGCTGCACGATGCGCTGCGGTCCAATGCGCTGGTGTTGCAGCACGAACGGGTGCTGCGCTTGCCGTTGGTCGGACTTCGCCTGGACCCAGACGCCTTCATGGGCCAGGTAGCAACGGGACTGGGGGTGCTGCCGCTGACGGCTAGGCAAAGCGTGCGTCCTCACGCACGTTCTGCCTAGCCGACACCGAGGTCGAGGCGCGATTGGGCGGTATGCCGGGTGCTCTGGCACACTTGACCCTTGCGTCTTCGCCACATCGCCCCTGCCACAGGGGGAGGGCCGCACCCGACTGAGGTCAGGGCGGCGCGCGGCGGGCCGGACGGCATACCTGATCGAGACTCACCCCACCCCGAGGCGACCTGTGGCGCGTCGAGAAAGCGAATGAGACATGCACCAGTTGGACGGCGTCGACGCCGCATCGATGCGCACGGACATCCCGGCCTTCCGGGCCGGCGACACCCTCAAGGTCCACGTCAAGGTCATCGAAGGTAACCGCTCGCGTGTCCAGGTCTTCCAGGGCGTCGTCATTCGCCGCCACGGTGGCGGGCTGGGCGAGACTTTCACGGTCCGCAAGGTGAGCTTCGGTGTCGGGGTCGAGCGCACCTTCCCGGTGCACACGCCGATCATCGACAAGATCGAGGTCGTCACCCGTGGTGACGTCCGCCGCGCCAAGCTCTACTACCTGCGCGACCTGCGCGGCAAGGCCGCCAAGATCAAGGAGAAGCGCGCGGACGTCTCCAAGTCTGACGCCTGACGGCTTCGGCTGGACGCCACCCGTGCAGCACTCTGCGACGCCGGCCGATCGGGAACCCTCGATCGAGCCGGCGTCGCCGTATGTCGGGGGCGATAATGCCGGCGCGCCGCGCAGCAGGCGCGAGGCCAAGGAGTTGGCCCGCCGGGAGAGCGAGCGGGAACGTCGTCGCAGTCGCGGGCAGGACCGCGCCGAGATCACCCACTGGTTGGCCACTTTCGCTGTCGCGATCGTCGTCATGCTGTTGGTTCGAGGTTTCCTCGTGCAGTCGTTCTCGGTTCCCTCGGGCTCGATGGAGCCGACCTTGCTACCCGGCGACCGCATTCTGGTCAGCCGACTGCAGCGGGGGCCGTCGATCGAACGTGGTGATGTCATCGTCTTCGACGGCACCGGCACGTGGGGTGCGCCTGCGGGTGCCGACACTCCGAGCTCCGGAGTCAAGGGCATCCTCAAGTCCATGGCCAGCCTGGTCTCGTTGGGATCGGGAGCCGATTACGTCAAACGAGTCGTCGGCGTCCCTGGCGACCATGTCGTGTGCTGCTCGGTGGATGGGCGGATCACCGTCAACGGCACTCCCGTCGACGAGCCCTACGTCTATCCCGGCAACGCTCCCAGTCTGCAGCCGTTCGACATCACGGTGCCCGAGGGACGGATTTGGGTCCTGGGGGACCATCGCAGCTCCTCGGCCGACTCCCGAGCCCATCTCGGGTCACCCGGTGGCGGGCTGATCCCGCTGGATGCCGTCGTGGGTCGCGCCTGGGTGCGGTACTGGCCGCTGGATCGGCTCGGGGGCCTCACTCCCGCGCCGACGCTGCAGCAGGTCCCCAAGACACCCAGCCCGTCGCCCTAGGATGGCGGCCTCATGACAGCGCCGGACCCGGGGATGCGGCACGACGACGGGGGCACCCTTCGTCGCGGCCTCGACGACCCTTCCGCGGAGGGTGAGCTCATCTCCAGTGAAAAGCCCAGCCCGGCCGAGGCCGAGCGGCCCGAAGCGGCGGTGACCGGACGGCATACCTCGGCCGAGACGTCGGGAGGGACGTCGGGTGGGACCTCGGGCGGGACCCCGGGCGGGACAGGAGAGACCCGGCGGTCGTTCGCAGGCTGGCTGCTGTCGGCCGTGCGCGAGGTGGTCATCGTCGTCAGCCTGGCGATGGTGCTGTCCCTGGTCGTCAAGACCTTCCTTTTGCAGCCCTTCCACATCCCGTCCGGATCGATGGAGGACACCCTCATCAAGGACGACAGGGTCGTCGTCGGCAAACTGACCCCCGGCCCGATCGCGCTGCAGCGTGGCGACGTCGTGGTGTTCGCCGATCCGGGCAACTGGCTGGGCGACGTGCCGGTCAAGCAGCGCACGCCCTTGCAGAGCCTGTTGATCTTCCTCGGGCTGGCTCCCGACGATTCCGACGAACACCTCATCAAGCGGGTCATCGGCCTGCCCGGTGACAAGGTCGCGTGCTGCGATGTCCAAGGTCGGGTCACCGTCAACGGGGTCGCGATCGTCGAACCGTACGTGAAACCGGGCGATACCCCTGGCGGTGGTCGACCGGACTTCTCCATCGTCGTCCCCGCCGGCAAGGTGTGGGTCATGGGTGACCACCGCAGCGACTCTGCCGACTCGCGCATGCACGACGACGGCACCGGCGCCCTGGGTTCGGTGCCGATCGACAAGATCCACGGCCGGGCGCTCGTGGTCGTCTGGCCCCTGTCACGGCTGAGTTGGATCACGGCGCCGCAGTCGGTCTTCGGCTCCGTGCCCGCGGCCACGCCCTGAGGCCATGACCGGCGTTCGCGCGACCCCGGCTCGTCCGCGCCGCTCCACCGCCCCGACGCTGCGGGTCGAGCGGGCACTGCAACGCGGCGGACACCGCCTGCTGGCCGGGATGGACGAGGTAGGTCGTGGCGCCCTGGCCGGCCCGGTCACGGTCGGAATCGTCGTCATCGACGAAACCTGCCGCAGTGCTCCGACCGGCGTGCGCGACTCCAAGCTGCTGACCCACGCCGCCCGCGAGCGGCTCCTCCCTCGGATCGAACGCTGGGCCCCCGCGTATGCCGTCGGGCACGCCAGCGCGCAGGAGATCGATCTCGTCGGGATCATCGCCGCGCTGCGGCTGGCGGGGCTGCGGGCGCTCGCGGCGCTTCCGGTTCGCCCCGACCTGATCGTGCTCGACGGCAATCACGACTGGCTCACCCCTCCCGAACGAGTCGGACTCTTCGAGTTCGCCGAGGCCGGGTCGGGGGAGTTGTCCGTCGGGTCGGAGGCGTCGGCTCGCGGCGCGCACCTGTTTGCCCCGTATGCCGTGTCGCCGCCGGTGACGACGATGATCAAGGCCGACCTCAGGTGCTCCTCGGTGGCGGCCGCGTCGGTGCTGGCGAAGGTGACCCGAGATCGACTCATGATCGAGCTGGACGGTGACCACCCGGCATACGGGTGGGCTGGAAACAAGGGGTATGCCGCCCCAGACCACCTCGCCGCCCTCGACCGCCACGGGCCCTGTGAGTTGCACCGGCGCTCGTGGCGTCTGCCCGGAAGCGCTGCCGACGGACCGGGTGCAGGTGGCAACGGCGCCGAGGCAGAGGTGATAGAACGGGACGACGCCGACCCGAGCGCGACCAACGATGATCCCGACGATCCGGCGCGGAGCGATCCGCCGCTGATCCACCAGTGAGGACGACCCGATGAGCTCCGAGGACCTCGAGAAGTACGAGACCGAGCAAGAGCTTGCGCTCTACCGGGAGTACCGCGACGTCGTCTCGCTCTTCTCCCACGTCGTCGAGACCGAACGCCGGTTCTACCTGTGCAACTCGGTCGACATGAAGGTGCGTTCGGACGGGGGCGAGGTGTTCTTCGACCTCACCATGACCGATGCCTGGGTGTGGGACATCTATCGCCCGGCGCGGTTCGTCAAGTCGGTGCGGGTCGTGACGTTCAAGGACGTCAACATCGAGGAACTCCCCAAGTCGGAGTTGCAGCTGCCCTGACCCGACGGGCTATCCACATCCTGCGTCGCTGAGTCCCGTCGTCCACAGCTGCCGGGGCAGGGGCTGCGGGCCGTGACGTGCGGAGCGCAAGCTTCCCCGCATGGTCAGTCCATCTCCACGGCGAGCCACATCTGGTATGCCGCATCGTCTCGCCGCCGCTATCGGGCAGTACGGCGAACGCCTCGCGGCCCGCTACCTGCGCGACCTCGGGTATGCCGTCATCGAGGTCAACTGGCGCTGCCCGCTCGGTGAGATCGACATCGTCGCGCGGGATGGTTCGACGCTCGTCGTATGCGAAGTCAAGACGCGGCGTGGGGCCAGTTTCGGGACGCCCCAGGAGGCGGTTACCCCGCTCAAACTGGCCCGGCTGAGGCGGCTGGCAGCGACCTGGGCCGATCAACGGCCAGGCGATTACGGCGACGTGCGCGTCGATGTCGTGGCCGTCTCGCGGCCGCCGACCGGGCCGGCCGTCGTCGAGCACCTGATCGGGGTGGGCTGAGATGGGCTTGGGTCGCACCCGCGGGGTCGGGCTCATCGGGCTGGAAGGGCTGCTCGTCGACGTCGAGGTCGACGTGTCGCAGGGCCTACCCGCCTTCACGATCGGTGGCCGGCCCGATCCTTCCTGTGCTCAGGCACCGGACCGCGTGCGGGCAGCGGCCTCCAACAGCGGGTATGCCGTGCCGCAGCGCCGGGTGACGGTCAACCTCTCGCCGGCGTCGGTGCCCAAGGTCGGCAGCGGTTTCGACCTGGCCATCCTGGTCGCCGTGCTCATCGCGGAGGGTGACATCCCCGCGGGCGTGGCCCAGGACGTCGTCCACATCGGGGAGCTCGGGCTGGACGGCTCGGTTCGGCCAGTCCGCGGCGTGTTGCCCATGGTGTTGGCTGCCGCCGGCGCAGGGGCCCGGCATGTCGTGGTGCCGGTCGGTAACGCCAACGAGGCCCGCCTGGCGACCGGCGTGCAGGTGCACCCCGTCGCCGAGGTGGCCGAGTTGGTGACGCGTTACCGCGCGCTTGCTGCCGGCTTGGCGGTCTCGGCTGTCGAGGAGCCATGGTCGTGGAGGGCCGGGATGCGGATCCGCCCGACCTGGCCGACGTCGTGGGCCAGGCCGAGGCCCGCCTGGCGTTGGAGATTGCGGCGGCGGGCGCTCACCACATGTTCCTCGTGGGGCCACCGGGTGCCGGGAAGTCGATGTTGGCCGAGCGGCTGCCCGGTCTGCTGCCGACCCTCGACACCGCCCAGGCTTTGGAGGTCACGGCGATCGCCTCCCTCGCCGGCCGAGTGACCAGGTTCGACACCCTGTGCCGGCGACCGCCGTTCGTCGCCCCGCACCATGGCGCGTCCATGGCGGCCATCATCGGCGGCGGTTCGGGGATGGTCACCCCGGGAGCCATTACCCAGGCCCACCGAGGGGTGCTCTTCCTCGACGAAGCCCCGGAGTTTCGCAGCCACGTCCTCCAGGCGCTCCGTCAGCCCATGGAGTCCGGCACGGTCGTCGTCGCGCGGGCGGCCGGGCGCTTCCGCTATCCCTGTCGCTTCCAGCTCGTCCTCGCCGCCAACCCGTGTCCGTGCGGCTTCGGCTTCGGTAAGGGAGACCGCTGCCAGTGCTCGATCGTGCGCCGACGTTCGTATGCCGCCAAGCTCGCTGGACCGCTGTTGGATCGCGTCGACCTTCAGGTCCTTGTGCCGGTCCCCTCACGAGCAGCGCTCTTGGGGCCACCTGGGGAGTCCAGCGCCGTGGTCGCCGCTCGGGTGCGAGTCGCGAGGAGCATCGCGGCCGAGCGCTGGTCAGGCAGCGAGTATGCCGTCAACGGAGAGGTCCCGGGGGCCGTGCTGCGCTCGCGTCGGTTCCGCCTGGCCCTGCCGACGACGGTCGACATTGACCGCAGCGTCGACCTCGGCACGCTCTCCCTGCGTGGCTATGACCGGTGCCTCCGGGTCGCGTGGACGGTTGCCGACCTCGCGGGTCGGACCGTGCCGACTCGCGACGACGTGGGCTTGGCGTTGTCGCTGCGCCAGCAGCAGGCGGTGGCAGCATGACGGCCTCCCCGGGTGCGGCGATGACGGGAGCGAGGGAATCGGCGGCCGCAGAGCTGCTCGACGTCGGCACCGAGCGCGGGGCTCGGGCCGCCCTCGCGCACCTGGTCGAGGCGGGTGAGCTGACCCTCGCGGCGCTGCTGGAGGTGCACGCGGCGCCCGAAGTGCTCGACCGAGTCCTGAGTGACCGGTCGCCGCAGTTCGGTGCGGCTCGCCATCGGGCTACCCGCGTCGACGTCACAGCAGCGGTCGGGTATGCCGTCCGGCAGGGCATGTCGGTCCTCATCCCGGGGGATCCCCAGTGGCCGGAAGGATTCACCGACCTCCCGGAGCCGCCCATGTGCCTGTGGGTGCACGGTCCGTTGGAGCTGTCCAGGCTGCGCTGGGCAGGGGTGTCGATCGTGGGATCTCGCGCGGCGACGGCATACGGGCGGGATATCGCCACGAGTCTGGCCGCTGGGCTGGGGGAGCGTGGGTATGCCGTGGTGTCGGGTGCCGCCTTCGGGATCGACGCCGCGGCCCATCGGGGCGCTCTTGCGGCCGCGCGTGGCGGCACGGTCGCTGTCTTGGCCGGCGGAGTCGACCGGCCCTATCCCACCGCACATGCCTCCCTGCTGGCTCGGCTGCGGGAGGAGGGCGCCATCGTGAGCGAATCTCCGCCGGGCTGGGCACCCCAGCGACATCGCTTCCTGTTGCGCAACCGGCTCATCGCGGCGCTCACGTTGGGCACGGTTGTCGTCGAGGCGGGCCTGCGCTCCGGTTCCCTCAACACCGCCCGCCATGCCGCGGCCATCGGTCGACCCGTGGGGGTGGTCCCGGGCCCGGTGACCTCGATGCTCTCGGCGGGATGTCATCAGGCGGTGCGCGACGGGGTGGCGATGCTGGTCACCGATGTCGCAGAGGTGGTCGATCTCGTCGGACGGATCGGCGACGATGCGGCGGCCCGACCCAGCGCGCCGGTCACGGCTCAGGACCGGTTGAGCGAGGGCGACCAGCTGGTCTGGGCGGCGCTGCCGATCCGCGCGGCAACGTCGATCGACGCTCTCGCCTTCGCGACCGGTCTCGCCCCGGGGGCACTCCTGGCTGCACTGGTCCGGATCGAACTGGCCGGCCTGGCCATCCGTGTGGGCTCTGATTGGAAACGCGCGAGGGGGTGATCGTCATAAGGGGCCGTGGGTGTCACGACCTCCAGGCGCCAGGCCGGGCGCCGGCGGACGGCCGAACGATCGATACGGCGCGCACCGAAGGGATCGATGCGGGGGCCCGCGCCCGTCGTCGCCGATCCTCGTGACACGCCCACGTGGAGCGTCGGTCGGCGCTCGCTCCGGTGTGTCAGGGTGAGCAGGTGACCTCTCCGGCCCGTATCGACGCCCCGGACTGGTGCCTGCCCGAGTTCCGGACCCACCTCGCGTCCGAACGCGGGCTTTCCGAACACACCTGCCGGGCCTATCTCGCCGACGTGAGCGCCTTGGCGTCCTTTCTCCATGGCGATCGTCCGAGCACACACCCCGGACACCTGGGCGGTCACGGCATCGTGGACACGCCGGGGGACGTCACCCTTGCTGACCTGCGGGCGTGGCTGGCGACGCTGGCCCGATCCGGCAGTCGCGCCACCGTCGCTCGCCGCGCGGCTGCGATACGCACGTATTTCGCCTGGGCCACTCGCACCGGGCGAGTGAGCGTCAACCCTGCGCTCCGTCTGGTCGCTCCCCGGCGCCATGCGTCGTTGCCGGCCGTCTTGCGTGCCGAGGACGCCGCTGCTCTCATGGTTGTGGCTGGCGTGGCCGCGGATGACGGTGACCCCATCACCGCACGCGACCGAGCCTGCCTTGAGTTGCTCTATGCGACCGGCATACGGGTCAGTGAGCTGGTGGGCTGCGATCTCGACGACATTGATCTCGAGCGCCAGGTCGTGCGGGTGCTGGGCAAAGGGGGCAAAGAACGGATCGTGCCGTTCGGCGCGCCGGCGGCTCAGGCGCTGTCCGACTGGACGAGGGTCCGCGTTCAGCTCGTCACGACGATCAGCGGTCCCGCGCTCTTCCTGGGCCGGCGGGGCCGGCGCGCCGATGCCCGGCAGATCCGTGCGGCCGTTCACCGACTGTTGGCCCATGTTCCAGATGCTCCTGATCTGGGGCCGCACGGCTTGCGGCACAGCGCCGCAACCCATCTCCTGGAGGGCGGGGCCGACCTGCGGGTCGTCCAGGAGTTACTCGGCCATGCCAGCCTCACGACGACCCAGCTCTACACCCATGTGTCGCCTGAGCGCCTTCGCCGTTCCTACCAGCAGGCTCACCCGCGGGCCTGACCGTGGTGTGAACTCGACCGTCGCGAGGCCTCTCTGACACCATGGATCGACCTACCTCTACCCCCGCAAAGGCGGCGCCACCCGTGTCTGTCCCATCCGAGCCGCAGCGTCGCGCCGAGATGCGCGCGTGCACTCGGGGCGAGGCGGACGCGCCGATGACGCGACGCGCGCTGCGCCATGGCAGCGCGGCTCACCGACGGCGAATGCACCGCTTGCGGCGTTCGGTGTTGGTGGCGATCACTGCGCTGTTGTTCGGCACCGTCGTCGCCCGGGTCACTCAGGATCCGGCCGTTGCCTTGCCTCGGCCCGCGGCTCCCGCCGCGCGGACGACGGCCACCGATCGCAGTGCGACGACTGCGTCCCCCGGCGCCTCCTCCGGTACGACCACTCCGGGGAAGGCCTCAGCAGCGAGCGCGCCGGTGAACGGGGCCGCCGGATCGCCAACAGCAGCGCCAGCGTTCGCATCGACGAACGCGGCAAGGGGTCCCTCAGCCAGTCCCAGTCCGGCCACCCCCTCACCGGGTGATGCCGAGGAAGGCGTGGCCGAGCCTGTTGCCTCGCCTGGATCGACCCTGACCGAGGTGCCACAGTCCGCGGCGGGAACCCTGCACTCGGTCGAGATCCCCGACATGCCAGCTCACAACTCCGGCCGCGTCGTGCATTTCGCGGTCGAGATCGAGGATGGCCTCCCTGTCGTCGACAGCGACTTCGCCGCAGTAGTGGCCCGAGTGCTCGCCGACGACCGCGGGTGGCAGACCTCGGACAGCGTCCACTTCGTCCCCGTGTCGCCTGCGGATCTCGCCGCTGGTGCGCGCGTCGACATTCGGGTGGCCCTGGCCACGCCGACCTTGACGGCCAAGCTCTGCGCACCCCTGGACACAGTCATGGCTCAGGTTTCCTGTTGGAACGGCTCCCGGGCCGTGCTCAACCTCCAGCGATGGCTGCGTGGATCAGCCACCTACGGGGACGACCTCGACTCCTACCGCGTCTACCTGGTCAATCATGAGGTCGGCCACGGTCTGGGCCACCGCCACGCCTCCTGTCCGGCAGCTGGGGCACCCGCGCCAATCATGGTGCAGCAGACCAAGAGTCTGGACGGATGCACCGCCTGGCCGTGGCCCACCCGACCTTGACGACCGTTAGGGGACGCTGAGGGGGAGCAGCACCACCCGTCCGCGAAGCCATGCGAGCGGATCGAGATAGGTCTGCCCACGCAACACCCCCCAATGCAGACACGACGTGGCACAGTGACCGCTGGCCGCGGCGAGGTTTCCCACCTGCTCACCAGCCCGCACCACAGTCCCGGGTGGCAGCCCGGACTGCACGGGTTCGAAGGTGCTGCGTAGCCCCCCAGCGTGGGCCACGACGAGGACCGGGCGCCCGGCGACCACCCCCGCGAAACTCACCACTCCGGCCGCGGGTGCATACACGGCGTTTCCCTCGACGGCCACCAAGTCGACGCCGCGGTGCCCCGATCCCCACCGGGTGGCGGGTGGATCAAAGCGGGCGAGCACCTGGTGGGGTACGTCGACCGGCCAGGTCCGTCGGGCATTTGGTGCCACGCCGATGTGCCATGCGCCCCGGGAGAAGGTCGCGGTCGCCGCTGCCGAGGGTGGGGCCCCCATGACCAGGGCCAGCCACACCACCAGGCCCGGCACAACTCGAAGGAGGGGGGTTCGTCGCATCCCACCACCTCATCCCAAACCCCCAGCGCAGGTCCGGGGTGGATCAGCGGGCTGTGGATCGTGGGATCAAGACGGAGAGGGTGTGGACAGCCGGGCTCAGTCGGTTATGCGGCCCTGTATGCCGTCCAGTCCTATCGGCTAGCGGGCCCTATCAGCCGGCGAGTTCGATCAGCCGCCTAGCCTGGCCAGCCGCTCCGCGGCCTCGGTGAGCACCTCGTCCCGTTTGCAGAAGGCGAACCGCACCAGGGTCCGGCCGGCCTCGGGATCGTCATGGAAGACCGACACGGGAATCCCCACGACGCCGACCCGTTCGGGCAGTTCACGACAGAACGTCATCGCGTCCCGCGCACCGAGCGCCGCCGCATCGGCCACCACGAAGTACGTCCCCGCCGGGTGACTGATCGGCAGCCCTGCCGCCGCGAGCCCGGAGCAGAGCAGGTCCCGCTTGCGTTGCAGCGAACTCGACAAACCGGCATACACCTCGTCGTCGAGACCCAGTGCCGTCGCAACTGCCGGCTGGAACGGCCCCGACGCAACATACGTGAGGAACTGCTTAGCCGACCGCGCTGCCGCGACCCCCTCGCGCGGGCCGACCACCCAGCCGACCTTCCAGCCCGTGGCTGAGAAGGTCTTCCCGGCCGAGGAGATCGTGAGCGTGCGTTCCCACATCCCTGGCAGCGACGCCACCGGCACATGCTCCAAACCATCGAAGACGATGTGCTCGTAGACCTCGTCGGTCACCACCCAAGCGTCGAATTCCCTTGCCAGAGAACAGATCAGATCCAGCTCGGGCCGAGTGAAGACCTTGCCGGTCGGGTTATGAGGAGTGTTGAGCAAGACCAGCCGCGTCCGCTCCGAGAAAGCCGCGCGCAACGACGCCTCGTCCACCGCGAAATCGGGAAACCGCAGCACCGACGTCCGGCGAGCTGCCCCGGCCAAGGCGATCGTCGCGGCATACGAGTCGTAGTACGGCTCGAAGGTGACGACTTCGTCGCCGGGCTCGCACAACCCGAGCACCACCGCGGCGATCGCTTCGGTCGCCCCCGCTGTCACCAAGACCTCGCTGCCGGGATCCACCGACAGCCCGTAGAACCGCTGCTGGTGGACCGCGATCGCCTCCAAAAGCTCCGGCACGCCCGGCCCGGGCGGATATTGGTTGCGGCCACCCCGGATCGCCGCGACGGCCGCGTCGAGCAGCTCGGGGGGACCGTCGACGTCCGGAAAGCCCTGCCCGAGGTTGATCGCCCCCGTGCGGACGGCCAACGCCGACATCTCCGCGAAGATCGTCGTCCCGAACGGTGCCAAGGCCCGGTTGCCGACCGGCCGGTGCGGCTGCGGTGAGGTCATGGGCAACACGGTATGCCGCGGGCCCCCGTTGCGTCCCCGTCCGCGGCAGGATGATCCTTTGTGCCGCCCCGCCTCCCGTCGCGCGTTTCCCGACACGATCGCTCAGCAGATCCGTATGCCGGTGTCGACCCTTCCTGGTCAGCGCATCCCTCGCGGACGCGCAGCCGACGGTCTTCTGGACCGATCGACCACACCGACCACAGCCGCGCCCGGTTCTCGCCGAGCGCGCTGGTGGCTCGAAGATCGGCGAACGGGTCGACCTCGCCATCGTGGGCGGCGGCTTTACCGGGCTGTGGGCGGCGTTGCAGGCATTGGAGGACAACCGGGCAGCGAGCGTCGTGGTCCTGGAGGCAACCCGGCTCGCCGACGGGGCCTCGGGCCGAAATGGCGGCTTCGTCTCTCCCTCGCTGACCCACGGCGTGGCCCAGGGCGAGACGCTCTGGCCGGATGAACTGGAGACCCTGGAGCAACTCGGCACCGCCAACATCGCGGCGATCGAATCGACCCTCGCGGCCTACGAGATCGACGCCGACTGGCACCGGCCCGGTGAACTCGTCCTGGCGATGACCGCCCACCAGGAGCCGGCCGTGCGCACGGCATACGAGCTTCATCTGGCGCACGACAAGCCGGTCGAGTTGCTCGACGCGGCGGCAGCTCGGGCTCGGGTCAACTCGCCGCTCTATCGGCTCGGGATGTACGACCCTCGCGTGGGGCTCGTGGACCCGGCCCGCTTGGTCTGGGGGCTGGCCGGGGCGGTCGAGCGGCTCGGCGGCCGCATCCACGAGGGCACTCCCGTGCTCGGGCTCGCCCGGGAAGGAGCGGGGGTGCGGGTCACGACGAGCTCCGGCTCGGTGTTGGCCCGCCGGGTGCTGGTGGCCACCAACGCCTTTCCGGGCCCACTACGCCGCCTGCGCCATTACATCCTCCCGGTCTACGACCACGTCCTCATGACCGAGCCGTTGTCGACCGAGCAACTGGCCACCATCGGCTGGGCGGGACGCGAGGGCCTGACCGACGCGGGCAACCAGTTCCACTACTACCGCCGCACCCTCGACGACCGGATCCTCATTGGGGGGTTCGACGCCAACTACCACTTCGGCGGCCGCATCGACCCGCGGCTGGAGCAGACTCCCTCGCACGATCTGTTGGCCCGGCACTTCTTCGCGATCTTCCCCCAGCTTGCCGGGCTGCGGTTCACCCACCGCTGGGCCGGGATCATCGATACGACCTCCCGGTTCACGCCGTTCTTCGGGCGGGCGCTCGGCGGCCGGGCAGCGTATGCCGTCGGCTACACCGGGCTCGGAGTCGGGTCGTCCCGCTTCGGAGCGCGGGTAGCGCTCGACCTGCTCTCCGGGCACGACTCCCAGCTCACTCGGCTCTCGATGGTCCGGCACAAACCGGTCCCGTTCCCTCCAGAACCCATCCGGTATGCCGGGGTGCGGGTCACCCGCTCGGCGCTCGCCGCCGAGGACCGCACCGGCCACCGCGGCCGTTGGCTGGGCATGTTGGACCGTCTCGGCATCGGCTTCGACAGCTGACCGCCGTGCTGGGCTCCCGCCCTACCGGCGGCGATTAGGGACCGTGCACGCTCAGGTCGTAGGATGGCCGATGGCCTCCGGGCCATATTTCGCGCGTTCTGTCCGGCGTCACGCCGGGGCGCACCACGGCAGTCCGGCTCACGACACTTCGGTGTCGCTCGTCGGCGGGGTGAGTTCGAACGCCAGGCAGGTATGCCGTGCCGACCGGTCCGCGCCGGGAAGCGCCGCTCGTCACCACGGCGAGCGACCGGCATACCGACGTAACTGACAACCTCACATCAAGGAGGACACGGCAATGGCCGTCGTCACCATGCGCCAGCTCCTGGAGAGCGGCGTGCACTTCGGGCACCAGACGCGTCGCTGGAACCCGAAGATGAAGCGCTTCATCATGACCGAGCGCAATGGCATCTACATCATCGACCTGCAGCAGTCGTTGACCTACATCAACAACGCCTACGAGTTCGTCAAGGAGACCGTCGCCCACGGCGGCACCATCCTGTTCGTCGGCACCAAGAAGCAGGCGCAGGAGCCGGTCGCCGACCAGGCCACCCGCGTCGGGATGCCCTATGTCAACCACCGCTGGCTCGGTGGCATGCTCACGAACTTCAGCACGATCTCCAAGCGCCTCTCGCGCCTGAAGGAGCTTGAGGAGATCAACTTCGACGACGTGGCCGGCTCCGGGCACACCAAGAAGGAACTCCTCATCCTCAAGCGTGAGCTGGACAAGCTGGAGAAGACCCTCGGTGGCATCCGCCTCGATGACCCGCGTGCCTGGCGATCTGGGTCGTCGACACCAAGAAGGAGCACCTCGCCGTCGACGAGGCGCGCAAGCTGGGCATCCCGGTCATCGCGATCCTCGACACCAACTGTGACCCCGACGAGGTCGACTACAAGATCCCCGGCAACGACGACGCGATCCGTTCGGTCACGCTGCTGACCCGGGTCATCGCCGACGCCGTCGCCGAGGGCCTGGTCGCCCGCTCGCAGGCTCGCTCCGGCGAGTCGGCTGAGGGCGTTGCCGTCGAGGAGCCGCTGGCCGAGTGGGAGCGCGAGCTCTACGCCGAGGCCGCCGCCGCTCCCGCGGAAGCTCCGGCCGCTGAGGCACCGGTTGCCGACGCACCCGCTGCCGAGGTCCCGGCCGAGGCCGACCCGACCGCCGTCGCCGAGACTGAGGTCGTCGTCGACGGTGCCGAGGCCCAGGTCGTCCAGGACGAGGCCTGATCCGTTCCGGATCGGCGCTCTCAGGCACACCGATACATCACTCGTGGTGGTGCACCTCGGCCGAAGCTGAGGTGCACCACCCACGACCACGCACGTCACCACCCAGCACCGAACGACAGCGATAGAGAGCAGAGACATGGCGAATTTCACCGCCGCTGACATCAAGGCCCTGCGCGAGCAGACCGCCGCCGGAATGATGGACGTCAAGCGCGCCCTCGAAGAGGCCGAAGGCGACATGGCCAAGGCCGCCGAGATCCTGCGCATCAAGGGCCTCAAGGGCGTCACCAAGCGTGAGGGCCGCTCGGCCTCCAACGGCCTAGTCGCCGCGCACGCCGAGGGCGGCGTCGGCACCCTGGTCGAGGTCAACTGCGAGACCGACTTCGTCGCCAAGGGCGAGCGGTTCATCGCCCTGGCCGACCAGATCCTCGCCCAGGCCGTGGCCCTGGAGGCCACCGACGCCGAGACCGTGCTCGGCAGCACCCTGCCCGACGGCCGCACCGTCCAGGCGCTGCTCGAAGAGGGCAACGCTGCGACCGGCGAGAAGCTCGTCGTCCGCCGCGTGGCCCGGGTCGCCGGTGAGCACGTCGTGGCCTACCTGCACCGCACCAACAAGGACCTGCCCCCGCAGATCGGCGTGCTGATCGCGACGACTGGCGGCGACGAGTCCGTGGCGCACGACGTGGCGATGCACGTGGCGGCCTTCTCGCCGACCGTGCTGAGCCGCGAGGACGTCCCGGCCGACACGGTCGAGAACGAGCGGCGCATCGCCGAGGCCACCGCGCGCGAGGAGGGCAAGCCTGAGGCCGCCCTGCCGCGCATCATCGAGGGCCGGGTCAACGGCTACTTCAAGGAGAACGTCCTGCTCGAGCAGGCCTTCGCCAAGGACCAGAAGAAGTCGGTCGCCCAGGTGCTCAAGGAGGCCGGCGCCGAGGCCACCGGCTTCGCCCGCTTCCGCGTCGGCAACTGACACCGACGCACCACGCACGACAGGTATGCCGTCCGCCCACCTCGGGCGGACGGCATACCGTTGTTCTGAGCCCGGTTCCGCCGTGTGACAAGATCGCTGCACCGCCCCTATCGCTGTCGAAGGATTCGCCATGACCGACGCCCCCGAACCCGGCACCACGGCATACCGTCGCGTGTTGTTGAAACTCTCCGGTGAGGTGTTCGGCGGTGGGCGCACCGGTGTCGACCCCGACGTCGTGCGGGGGATCGCGTCCCAGATCGCCGAGGCGGTCAAGACCGGGGTGCAGGTGGCCGTGGTCGTCGGCGGCGGCAACTTCTTCCGTGGCGCCGAGCTGCAGCAGAAGGGCATGGACCGGGCCCGCGCCGACTACATGGGCATGCTCGGCACGGTGATGAACTGTCTGGCGTTGCAGGACTTCCTCGAAAAGCAGGGCGTGCCGACCCGCGTGCAGACCGCGATCACCATGGGGCAGGTGGCCGAGGCATACATCCCGCTGCGGGCGATCCGCCACCTGGAGAAGGGTCGAGTCGTCATCTTCGGCGCCGGCGCCGGTATGCCGTTCTTCTCCACCGACACGGTCAGCGCCCAGCGCGCCCTGGAGACCCACTGCGACCGGCTGCTCATCGCCAAGAGCGGGGTGGACGGCGTTTACACCGCTGACCCCAAGAAGGACCCGAGCGCCACCAAGATCGACCAGCTCACCTTCGCCGACGCCCTGGCGCGTGGTCTGCAGATCATGGATGCGGCGGCCTTTGCGCTGTGCTCCGAGAACAAACTGCCGATGCTCGTCTTCGGGATGGAGGGCGAGGGGAATATCACCCGGGCACTGCAAGGTGAGAGGATCGGCACACTGGTCACCGCGGGTTGAGCGAGTGGCCCCCCTGATGCAAGGAGCGCTGGACCCCCGATGATCGATGAGACGCTCTTCGAGGCCGAAGAGAAGATGGAGAAGGCCGTCGAGGTCGCCAAGGAGGACTTCGCCGGCATTCGCACCGGTCGGGCCCACCCGGGTATGTTCAACAAGCTGCTCGTCGACTACTACGGCGCGCCGACGCCGATGCAGCAGCTGGCCTCCTTCCAGACGCCCGAAGCCCGCACCATCCTCATCAAGCCCTTCGACCAGAGCTCGCTGCGGGCAGTCGAGAAGGCCATCCGCGACTCCGACCTCGGGGTCAACCCCAGCAACGACGGCCACGTCATCCGGTGCGTCCTGCCGGTACTCACCGAGGACCGGCGCCGCGAATACATCAAGTTGGCCCACCACAAGGCCGAAGAGGCCCGGGTCTCGATCCGCAACATCCGCCGCAAGGCCAAGACCGACTTCGAGCACGCCATCAAAGAAGGCGACATCGGCGAGGACGAGGGTCAGCGTGCGGAGAAGGAACTCGAAGGGCTGACCAAGAAGTACGTCGAGAGCGTCGACACCCTGCTCAAGGGCAAAGAAGCCGAACTGCTCGAGATCTGAGCCAGCCGGCCCGCCCCAGCCCGTCGTGACCAGTCCACATCCCTCGCCCAGGAGCCGCCGATGAGCCCCGACTCCCCGGCTCCGGCTCCCACCGGCGATGCGCCGACGCAGCCGACCCGGCCGTCTCGGGCCGGACGCAACCTCCCCGTGGCCATCGGCGTCGGCGTCGTCCTCGGGGCGCTGGTCATTGCCTGCTTGTTCTGGCACAAGGAGCTTTTCCTCGTCCTGGCCACGGTCTCGGTCAGCTATGGCACCTGGGAGATTGTCGTCGCCATGCGCGCCAGGGGCCGTGCGGTGCCCGCGCTTCCCGCGGTCCTCGGCTGCGCCGCGCAGATGGTGGCGGCCTATTTCGGCGGCACGGCAGCCCTCGCGGTCGCCTTCCTGCTGACCGGAGTCCTCGTCGTCATGTGGCGCGGGGCCGAGGGCGTGGAGCGGGCGGCTGCCGACGTCACTGGCGGGTTCCTCGTGGCGGCATACCCGGCGTTGCTGGGCGGTATCGCCATGCTCATGCTCGCGGCGGCCGATGGCGCGTGGCGCACCTTTACCTTCGTCGCCGTCACGGTCGCGAGCGACATCGGCGGGTATGCCGTGGGCGTCCTGCTCGGCAAGCACCCCATCGCCCCCGCCATCAGCCCGAAGAAGTCCTGGGAGGGCTTCGGCGGTTCGGTGCTGCTGTGCATGATTGTCGGCGCCATGTGCGTGGGCTGGGCGCTGCACGGCCCGTGGTGGGCCGGGGTCATCCTGGGCGCGCTGATGGCCCCCGCAGCCACGATTGGTGACTTCGCCGAGTCGGCCATCAAGCGCGACCTCGGCGTCAAGGACATGTCCTCGCTGCTGCCCGGCCATGGCGGGCTGATGGACCGGCTCGACTCTCTCGTCGTCGCCGCTCCGGTGGCCTGGGTCGTCATGGCGCTGCTCGTGCCCGAGGTGCGGGGGTGAGCTCCGACGGTGTGGAGTCGCCCGAGCACGAGTCGGTGCGACCGCGCCCAGGGCAACTCACCTTCCAGCCCCCGGCTCGCAGCGGCTCCCGTATGCCGCCCCGGCACCTCGCGGATCTCGCGCCCGCCGAGCGCAAGGCAGCGGTGGAAGAGCTCGGGCACCGGGGATTCCGCGCGGGCCAGCTGTCTAAGCACTACTTCGAGCGGCTTGTCGATGCTCCGGAGGAGATGACCGACCTGCCCGCGGCGGAACGGTCAGCGCTGGTCAGTGCCATGCTGCCCACGCTGCTCACCCCGGTGCGCCACCTCGTGGCCGACGAGGGCCGCACGGTCAAGTCGGTGTGGCGCTTGCACGATGGCGCCCTCGTCGAGTCGGTCTTGATGCGCTACCCCGGACGGGTGACGATCTGCATCTCCAGCCAGGCCGGCTGCGGGATGAACTGCCCGTTCTGCGCCACTGGCCAAGGTGGCCTCACCCGCAACCTGTCCACCGCCGAGATCGTCGAGCAGGTCATGGCCGCGGCGCGGATGCTGCGCCGCGGTGACGTGCCTGGTGGCGACCCCGAGGAGCGCGAGCGGCCGTTGCGCGTCTCCAATGTCGTCTTCATGGGGATGGGGGAGGCCCTGGCCAACTACTCCCGTGCGATCGGGGCGATCCGCCGACTCACCGATCCCACTCCCGGCGGCCTGGGCCTGTCGGCGCGTGGGCTCGTGATGTCGACGGTCGGACTCGTCCCGGCCATCGATCGCCTTGCGGCAGAGGGCATTCCGGTCACCTTGGCGCTGTCATTGCACGCCCCTGACGACGAGCTGCGCGATGAACTGGTGCCGATCAACACGCGCTGGACGGTGGGGGAGGCGCTGGACGCGGCATACCGGTACTTCGAGGCGACCGGGCGCCGGGTCTCCATCGAGTACGCGTTGATCCGGGACATCAACGACCAGGCCTGGCGCGCCGACCTGCTTGGCGACCTGCTCACTGCCCGGGGCAAGGGCTGGGTGCACGTCAACCCGATCCCGCTCAACCCCACCCCCGGCTCGAAGTGGACCGCATCGCGCCCCGGCGTCGAGCAGCAGTTCGTCGAGCGGCTGCGCGCGCACGGCATACCGACGACCGTCCGCGACACTCGCGGACGCGACATCGACGGGGCCTGCGGCCAACTGGCCGCGCAGACAACCTGAGAACACAAGCAACCTTTCCCCCGGCTGCGGCGACTCCTTGATGACAGAGATCGCCACCCATCGGTAGGAGGGAAAGGACAATGATCGCAACGCCTACCGTGTCTTCCGTGGACCGAGCAGCTCCAGACGTGCCGGCCTTGTATGCCGCCCACTGGCGCTCGCTCGTACGTCTCGCCGTCCTGCTGGTGGACGACGTGCCCACGGCCGAAGATACCGTGCAGGACGCCTTCATCTCGCTGTACCGCAACCAGGCCCGCCTGCGGGCCCCTGAGGCGGCGCTGGGCTACCTGCGCCAGGCCGTCGTCAACGGCTGTCGCTCCCGGCTGCGCCATCGCGCCGTCGTTCGGCGCACCCTGCACGTCGTCGCCGACGACCCCACCGGCGCCCAACAGGACGCCTTCGACGCTGTCGGCGTCGACTCCGAGATGATCGCCGCGCTACGCACCCTGCCGCCCCGCATGCAGGAGGTGCTGGTGCTGCGTTACTGGTCGGACCTGTCCGAGGCGCAGATCGCTCACGCCCTCGGCATCTCGACCGGATCCGTGAAATCCACCGCTCACCGCGGGCTCGAAAAGCTCCGCAGCACCCTGGGAGGTGCCCGATGACCATTCGCCAATTCCCCCCGACCGTCGCCGAAGACCCCATCGAGACGCGGCTGCGCGCCGCCCTCCAGGCGCAGGC
>JADJVI010000012.1 GCA_016710645.1 Actinomycetales bacterium | reverse complement strand
CTTGGCGTTGTCCCACGACCCACCGGAGTTGGCGAGGAACACGGCCATGAGGCAGCCGGAGGTGATGGCGCCGGCGAGGAAGCCCGCGAGCGCGCCGATGCCCAGGCCGAACCCGACGACGATCGGGGTGAGCGCGGCCAGCAGACCCGGGGTCGCGAGCTCGCGCAGCGAGTCGCGGGTGCAGATGTCGACGACCTTGCCGTATTCGGGCTTGGCGGTGCCCTCCATGATCCCGGGGATCTCGCGGATCTGGCGGCGCACCTCGAAGATGATCGCGCCGGCAGCGCGGGTCACGGCGTTGATGGCCAGGCCAGAGAAAAGGAACACGACCGACGCACCGAGCAGCGCACCGACGAGGGTCGTCGGCGAGACGATCTCGGTGATGAACGACACCGGCAGCTCACCGGCCGACTTGATGCCGATCTCGCGAGCGGCGGTCTCCCATGCGTCGGTGAAGGACCCGAAGAGTGCCGTCGCCGCGAGGACGGCGGTCGCGATCGCGATGCCCTTGGTGATCGCCTTGGTGGTGTTGCCGACGGCGTCGAGGTCGGTGAGGATCCGGGCGCCCGCGGCGTCGATGTCGTGCGACATCTCGGCGATGCCCTGGGCGTTGTCCGAGACCGGGCCGAAGGTGTCCATGGCGACGATGACGCCGACCGTGGTGAGCAGGCCACAACCGGCCAGGGCGATGAAGAACAGCGACAGCGCGGCGGCTCCACCACCGAGGGTGAAGGCGCCGTAGACAGCCGCGCCGATGATGACCGCGGTGTAAACGGCCGACTCGAAGCCGACACCGATGCCGGCGAGGACCACCGTGGCCGGGCCGGTGAGCGAGGTGCGCGCGACGTCGTTGGTCGGGCGGGCCTCGGTGCCGGTGAAGTGACCGGTGAGCCAGAGGATGACGCCCGCGAGGACGATGCCCAGGAGCACGGCCAGGGTGGCGCGGATCCGCAGCCCGGAGACGAGCACCTCGCCGGTGGCCGAGGTGAGCGCCTGCGGCAGGTAGACGAAGGCCGCGATGGTCGAGAGCACGGCCGAGATGACAGCCGAGATGTAGAAGCCGCGGTTGATGGCGGCCAGGCCGTTTTCGTTGCCGCGCACCTTGGTGATGTAGACACCGATGATGGCGGTGATGGCGCCGATGGCCGGGACGATGAGTGGGAAGACCAGACCCTGAACGCCGAGCGCGACCGAGCCGAGGATGAGCGCGGCGACGAGCGTCACGGCATACGACTCGAAGAGGTCGGCAGCCATGCCGGCGCAGTCACCGACGTTGTCGCCGACGTTGTCGGCGATGGTGGCCGCGTTGCGCGGGTCGTCCTCGGGGATGCCCGCCTCGACCTTGCCGACCAGGTCGGCGCCGACGTCGGCGGCCTTGGTGAAGATGCCGCCACCGACACGCATGAACATCGCGAGCAGCGCCGCGCCGAAGCCGAAGCCCTCCAGGACCTTGGGGGCGTCGCCCTTGTAGATGAGCACGACGAGCGAGGCGCCGAGCAGACCGAGCCCGACCGTGGCCATGCCCACGACACCGCCGGTGCGGAAGGCGATCTTCATGCCGCCCTCACGGCTGCCCATCCGGGCGGCCGATGCGACGCGGACGTTGGCCTTGACAGCGAGCGACATGCCGAGATAGCCGATGGCCGCCGAGAAGAGCGCGCCGACGACGAAGAAGACCGAGCGACCGATCTTGACGTTCATGTCGGCCGGCAGCAGGAAGAGCAACAGGAAGACGAGGACGACGAAGCCGCCGAGCGTCTTGAACTGCCGGTTGAGGTAGGCCTGAGCGCCCTCCTCGACCGCGGCGCCGATTTCCTGCATCCGCGGAGTGCCGGCGTCAGCCGCGAGCACCTGGCCGCGGAACATAGCGCCCATGGCGAGGGCGATGAGCGAGATGACCAGGACCGCGATGACCAGTGTCAGGTTGAGGCCCTCGAGGGCCACCTGACTCGCGGCAGGGCTGATGGCAAGCATCCAGTTCCTCCTTGACGCCGCCACCGGCGGCGCACGGGGTCGGCGCCGAGGGCATCCTCGGCGGAGGCACTTCCGTGTGTCCGGGCTGAGGCTACCGGTCGCGACGTCTTGTGGGCGACCGGTCAAGAGTCCGGTTGGGGTGTGACGCGTGTTACAAGGAAATGCAAACGCTTACAAGCGTTTTCGCGCCTTCGAGTATGCCGTGCAGCTCACCTTTGCGTCGCCGCCGTGGACGTCAGTGGACGTCAGTGGACGGCGCTGACCTCGAAAACCCGGTCGAGTCCGGTGATGACCAACACCTTGAGCACCCGATCGCGAGCGCCGACCACGCGCATCTCGTTGCCATTGGCTCGCATGACCTTGAGCCGACCCACCAAGACTCCGAGGCCGGTCGAGTCCAGCAGGGTGACGCCCTCGATGTCGACGACGAGCTCGCGACACCCCTTGGCAATCTGTTCGTCCAGGTAACGGCGCAGAGCCGGGGCAGTGGCCAGATCGATCTCGCCGGTGACGTGCACGACGCACGTGTCACCGTAGGTCTGGTTCGACAGCTCCAGTTCCACCGCCACCCCTTTGTCGTGGTGCACCCCGAGCCACTCACCGCTCGGCCTTGGACAGGTCTCGATCTCTTCCTTGCCACCGTGCCGCAAACGCCACCGGTCGTACTGTTGAGCCGATGCCCGCCCGTATAGACCCGCCGGTGGACCCGCTCGACGGTGTCCACTGGCAGGCTGACGACCCAGCCCGGTTACTGGTGAGTATTGCAGCCGGTGACCGTGCGCGTCGACTACTCCACGTCGAGCGGTTTCCGGCACGCGTGGCGACGACGGCCGATCTGCCTGCCTGGACTGACCCGTCTCTGGCTGCGGCGCTCACTGGCTCCGGCATCTCGCAGCTTTGGTCGCACCAACGCGAGGCCGCCGAGTTGCTGCATGGCGGCGAGCATGTCGTGCTGTCGACGGGCACGGCGTCGGGCAAGTCACTGGGGTTCCTCGTGCCTGTGCTCAGCACGGTGATTGCCGGTCGGGCGGCTCCCACCGGGCGCGGGGCCACGGCGCTCTACCTCGCCCCGACCAAGGCCCTCGCCCACGATCAACTGGCCCGCGTGGAGTCCCTAGCCCTTCCTGGCGTTCGGGTGGCGGCCTACGACGGCGACACCCCTCCCGAGGAACGCCGCTGGGTGCGCGACCACGCGGCATACGTGCTGACCAACCCCGACCTGCTGCATCACTCCCTCCTTCCCGGCCACGAGCGCTGGGCACCGTTCCTGCGGGCGCTGCGCTACGTCGTGGTCGACGAGTGCCATATCTACCGCGGCGTGTTCGGCTCCCACCTGGCCTTGGTGCTGCGGCGATTGCAGCGGGTGGCAGCTCGGTATCGCTCGACTCCTACCTTTGCCTTCGCATCGGCGACGATCGCCGACCCCGCGGCGCATGCGACACACCTGTTCGGTATGCCGGTCCGTCCCGTCTTGCGCGACGGCTCACCGCGCGGGCCGCTCACCGTCGCCCTGTGGGAACCAGCGAGCACCGGCCCTCCCTCCGCCCCTGCGGTGGATGATGGGTCGGTCGCCGGGTCGCCCGACGGATCGCCGGACAGGTCCCCCGACAGATCGCCCGACAGGTCGCCCGACGGATCGCCGGACGGGTCGATCGGTGACCTGACCCCCAAGCGGCGAAGCGCGGTGGCCGAGACCGCCGACCTCTTGGGGCGCTTCGTCGATGCCGGGGTGCAGACGGTGGCGTTCGCCCGGTCCCGGGTCGGAGCCGAGGTGATCGCGAGCGTGGCTGGGCGCGACTCCAGCGGATATCGGCGATCGGTCGCGGCATACCGGGGCGGTTATCTGCCCGAGGAACGCCGAGCGCTGGAGCGTGACCTGCGGGACGGCCGCCTGCAGGGACTGGCCGCGACGACGGCTCTGGAACTCGGCATCGATATCTCGGGGTTGGACACCGTGCTGCTGGCCGGGTGGCCGGGCACCCTCGCCTCGTTTTGGCAGCAGGTCGGGCGGGCTGGCCGGACCGGGCGGCCCGCGCTGGCGGTGCTCGTTGGGGCGGATGACCCGTTGGATCGCTACCTCATCGATCACCCCGCCGCGATCTTCGACCGCCCGGTCGAGGCAGCCGTGGTCGACCCACACAACCCGCACCTGCTCGCGCCGCACTTGCTCTGCGCGGCCGCCGAGCTGCCGTTGACGCCGGTGGATCTCGAGTTGTTCGGACCCACTGCTCGCGGGCTCATCGACCGGTTGGTGGCCGATCGCGTGCTGCGGGTCCGGCCCACGGGGTGGTATTGGCCGCGCCCGGACCGGCCATCGGGGTGGTTCTCGCTGCGTGGGATCGGGCGCAGCATCCGCGTGGTGGAGCGTTCGTCCGGGCGCGTCGTCGGGATCGTCGAGGAAGCCCGAGCCGATCACACCGTGCACCCCGGCGCCGTCCATCTGCATCAGGGCGCGACGTTCGTCGTGGCCGAGCTCGACCTGGAGGCCGGCCATGCCCTCGTGGTCGCTGGCGACCCGGGGTGGAGCACCCAGGCTCGGTCGATCAGTCGCTTCGATCTGGGGCAGGTCCGCGCCTGCCGAGAGCACCCAGACCTGGCGGTGTCGTTCGGCGAGGTGACCGTGCACTCGCAGGTGGTGTCCTTCCTGCGTCGCGATCCAGCCGGAGAGGTGATCGGCGAACATCGGCTCGACCTTCCCGAACGAACGCTCGCCACGATCGGCGTCTGGTGGACGCTCCCCGAGAACGTGCTCAGCGACGTCGGCCTGCACTCCCGACAGTGGCCGGGGGCGCTGCACGCAGCCGAGCACGCGCTCATCGGGATGCTGCCGCTCGTCGCCACCGCCGACCGCTGGGACGTCGGCGGAGTCTCGACCGCGTATCACCCCGACACCGGCCTGCCGACCGTGCTCGTCTACGACGGCCATCCGGGTGGGGCGGGGTTTGCCGAGCGCGGGTATGCCGTGATCGCCGACTGGGTGGGTGCAACCCTCGACACCGTCCGAGGATGCGACTGCGAGGCGGGCTGTCCGGGGTGCGTGCAGTCCCCCAAATGCGGCAACGGCAACTCCCCGCTGGACAAGGCTGGCGCCATCGTCCTGCTCGCCGCGGTGTTGACTCGGCTGGCCGAGGAGCGGCCCGACCCTGCCGAGCTTGCCGACCCTGCCGAGCTTGCCGACCCTGCTGACCCTGCCGACCCTGCCGACCCTGCCGACCCTGCTGACCCTGCCGAGCTTGCTGAACCTGCTGATCTTGCCGACCCTGCCGACCCGCCGGCTCAGCGGCGCTGACGGTGACGAGGCGGAGGTGGCTGCGGCATAACGGGACTCATCCAGGGGTGAGTGGGTACTCTCAGCCCGAGGGCACGCTGTTGCGCGCTCTGGGGTCCGGCTGAGGCTGGTTGCATCGCGGAGGTTGCTCATGGTTGCCGTCGGTCTCGTCTTGTTGCTCATCGGTGTTGGTGGGGGCGCCCTCTTTGCCTGGCTCGCCCTGCAAAGTAGCGAGCGGGTGGGGCTGGGCGCCGACGGTCTCTTGCAGCTCACCGTGCAACCGATCACGGTGTTCATCGCCGGCGCGGTCGCGATGCTGCTGCTCTGGATGGGCGTACGGCTGATGGCCGCCGGAGCCAAGCGCAAGGCCGCTCAGCGACGCGAACTGCGCGAACTCAAGCAGTCCACCCCGGCCCGCACAGCCGAGCCCCAGCGTCCCGCAGCCCGCCCGAACGAGCCCACCGACCGCAGCCTCTGAGCCTCGCGTTCAGCCGGGTCCGGCTTGAGCAGAGGCGGTCGACGCCAGCTGCCACGGCCCTCGGGCCCAGGTCACCGTGACCTGCACCCGCGCCACTCCCGAAGCGTGGACCGAGCAAGCAGTCAACACCCCGCCGTTGGCAGCGGCGATTGCCCCGCCCTGAGCGCAGGCTGTTGCCGGGCCCGCTGACCAAGCCTCGGAAGCGACCGCGAGGGCAGCGAGATCGGCGCCGTTGCGCGCAGCATGCGAGGTCGCCACCGCCGTGGCCACCACGGCCGCGCCGATGCTGAAGGCCACGACCAGCGCAGCGAGGGCGGCTGCCAGCACGGTGGCACTCCCGCGATCCCGACGACGGCCGATGCCAAAGTCGGGCCAACTCATGGGTCGGCCGCTCCGGCGGCTTCGCGCTGACCAGTGGCGCTACCCACCACTTCGAACCGGCCCAGCCAGCCCACCGATCGAGCGCTCGTCACGGTCACCGTGACGCGGTCGCCGGATGAGCTCACCCCAACATTCGCCCCGGGAGGTGCGGCCGTGCGAGCCAACGACACCGCGACCCCCGAGTCGTCACCGCGGGCCAGGGACCGGGCGGCCAGCCGAGCGGCGTCGACGCAGCGGACTCGGTCGACACCGAGCGACAAGGCCCCCAGGCACACGGCCAACAACGCCACCACGACCGGCATCACCACAGCCACCTCGACGGTGGCCATTCCGCGATCACGACGCCAGTCCCGACGCCAGTCGCTACGCCCGTCCCGCCGGTCTCCACACGGGTCACGACGTCGGTCCCGACCCCGGGGCGGACTGCCTCGCACGTCACCCACCAGCGCCCAAGGCGGTCTGAATGACTCGCGCGAGCGCACCCCGCACCATGTCCGACCGCGCGACCGCGATGAGCGCCACCGCCATGGCCACCGCCGCGAGGGTGCCGACGGCATACTCCGCCGTGGTCATCCCAGCATCGACGCGACGACGCACCCCGCGCGCCCGAGCCTGCACCGCCTCAGCCGTCAGCTTCCAACCCCTGCGCACCATCTCGTCCTCCTCATGGCTTGGTTCCGTGCGACGAAGCCATCTTGCGAGCGTTCTGAATCACCCCGCTGGCCCGGTGCCACAGGCTGTGGACGGTGGGACGATCCTCAGGAGGATGTGCATAGAGATACCCCTAGGGGTATAGGATGGTGGACTTGTGAGCGCGGATCGTGAAGCACAGCGGACAGTCATTGTCGTCGGTGGAGTCGCTGGAGGGATGAGCGCCGCAGCCCGGTTGCGTCGACGTGACGAAAACGCGCACATCATCGTTGTCGAGCAGGGCGAGGAGGTCTCGTTCGCCAACTGTGGGCTGCCCTATTACGTCAGCGGGGAGATTGAGCAGCGGCGCTCCCTCCTGCTGCACACCCCCACGTCGCTGGCTCGCACCTTGCGTCTCGACGTCCGCAGCCGCACCACCGCCACCGCGATCGACCGCGCTGCTCGCACCATCACCCTAGAAACCGGCGGCGCCGACGGCACCACGCAGACCCTCGCCTACGACGCCCTGGTCCTGGCTCCCGGCGCGTATGCCGTGACGCCCCCGATCCCGGGGATCGACCACCCGCGGGTCCGCACCCTGCGCACCGTGCCCGATGCCGAGGCGTTGCGCAGCTGGGTCACCGAGGGCGCCACTCGCGCGGTGGTGCTGGGCGCCGGATTTATCGGGCTGGAGGCCGCCGAAGGGCTGCGCCACGCTGGCCTGGAGGTTGCCGTCATCGAGGCCGCCCCGCACGTGCTACCAATCGTCGACCCCGAGATCGCCCACTACGTGCGCGCGGAACTGCAAGCCCATGGGGTCGCCGTGCACGAAGGCGTGGCCGCGACGAGCATCGCCGACGCATCGGGACGGCCGGTCGTCACGCTGGCCGACGGCACCGTCCTGCCGACCGACCTTGTCGTGCTGTCCGTCGGGGTCAAGCCCCGCACCGAGCTCGCCGAGTCGGCAGGGCTGGAGCTGACCGGCGGTGGCGCCATTGTCGTCGATGACGCCCAGCGCACCTCCGACCCCTTCATCTGGGCGGTCGGGGACGCCACTGCGAGCGTCCATGCGGTGACCGGGGCTGTCGGGCCTGTGGCGCTGGCCACTCCCGCCAACCGTGGTGGCCGGGTGGCCGCGGATTCGATCGTCGCAAGCTGGGCAGGCTTGAGCGACCGCCACCGCCGGTCACCTCGCCCACTCGGCACCGCGATCGTGCGGGTCTTCGACCTTGTCGTCGGCATGACCGGCGCCTCACGGCGGGCCCTGGGCGACCTGGCTTTCCACACCGCTCGCACCCACAGCGGCCACCATGCCGGCTACTACCCCGGCGCTGAGGCGATGCACTTGGTGCTTCACTTCGCCCCGGACGGTCGCATCCTCGGCGCTCAGGGCGCCGGCCGCGCGGGCATCGACAAGCGGATCGACGTCATCGCGACCGCTGCTCGCGGTGGACTGCACGCCGACGATCTCGTCGATCTCGACCTCAGTTATGCCCCTCCCTTCGGCGCGGCGAAGGACCCGGTGCTGATGCTCGGGATGATTGCCGACAACGTCCTGCGCGCTGAGTTGACCCAGCACGACCCGGTGGTGGCGATCGACCCAGAACTGCAGTTCGTTCTCGATGTCCGCAACCCCGGCGAGTGGGCTCGTGGACATATCGCCGGCGCGACTCTCGTCCCGCAACCCGAGGTCGCAGCTTCCCTCGACCGCATCCGCGAACTGGCCGGCGATCGACCGATCGTCGTGCACTGCGCCTCCGGCTTCCGTTCCTACCTCGCCCACCGCACGCTGGCAGCAGCAGGTATGCCGTCCGCCAACGTCTCGGGCGGGTTCACCTCCCTCGCCGTGCTGCAGCCGAACCTCGTGACAACTGACTGAACGCGACGCACGGACCCGGGTGCTCCCTCCCTGGCCGGTTCGCATCCCTGCGTGCTGCAGCCGAACCTGGTGACAACCGAATGACGTCCGCGGGTCGACCCCGGGCCCCGGTCATCCCCGCCACAGCTCTCCGGCCAGCGCTAGCACCAGAGGGACGAGGCCGACGAGCACGAACGCCGGCAGGAACGCCAGACCCAGCGGCAGCACGATCCGCACCCCCAACCGAGCCGTAGCGATCTCGATGCCGGTCGCGTGGTCACGACGCTGGTCGGCGGCAGCCCGGGACAAGGGTCCGCTTGGAGGCACGCCCAGGGCGTCCGCCAGGACGACGGCCCGTGCGACGGCAGACCAGCCAGAGCCCACAGCCCCCCAAGCCTGGGTCCACGGCATACCCCATCGCACGGCGGCAGCGACCGACGCAAGGTCGGCGGCCACCTGGGGACCTGAGACGGCGGCAACCTGCTCAAGACCGTCGACCACGCCACAACCGCCGCGCAGGACCAAGGCCAGCAGGTCGGTCGTCCCGGCGATCTCCACCGGGTCGGCTCCGTCGGGGGCCCGCGAGACACCGGCGATCAGGCGAGCGCACCACCAGCGTCCGAAACCCATCAAGGCGACGCCCGCGAGCACCGACGCCACTGCTATCGGACTGCTCAGCCAGGCCGCCGGGGAGACCCCGAACGCCGCACCGAGCAGAGGGCCGGCCAAGGGCAGCAGCGTAAGCACCCTGATCGTCGCGCGAGGCCCGGCGAGGGCGACCTCCAGCTGGGAAGCAGCCCTCCGGTCGGCCCGGAGGAGTTCGACTCCGACGTCGATCGCATCCGCCAACGGCACGCCCGCCTCGACGGACAGGCGCCATGCGCGGGAGACGAACAGCAGTCCCGGCGGACCACGTTGGTCCTTCGGAGGATCACCCAGCACGCCACCCTGGGTCTCGGCCCGGGAACCGCTCGCGACGCCCAGCGCCCCGCCCTCGCCCGACCCGATGGCGCCAGCGCCGGCGTCCGCGCCCGCGCCCGCGCCCGCGCCGAGGATCAAGCCATCACTCGCCAAGCCCAGCTCGGCCGTGGCGTAGTCCAATGCGGTCTTCGGATGACAGCCGGCGCGCACCGCCGCGGCCACGAGGTCCAGGGCCTGCAGGGTGGGCGCGTCATCCGAGGACGCAGCTCGGCGTGTCCACCACTGCGCCGTCCGCGATGCTCTCGATCCCTCGGGCGCCCCGGAAACCCCGCGACCGCGCTGCTGAGCGTCCGTCTCAGCCGGGCGGCCACCCGCAGCCGGCAAGCCGAGCGATGAGGCACGCCGGGGCCACACGAGCACCGCGAGTGCGACCAGAGCTGCCACGAGAATCGTCATCGTCGCCCCACCAGCAATGCGTCCCAGCGCACGCGCGCGTCGGGATCGACGATCGATCCACCACCGCCCCGCGCCAGGGCCGTGCGCACCACCGGCTCACCCCGGTCCTGCGACACCACGCCTACCGAATCGAGGACCCGCCGCCCATCACCATGCCGACGCACGTGCAAGACCACGTGGACCGCGCTGCGCAACTGCGCGTGGACTGAGGCGGACGGCATACCGGCCAAGGCCCCGAGCGCCTCGAACCGGGCCACGACATCACCTGGCGCGTTGGCGTGCAGGGTGCCGCACCCGCCGTCGTGGCCGGTGTTGAGGGCCGCGAGGAGTTCGCGTACCTCGGCACCCCTGACCTCGCCGACGACCAGGCGATCCGGCCGCATCCGCAGGGCCTGGCGCACCAGCGCGACCATGGTCACCTCTCCGGCTCCCTCGACGTTGGGCGGCCGGCCCTCCAGGTGCACGACATGGGGGTGGGCCAGCCGCACCTCTCGGACGTCCTCGACCACGACGATCCGGTCGCCCGGGTCGGACTCGCCGAGCAACGCCGCGAGCAAGGTCGTCTTGCCCGCTCCGGTCCCACCGCTGATGACGAACGACACTCGACTGCGCACCAATTGGGTGAGCTCATCGACCCATTCGCGCGGCACCATCCCCGCATCGACCAACTCGGCCAGTGCGAAGGGACGCCTGGCAGGCACTCGCAGGGTGATGTGGGCACCCCCGCTGACCAGGGGCGGAAGGATCGCGTGCAGGCGCACCCCCGAGGGAAGGATCCCGTCGACGAACGGTGCCGCTTCGTCCAGACGACGCCCGGCCAGCGCCGCCAGGCGGACCGCCAGCGCCCGGCAGTCCCGGGCCGCACCGACTGCCACGTCCGTTGGCACCATGCCGACGCCTCGATCGACCCACACCCGTCCGTCGCCGTTAACCGCGATATCGGTGACGGCGACATCGGCAAGGAGCTCTTCCAGCGGTCCGGCGCCGAGGACGGCCGATCGCAAGGCCTGCCAGGTGGCCGCCGTGCCCTGCTCGCCCAGCAACCCTCGTTCGGCGCTGGCGACATCGGCGACGAGCTGTGCGTCGGGTGCGCGCCCATCCCTGACGACCCGCTCCAACCGCTCCTGCACGCTGTCCGGGCCAGGCCTCGATGACGGCACCGGGTCGGGCATCGCGTGCGGCCTCCCGCCGGCCCGGAAGGGGGAGATGGAGACGGGCGCGACGGCCGAGCGGTGTGACCAGGGCATCACGAGGCACTCCCCCTCGACGGACCGGGTGACGCCTCCGGCCGGGCTGCAGCGGGGCATCGGCGGAGTTCCGTCACGAGGCCCTCCGTGATGACCGGCCGGGCGCAGGTCCCAGAGCCTCGCCTCGACCGGACGTCGGGCCGATCCCCACGGCCGCGAGGATGGCTCCTGCAGCCCTCGCCACGGCGCCTGAACCGCCGCCGGGAGCCCGCCCCCGGACGAGATCCCGCGCCACGCTCGGATCGCTGCCCACCGTCACCAGCACCGGCACCCCCAGGCTGTCCTCGACGTCATCGCACAAGCGCGCCGGCACCCGGTCACCGCGCAGCACGAGGACGACGGGCACACCCATCAGGTCCAGTGCCGCTGCGACGGCGCTGAGGGCGGCCAACTCGACGAGGCCGGTGCCTGCCACGACGACCGCCAGATCGACGCACCCCCACCAGTCACGGGCGGCCCCGACGGTCGATTCCCGGGACGCATCCACGACGACGAGGTCCGGATGGGACAGCGCGTCACCGAGACCCACTCCTGGAGCGGCACCTGTCACGAGGCCGGCGAGCACCGCCGACAACGCTTCCGGCCCAGGGGGAGGTTGGCCGTCGCGCCCGTGCGACAACACGGCAACCCCGTCGCCGCCGGGCAAGCGCGCGATGAGGTCGGGCCCGTCGACCGCCCCGCGCAGGCGGGCGAGATCCGGCCAGCGCACGCCGGGCACATGGTCGAGGGACAGCACGACGTCAAGGCCCGCTGCACCGGGCTGCGCATCGACGGCCACCACCGACCACCCCGAACTGGACGCTGCACGGCATACCGCAGCCGTGAGGGTCGAGGCACCGCACCCGCCCGAGGCACCCACGACCGCGACCATCCGTGGCCGCCCGCGCACATCTCCCATGACCTCACGGTGCGACCTCGACACCGCGTCCGCAGCGGCCAAGAAGTCACCCTGTGGACGGTGGGACGTGCGTCCGCCGGATGTGGACAACCGGATGACCGCTGCCCGGACATGCGACGGCCCCCGTCGGGGGGGCAACGGGGGCCGTCTGGCGCGCTGGCACCGGGGGGGAGGGGCCAGTGCGCAACCGCTCAACCCCGAAGGGGAGCACTGCCATTGTCACGCCTGACGCACCGCAACGCAAACTTTCCCGGCGGTGTCTTCACGCTCTTGGCAATCTCTTTAAGCACGTATTACCGCCAAGTGCATGAAAACGGACAGGCTCCGGTGGACAACCGTGAGAAATTCGTGAGCCGCTCGCTCATCCCGCGAGACGACCGCCCCCCGCATCGCCCGAGTCAGGTCCGTCAGTGGCCGCCCAGCCGACCCACTCGCACCGCGTCGGCGATCCGTCCGCCCTCTGCCGCCGCTCGCACCGATGCCTCGGCGCTGTGCCGCAACCACAGCGCGACACCCTCCCGAGTGCCCGTCGCATAGGCCGCCAGAGCCCCCAGGTATGCCGTGGTCCCGCCATCCAGATAGCCGACCTCGGGCACGGCTACGCCGGTCGGGTCGAGCCCGGCGGCCTGCACCACGAGCCGCTCGAGCGAACGCGCCACGAGGCCGTTGCCGAGCACGAACGGCCGCACCACGGCGATCTCGGCGTGGACCAGCGCGGCGACTAGCGGCACCGGCAGCCGGCCCGCCTCCCGGACGAGATCGGCCACCCCGGCCAGCCGCTGCTGCACGACGTCGGCGTCCGGCGCGGCACCGAGGTCCATGAACTCCCGCGCGTCCTCCCCCACCATCCGCGGCCGCCCTACCTGCGCTGCCGGCAGCAGTCCCGCGGCCGCAGCCACGTGCAGTCGCGCCAGCGCCTGCGCAGGCGACGCAATGAGCACCGGGCGCAGGTGCTCGGTCTCGGCGCTGGCCTGCACCGCTCCTCGTACCACTGCCTCGACCGGGTCCGGATGCTCGGGCCAGGACCGAGCCCCGCGCACAAGGTCGCGGACCAGATCGACCGGCAACTCGGCCCCGTCGAGCGCGGCGCTCGCACGGGCGCCACGGATGCGCGACTCGGCCGAGGCTTCGGGCACCCGCCGCCGCAGTGCCTCGTGCCAACGCAGTGCGGTGGTCGCCTCGCGGGCGCGATCGACGCCCTCGCGCACGCCGGGGAGGTCGAGCAGGGCCAGCACGGGGTGAGGATCAGACACCCAAGGAGGGTATGCCGTCCGCCCACCTCCCGTGGGTATGCCGTCCGCCCACATCCCGTGGGTATGCCGTCCGCCCACCTCGCGAGCGGGGATGGTCACCGACCGCTGGGCTCCGGTCCCGTGGCCAGCCGCGACCACAGGGGCACTGGACGGGCACGGCATACAGTGTCGCCGTGTCCACCCCGCTGTCCACACCGCAGCTGGCCCTGATCATTGCGGCCGTCTTGGCGTTAGCGATCGTCGTCGGCCGGCTGGTGCGGCGACGGCGGTTCGTGTCGCCGGTGGACCGCGCCACCTATCAGACCCTGCACACCGTGTCCTTGGCGACCCGCTCGTTGCGGGACGGGCTCACCCCCGAGGGCGCGTCGCGGGCGACCAGACACCTGCGCTCGATGCTCGGCTCGGAGGCCGTTGCGATCAGCGACACCGGCGGCACGCTGGCGTGGGACGGCGCGGGCACCCACCATCGCGGTGACGTACCTCGACATGCGCAGCCGGTATTAACCTCGGGACGCACCCTCGTGCTGACCGATCGCGAGATCACGTGCGGCGACCCGGACTGCCCGATCAGGTCAGGCATTTTCGCGCCGATCGTGGCCGACGACCACGTCGTCGCCGTCCTCGCGGCATACGGCCGCTCGACCTCGGCTGGGCTGGTGCGGGCGACCGAGGAACTGGCCCGCTGGATCTCGACCCAGATCGAGCTGGCCGAACTCGGCCGGCAACGGACGCGGGTCATGGAAGCTGAATTGCGGGCTCTGCGAGCACAGATCAGCCCGCACTTCATCTACAACTGCCTGGCGGCTATTGCGTCATTCGTCCGCACTGATCCGGATCGGGCGCGAGAGCTGTTGCTGGAATTCGCCGATTTCACCCGTTATGCGTTCCGGCGGGGCGGCGCCTTCACCCCGCTGCGCGACGAACTGCAGAACATCGAGCGCTATCTGGCGCTGGAGAAGGCCCGCTTCGGGGACCGGCTCCTGGTGCAACTGACCATTGCGCCAGAGGTGCTCAGCGTGTCGGTGCCGTTCCTCGCGATCCAACCGCTGGTCGAGAACGCCGTACGCCACGGCATCGAGGGCAAGGCCGGCGTCGGTCACGTGAGCATCCACGCCGCAGATGTCGGCGCGCATGCCGAGATCACCATCGAGGACGACGGCAGCGGCAGCGATCCCGACACGATCCGTGCCGTGCTTGCCGGCGAAAGCGGCCGGGACAGTGTCGGATTGGGCAATGTCGACGCCCGGCTGCGGCAGGCCTATGGCGACGAGTACGGGCTCGTGGTGGAGACTGCCCCGGGTGCCGGCACGCGCGTGTCGTTCCGCGTCCCGAAGTTCGCTCCCGGCGTCCTGCCCTGACATCGGGCCCGCGGCGCCTATCCTGTCCGGCATGACTACGGCGCCGGAGCCCCTCACGCCGTTGCGAGCGCTGCTCGTCGACGACGAGGCGCCGACGCTGTCCGAGTTGGCCTACCTGCTGGGGCAGGACGAGCGCATCGGCGAGATCCACACGGCGTCCAGCGGCACCGAGGCGCTCAAGGCGCTGGACACCCACGCCATCGACGTCATCTTCACCGACATCTCAATGCCCGACCTCGACGGGCTCTCGCTCGCCCGGGTCCTGGCGAAGTTCGCCGACCCGCCCCAGGTCGTGTTCGTCACGGCATACGACGAGCATGCGGTGGCGGCCTTCGAGCTGCAGGCGACCGACTACGTCATGAAACCTGTTCGGGCCGAACGGCTTTCCGAAGCAGTCCGCCGGGTGGTCGCCCAGCGCGCCGAACCCAAGCCGCTGCCGGCCAAGCCCACTAGCCCTGACCAGCCTGGTGACGAGACCATCCCGGTCGAGTTGGGCGGCGTGACGACGTTCGTCCAGCGCAGCCAGATCATCTATGCCCAGGCCCAGGGTGACTACGCGAGGCTGCACACCGCCAAGGGTTCGCATCTCGTGCGCATCTCGCTCAACGCCCTCGAAGAACGGTGGGGGGACAGCGGATTCGTGCGCATCCACCGCTCGACTCTCGTCTCGACCGCCCAGATCACGGCTGTCACGGTGCAGGGCGGGCGCTGCAAGGTGCGGCTCGGCGAGGACATCGAGCTCGAGGTGAGCCGACGGCATACCCGCGCTTTGCGCGACCGGCTGATCCGATCCGCCAACCGTCCCACGGGCGCCTGACCCGGCGCGTCGGCCACCCAACACCACCGACACCAGTCACCGACACCGACACCCAGCCACCGACGCCATGGCAGACCCGACCCCGCCCCCCAAGCGAGTGCGGATCACCTCGCCCCGACGCGATGCGCGCCGCCGCGGCGAACGGCGTTCTGACGCAGTCGAACTCACCGAACAGACCGGTCTCGGCGAGGTCTACCTGACCGCCCTGCTGCGCGCCCAGTTGCGCCTGGCGTTGGCCGTGCTGCTTGGCGTCGGTGGCCTCCTCTTCGCGCTCCCGGCGCTCTTCCTGCTCAACCCTGCGGTCGCGCGGGCCAGCGTAGGTCCGGTGCCCCTGAGCTGGGTCGTCGTCGGGGTGGTCGTCTACCCCGTTGTGTATGCCGCCGCGCGGCTGCACGTGCGCCAGTCCGAGCGCATCGAGCGCGACTTCACCGACCTGATGAACCGCCAACAATGAGCAGCCACACGAGCAGCCGATGACCTCTAGCTGGGGCCTGCTGGCCATCACCCTGGTTTGCGTCGTCACCGTCGCGGTGGGCGCCCTCGGGCTGCGGCTGTCCCGCACGACGAGCGACTTCTACGTCGCCGGGCGCACCGTCACCGCGGGTTGGAACGCATCGGCCATCAGCGGCGAATACCTGTCTGCCGCGTCCTTCCTCGGCGTCGCCGGCATCGTCTACTCGCTCGGCACCGACATGCTGTGGCTGCCGGTCGGTTACACCCTGGGCTATCTCGTCCTGCTCGTCCTCGTCGCCGCCCCACTGCGTCGCTCAGGGGCCTACACGATCCCCGATTTCGCCGAAGCCCGACTGCAATCGCGACGGATCCGCAGCATCTCCTCTCTGCTGGTCATCGCGATCGGCTGGCTCTACCTGCTCCCGCAGTTCCAGGGCGCGGGCCTGGCCCTGCAAACGGTCACCGGCGCCCACCCGGCGATCGGCAGCCTCGTGGTCGCAGTCGTCGTGCTGGCCAGCGTCGCGGCGGGCGGCATGCGCTCGATCACGCTGGTGCAGGCCATGCAGTACTGGATCAAGCTCGTCGCCATCGCCGTCCCGTCCTTCGTGCTGCTGTGGCTCTGGCTCCGCGACGGCCAACCCCTCCCCAGTGTCACCTCCCCCAACGGCCCTTCAACGGCCCCGGCGCGGGGTATGCCGCCCGCGAACACCCGGTCTACGCCACCTACTCGACCCTGCTCGCCCTGTGCTTCGGCACGATGGGCCTGCCGCACGTGCTCGTCCGCTTCTACACCAACCCCGACGGCCGGGCGGCCCGGCGCACGACGGTCATCGTCATCGGTCTCATCGGCCTCTTCTACGTCTTCCCGCCGATCATCGCGATGCTCGCCCGCATCTACCTCCCGGCCCTGCCCCCGGGCACTCGGGCCGACAGCATCGTCCTGCTGCTGCCCAGCGCGATGGTCCCCGGCACCCTCGGTGACCTGCTCTCCGCGATCCTCGCCGGCGGCGCGTTCGCGGCCTTCCTCTCGACGGCCAGCGGGCTCACCGTCTCGGTCGCCGGAGTCATCGACCAGGACCTCTTCTCCGGCCGACTCAACCGGCGCAGTGGCGGCGACCTGCCGCGCACCCACAGCTTCCGGCTCGCCTCCGCCGTCGCCATCCTCGTCCCGTATGCCGCGTCGTGGTTCTGGGGCCAGGTCACCCTCGCCGACACCGTGGGGATGGCCTTCGCCGTCGCGGCCTCGACGCTGTCGCCAGTCCTCGTGCTCGGCGTGTGGTGGCGCCGGCTCTCGGTCACCGGCGCGCTGGCGGGCCTGGCCGTCGGCGGCGCGTTGGCCATCGGCGCCACCGTCGCCACGGTCGCTGGGTGGGGCGGCAGCGGCGACCGCGGGTGGATCGGCACGCTGCTGGCTCAGCCGGCCGCCTGGAGTATGCCGATCGCCTTCGCCACCACGGTCATCGTCTCGCTGGCCACCCCGGGCTCGGTCCCCAAGAACGCCGCCCGCATCCTCGTGCGCCTGCACGCGCCCGAGGAGGTGGCCGGACGGCATACCGACGCCTGAATCGTCCCGACTCTCGCCCGAGGCGCGTGCCTGCGGCGCGCGGTCCCGACGGACTCGCGCGAGGCGCGACCGTTGGGCGTATGCCGTGACCGTTCGGCGCAGCCGGTTGACCCTTCAGGCAGCACCCCTTCCCATCCGGCGCGTGCCTCTGGCGGCTCGCGCCATCAGCCCCAGTCTGTGACCCACGCCACTGCGGAGACGATCCGTAGTCCCGTCCCACTGGAGGTCCCCTTGAGCGGTCCCAACGACATCAGCGAGGAGCGTGCCGCGAGATATCTCGGTACAGAACTCGCAGGGAGTTCGCGGCCCTTCGCAAGAAGTTCCGCGGCTTCGTCTTCCCGATGACCGGCGCGTTCCTCGCCTGGTACTTCCTCTACGTCATCCTCGCGACCTACGCGACCGACTTCATGAGCCAGCACGTCGTCGGCAACATCACCGTCGGCCTCATCCTGGGCCTGTTGCAGTTCGTCACGACGTTCGCCATCACGATGTACTACGCCCGCTGGGCAGACCGTGAACTCGACCCGGCCGCCGAGAAGCTGGCCGAGCACATGGAGCGGGGACCCTGCAGTGAACGCCCTTGTCATTCCGGCCGCGACCCAGGTCGGCAACACGACGCTGAACATCGCGATCTTCAGCATCTTCGTCCTGGTCACCCTCGGGATCGTCATCCGGGTGTCCAAGCAGAACACCTCGGCAGCCGACTACTACGCCGGTGGCCGCGCGTTCTCCGGACGCCAGAACGGCATCGCCATCACCGGTGACTACCTCTCGGCTGCGTCCTTCCTTGGGATCGCCGGCGCCATCGCGGTCAACGGCTACGACGGCTTCCTCTACTCGATCGGCTTCCTCGTCGCCTGGCTCGTCGCCCTGCTGCTCGTCGCCGAGCTGCTGCGTAACACCGGCAAGTTCACCATGGCCGACGTGCTGTCCTTCCGGCTCCGGCAGCGTCCGGTCCGCACCGCCGCTGCCATCAACACGCTCGCCGTGTCGGCCTTCTACCTGCTGGCCCAGATGGCCGGCGCCGGTGGCCTGGTGGCCCTGCTGCTCGGCATCACCGACCGCACCGGCCAGAGCATCGTTATCGCCGTCGTCGGCGCGCTGATGATCATCTACGTGCTCATCGGTGGCATGAAGGGCACCACCTGGGTGCAGATCATCA